>VBCM01000097.1:101322-104355 GCA_005883675.1 Betaproteobacteria bacterium
TGCCTGCCGAGCGCGCAGGGCTCGCGTTTGTCTTCCGCGTCTTCAACCGCGTGTCCTATGCTCTGGTAATGAACATCACGCGGCCGGTGAGTCCGCTCGATGTCGTGCAAACGCCTTAGCAGCCGAGGCGCGCCTGCGGCATGAGGCCCGATGCGGAGCTTGCGGGATGGCTGCAACTCTCCCTCACTCCGGGGCTCGGTGCTTCCACGCTTCGCAATCTGCTGGGCAAATTCGGGCTGCCGCGCGACGTGCTCGCGCGCAGTCGCGCGGAGCTCGCTTCGTTCCTCGCGCCCGAGACTCTCGAAGCGCTCGGATCTGCGCGCGTGCGCGACGCTGTCGCCCGGGCGCGCGACTGGGCCGGCGCTGAAGAGCACTTCGTCATTACCCTCGCGGACGAAAGCTATCCGCGCTCGCTCCTCGAGATCGCCGATCCGCCGGCGGTGCTTTATGCCCACGGGCGCGTCGAGCTGCTGCAGCGCCCGGCACTCGCCATCGTCGGCTGCCGCAACGCTTCGGCCCAGGGCGAAAGCAACGCCGCGCACTTCGCCCAAGCGCTGAGCGCTGCCGGTCTCACAATCGTCTCAGGGCTCGCGCTAGGCATCGATGCGGCTGCGCACCGAGGCGGGCTCTCCGGCGCGGGCTCCACGATTGCGGTGCTCGGCACGGGTGTCGATGTGGTGTATCCGAGCCGCAACGCCGAATTGGCGAGCGAGATCGCTCGCCGCGGCCTGCTAGTTTCCGAATTTGCCCTCGGCACACCGGCCATCGCGCACAACTTTCCGCGCCGCAACCGCCTGATCAGCGGACTTGCACGCGGTTGCCTGATCGTCGAGGCGGCAATCGCTTCAGGCTCTCTCATCACGGCGCGCAGCGCTGCTGATCAGGGGCGCGACGTATTCGCCATTCCAGGATCGATCCACTCGCCGCTGTCGAAGGGTTGCCATGCCCTCATCAAGTCTGGGGCAAAGCTCGTTGAATCCGCCGACGATGTGCTTGCCGAGTTGGCGGGCTTTCAGCCAACCGCTCGCGCCAGCACGCTTGTGAGCGTGCCGGGCGCCGATACCGGCCTGCTCGCCGTCATGGGACATGATCCGGTGGACGTGGATTCGCTTTGCGCACGCTCGGGACTATCGCCGGAGGAGGTCAGCTCGCAGCTGCTGCGCTTGGAGCTCGATGGCCGGGTAACCGTGCTGCCGGGAGGGCTTTACCAGCGCCTGGAGAAGGCGCACCGCGGGTAAACGCCTGGCGCGTCCCCGCGTTAAAAGAAAGGAGTGCCCATGTACGACATCTTGGCTTACCTCTTCGAGAACTGTCAGCAGGCCGAGCTCGCCGATGATCGCGAGCGCGTGGTGCGCAAGCTCGCGGCAGCCGGCTTTGAGGACTCGGACATCAGCGAGGCGCTGCACTGGCTGGCGGGCGTGCTGAGCGCGCCGCGCGGCGCCCCCCGCGCACTGCCCAATGCGCGCACCAGCTTCCGGGCCTTTGCGCCGCGCGAACTGGCAAAGCTCGATGCCGAATGCCGCGGCTTCCTGATCACTCTCGAGCAGTCCGGCATGCTGACGCCGGAGACGCGCGAGCTCGTGCTCGAGCGCTCGCTTGCCGCTTCCGGCGCTGCGCTGTCGCTCAATCAGCTCAAGCTCATCGTGCTGATGGTGCTGTGGAACCAGCAGACCCCCACCAGCCAGCTGCTCGCCGAGGATCTATTCAGCGCGGCGCACACTCGGCTGCCCAACTGATGCTACGCGCGCGCACGCGCGCGTAGCAAGCGCATACCGCGGCGGTGGTTGAAGCGGCCGCTGCTTTGCACTTATGATCTGCGGCCTTTCGCCGGCATGACCAAGAAACTCATCATTGCAGAGAAGCCGTCGGTGGCGGGCGACGTTGCGCGCGCGCTAGGCGGCTTCGCGCGCAAAGGCGACTACTACGAGAGCGAGCGCTACGTGCTGTCGTCGGCCGTCGGGCATCTGCTCGAACTGGCGGTGCCGGAGGAGTACGAGGTCAAGCGCGGCAAGTGGTCATTCAAGCATCTTCCGGTCATCCCGCCGCGCTTCGAACTGGCGCCGCTCGAGAAAAGCGAGCAGCGGCTGAATCTGCTGCTGCGCCTGATGAAGCGCAAGGACGTAACGTCGCTCGTCAACGCCTGCGACGCCGGGCGCGAGGGCGAGCTCATCTTCCGCTACATCGTGCAGCACGCGCGGATCAAAAAGCCGATCGAGCGCCTGTGGCTGCAATCGATGACGCCGCAGGCGATCCGCGAGGGCTTCTCGAAGCTGCGCCCGGACCGCGAGTTGCTGCCGCTCGCCGACGCGGCGAAGAGCCGCTCGGAAGCGGACTGGCTGGTCGGCATCAACGGCACGCGTGCCATGACTGCCTTCAATTCCAAGGAGGGCGGCTTCTATCTCACCACGGTCGGCCGAGTGCAAACCCCCACCCTCGCCATCCTGGTGGAGCGCGAAGACAAAATCCGCGCCTTCACGCCGCGCGACTACTGGGAAGTGCACGCGCGCTTCAGCGCCAAGGCCGGCGAGTACGAGGGCCGCTGGTTCGACCCGGCGTTCAAGAAGCAGGACGATAGCGAGCTCAGGCCTGAGCGCCTCTGGAGCGCCGAGCAGGCAGCGGCCGTGGTGCGAGCATGCCGCGGCAAGAAAGGCATTGCCAGCGAGGAGACGAAGGCGGCGACGCAGCTCTCGCCGCTGCTATTCGACCTCACCAGCCTGCAGCGCGAGGCGAATGCGCGCTTCGGCTTCCCGGCGCGCATGACCCTCTCGCTGGCGCAAGCGCTCTACGAGCGACATAAGGCGCTAACGTACCCGCGCACCGACTCGCGCGCGCTGCCCGAGGACTATCTCGATACCGCGCAGGAAACGCTTGCGGCGCTTCGCGCCCAGAGCGCGTTCTCGCCCTTCGCGCAGCAGATTCTGAAGCAAGGCTGGGTGCGACCGAACAAGCGCATTTTCGACAACAGCAAGATTTCGGATCACTTCGCCATCATCCCGACGGTCCAGGCGCCCAAACACCTGAACGAGGCGGAGC
>VBCM01000202.1 GCA_005883675.1 Betaproteobacteria bacterium
GAAACTCAGGTCGCGAAGCTGGTCGCCGGTGCAAAGGCGTACATCTGCGACGCGTGTACGGCAGCGGCTGCACGCATCATCAGCAGCAATGAGAACGATAGTCCGCCGCAACCAAGGCCTCGAGCGCAATCATTTTTCAGCCGTGCATGGCGCTTCATGCGGGGGCTGTTCCAACATCGTGTTGACCGTCCCGACGCCGGCGCGCGGAACGTGCCGTGCCAGTGTCCGTTGGCGCGCGCGTTTGGTTGCGAGTGTTAGGAGAGAACCGGATGTCCAAGTTGCGCGTGCAAAGCTTCGCCGTCTCCATCGACGGCTACGGCGCCGGGCCGAACCAGAGTCTGCAGAACCCGCTCGGCGTGCGCGGTCCCGAGCTGATGGAGTGGTTCTTCCCCACGCGCCTGTGGCGCAAGATGCAGGACCTGGGCGAGGGCGAGACGGGGACCGACAACGCCGTGGCGGAGCAGGGCTTTGCTGGCATCGGCGCGTGGATCCTCGGGCGCAATATGTTCGGGCCGGTGCGCGGGCCCTGGCCCGACGAGAGCTGGCGCGGCTGGTGGGGCGAGGAACCGCCGTATCACACGCCGGTCTTCGTCCTCACGCATTACCCGCGCGCGCCGCTCAAGATGAAGGGCGGCACGGAGTTTCGCTTCGTCACCGAGGGCATTCACGCCGCGCTCGAAGAGGCGCGCGCCGCGGCGGGCGGCCGCGACGTCCGACTCGGCGGCGGCGTCGCGACGGTCCGGCAGTATCTGCAGGCGCGGCTGATCGACGAGTTGCATCTTGCGATCCGCCCGGTGCTGATGGGGAACGGGGAGCCGCTCTGGCAGGGCATCGATTTGCACGCGCTCGGCTACGAGTGCGCAAGATCGGTCGCTGGCGAGCGCGCGACGCACGTCTTCCTGCGCAAGCGCGCCTAGCGCGCCGCGCCTTTGAGGATCAGCTGCTCGAACAGTCGGCGGGATTTTTCCTGCTCGTCGAGGAGCGTCGCCGCGTCGAGAAGCTTGAGTCGCACGCCCTTCACCGGCGACTCCACCTCGCGGTGCGTCGGCACGTAGCCGATCTTCGCCAGGATGCGCTGGCCCTCGGCGCTGATGATATGGTCGTAGAAGAGGAGCGCCGCGTGCGGGTGCGCGGCCTTCTTCGGCACGGCGATACCGTTCGTGATGCTCACCGCCGGCTCGATCACGAACCAGTCGATCGGCGAGCCCTTCTTCTTCGCCTGCTCGACGCTGTACTGGTAGACCGTCAGCGCGAGCGGTATCTCGCCGGAGGCGACGAGGCTCGTGAGGAGCGGATGGCCGCTGCGCACCGAGATGCCGTTCGTCGCGACGAGCTCTCGCCAGAAGCGCATGCCTTCCGCCTCGCCCATGTCGGCGATCACCGACGAGAGCCACTCGTGGTCATCGCCCTCGATCGCGAGCTTGCCTTTCCACTTCGGCGCGAGCAGGTCCTGGAAGCGCCGCGGCAGCTCGCTCTTTCTCACCTTGTTGGTGTTGTAGGCGTGCACGAACACGTGCTGCAGCGTCGCCACCCATTCGCGGTGCGCGGGGATGGCGAAGTCGGCGTGCTCCTGCTGGTACGGCGAGCGCACTTCCTGCAGCAGCCCTTCGCGCCGCAGCGCCTCGAGCTGCGGCGAGATGGTGGTGATGACATCCGCCGTAGCGCTGCCCGCCCGGCCCTCGGCAAGCGCGCGGTTGAGGATGATCTCCGAGCGCGCGCGCCAATAGTTCACCTTGACGCCGTAGCGCCGCTCGTAGGGCTCGATGAGCTGGTTCGCGTATTCGGGCGGGAAGGTGGTGTAGAAGAGGAGCGCCCCTTCTTTCTTCGCGCCCTCGACGAGCCGCTGCTCGCGATCCGGGCCGGCAGAGAGCGCGAGCTCCGGCAGCGACTGCGCCTGCGCCGCCTGCAGCGCGAGCAAGGCGGCAAGATAAATAGGGACGGACCCTATTTTTCTCATTGGCTGCTGCGCTTGACGATCACATCCTCGAAGGACTTCTGCCACTTGTCGTGCTCGTCCATCGCGCGCCCGGGGTCGATGAGCTTGTAGCGGCGCTGCGCAAGCGGCGAGGGCAGGCTGGCGAGGGTGGGCACGTAGTCGAGGGATAGCAGGAGCTGCTGCGCCTCTTGCGAGAGCATGAAGTCGTAGAAGAGCAGCGCCGCGTGCGGGTGCGCCGCCGCTCGAGCGACGCCGACGCCGCTCATGCGCCCGATCGCCGGCTCAAGCACGATCCAGTCGACCGGCGCGCCTTTGCGCTTCACGCCCTCGACGATGTACTGGTACATGGTGAGCGCGAGCGGCACGTCCCCGGCAACGACCAGATTGTTGAGCAGCGTATGACCGCCGCGCACCGAAATGCCGTTCTTCGCGACGAGCTCGCGGAAGAACCGAATGCCTTTCTCCTCGCCCATGTCGGTGACGAGCGCCGCGTACCAATCGGGCACGCGCGCTTCAATGCCGAGCTTTCCTTTCCAGCGTGGATCCAGCAGGTCCTCGAACCGGCGCGGCAGCTCCTCCTTGCGAACGAGGTTGGTGTTGTACGCCTGCACCCAGAACGAGAGATACGTGGCGATCCAGCCGCGATGCGGGCGCAGCGCGCCTTCCAGCAGTTTTGCGCCGTGCGGCGGCACGACCGCCTGCAGAATGCCCTCGCGATAGAGCGCCTCCATCTCGATGGCCGAGGTGTGGACCGCGTCGACATCATGACGGCCGGCGGCGGCCTCGGCCACCGTACGCTGCAGGACGTTCTCCGACGCCGAGCGCCACAGCCTGACTTTGATGCCATAGCGCTTCTCGAAGGCGGCGAGCAGCGGGGGCAGATCCTTTTCGGCAAAGCTCGTATAGAGGGTGAGCGAGCCTTCTTTGCGCGCCGCGGGAAGCGCCTTCGCCACGCGGTCGGCGCCCTCGTAGCGCAGCAGCTCCTGGCTGAGGGCTGCCGGCACGGCGGCGAGCCACATCAATAGCGCGAACCATTTCATGGCGTCGGCATTACACTAACCGAAGGAGAAAGCCCATGGCCACGCCCGCGACCAAGCCAACGACGAAACAGCCCTCGTTTTTCAAGCTGCGCGCGCAGCTTCTCGAGCAGGGACGCACGAACACGCTCCTTGCGCGCACCGACAACATGTGGGCCACGCTCAAGGTGTACGCCTCGGGCGGCGAGAACGGCCTGCACGCGCATCCGCACGAGGATCACACCTTCGTCGTGCTGCAGGGCAAGGCCCGCTACTACGACGCGGATGGCGGCTACACCGACGTGGGGAAGCACGAGGGCATCATGCTCCCGGCGGGCGCGTACTACTGGTTTGAGGCAATCAGTGAGGAGCCGCTCGTCCTGCTGCGCATCGGCTGCCGCGCTGGCGGCCAGGACCCGCGCGCGCGGCTCAACATCCGCGGCGAGCCGATGCCGGGTGATTCCAAGGAGAACAAGCGGGTCCCGGTGGTGTATCGCGACGGCGAGTACTTCGAGTGACGGACCTCATCGTCTCGGCCGACTCCCACGTGATGGAGCCGGTCGACCTGTGGAAGACGCGCGTGCCGCCGCAGTTCCGTGACGCGGCGCCGCTCTTTCCGCCGCACAAGCTCGGCGAGGGCTTCCAGCAGCGCCCCGGCGGCCACGATCCGCACGCG
>VBCM01000203.1 GCA_005883675.1 Betaproteobacteria bacterium
TAGGTCCGGCACGGTTTCGAAGGCACCAACGCGCGAGTACGATCGTAGCTCTAGCCCCGAAGGAGCCAATCATGAAACGTGAACCGGACCTCGCACTTGCCACGGTCGCGAAGGCAATGAAGCGCCAGGACGTCACCGACCTGATCCTCTTCCGCAAGGTCGCCAAGGGAATCAAGTGGGCCGACGTGGCGAAGAAGGTGGGACAGTCGAAAGAATGGACTACGGCCGCGTGCCTCGGCCAGATGCAGATGACGAAGAAGCAGGCGGAGGCGGTGGGCAAGATCTTCGACCTGCCCGACGAGGCGGTGCTGCTACTGCAGAGCGTGCCATACAAGGGCTCGCTGCCGACGGCGGTGCCCACCGATCCGCTGATCTATCGCCTCTACGAGCTCGTGAACGTCTACGGCATGACGATCAAGGAGCTCATCCACGAGGAGTTCGGCGACGGCATCATGAGTGCCATCGACTTCGACCTCGACATCTCGCGCCAGGCGCACGAGAAAGGCGATCGCGTCAAGCTCGTGATGACCGGCAAATACCTGCAGTACAAAACGTACTGAGGCAAATCGGGGTCAGAGCCCTATTTAAATTGGGCTCTGACCCCGAATTCGGTAAGATCGCCGGCCCATGGTTGCCGAACGCCGCGCGGCAAGCGAGCTGCAGGCAAAGCTGCGCAGCGGCCAGTTCGTCATCACGGCGGAGATCACGCCGCCGGTCTCCACCGACCCGGCGGAGTTCCTGCGACGCGCGATGCCGCTGAAAGGCCTGGCGACCGCGGTCAACGTCACCGACGGCGCCGGCGCCAAAGTACATCTCTCCAGCCTGGCGACCGCGCACTTCCTGGTGCAAAGCGGCATCGAGCCGATCTTCCAGATGACCTGCCGCGACCGCAACCGCCTCGCGCTCCAGGGCGACATCCTCGGCGCGGCGTCGCTCGGCATCCGCAACATCCTGGTGCTCGGCGGCGACGATCCGAAAGCGGGCGATCAGCCCGAGACCAAGCCGGTGTACGACCTCGATAGCCGCACGCTGCTCGCGATGGCGCATCGCATGCGCACGGAAAATGCGCTCCCCACCGGAACGAAGATCGACGGGCCGCAGCTCAGGCTCGTGCTCGGCGCGGCCGACGTGCCGCTCGATCCGCCGCCGGGCTGGGAGCCCAACGGGCTCAAGGCGAAGATCGAGGCCGGGGCGGACTTCGTGCAGACGCAGTTTTGCATGGATGTCGGCGTGGTGCGCCGCTACCTGCAGCGCCTCGCCGATGCGGGCGTGCGCGTGCCGCTGCTGATCGGCGTCGCGCCCATTCCGTCCGCGCGCTCGGCGCGCTGGATGCGCGAGAAGCTCTACGGCACGATCATTCCCGACGCCTACGTCGAGCGCCTCGAGCGCGCCGCCGATCCGAAGCTCGAGGGCCGCAAGATCTGCATCGAAGTGCTCCGCGAGCTCGCCGAGATTCCCGGCGTCGCCGGCGCGCACGTGATGGCGCCGATGAACTTTGCCGAGATCCCGGTGGTCATCACTGAATCCGGCGTCGCCGGCCGGCGCCTCGCCCATGCCGTTCACTGATCACTATCTCGAGCTCGACGGCTGCCGCACGCATTACCGTCGCGCGGGCAAAGGCACGCCGCTCGTCTTCCTGCACGGCGCGAGCGGCGCGCCTGTCGTGCTGCCGTTCATGGAGACGCTTGCGCGCCGGTTCGACGTCATCGTGCCCGAGCATCCGGGTTATGGGCTGAGCGACGAGCCCGAGTGGCTGGAGAGCATCCACGACGTCGCCTACTTCTATCTCGATTTTCTCGACTCGCTCAAGCTCGAGCGCGCGGTCATCGTCGGCAGCTCGATGGGCGGTTGGATGGCGCTCGAGATGGCGGTGCGCAACACCTCGCGCATCGGCTCGCTCGTGCTCGTGAGTCCCGCCGGCATCGCCGCGCCGGGCGCCGAGGCGGCGGACATTTTTCTGCTCTCGCCCGAGGACACGATCCGCCAGCTCTTCTTTGAGCAGCGCTACGCGGAGGAGCGCCTCGCGATACCGCTGACGCCGGAGGCGATCGATATCGCGCTCAAGAACCGGCACACCACCGCGCGCCTCGCCTGGGAGCCGCGGCTGCACGATCCGCAGCTCCCGAGGTGGCTGCATCGCATCGACGTGCCGGTCGCCATCGTGTGGGGCAAAGAGGACCGCATCCTGCCGGTCGGCATCGCGCACGAACTGAAGCGGCTCTTGCCCCGCGCCGAGGTGCACCTTTTCGAGCGCTGCGGGCATCTACCGCAGGTGGAAAAGGCCGACGAGTTCTGCGATCTGGTGGTGCGCTTCGCATGCAGATAGTGCTCTTTCATCTCATGCCGTACGCCGACCTCGATCTCGCGGCCGGGCGCAAGAACGGCACCGTGTGGGTCACGCTCCCCAACCGCAACTTCGATCCGCAGAAGGGCCACCGGCTCTACAACCGCTATCTCGATGAGCTCGAGTACGGCGAGGAGCTCGGCTTCGAAGTGCTCGCGGTGAACGAGCATCACCAGACGGCGTATGGGCTGATGCCCTCGCCGATCGTCACCGCCTCGGCGCTGGCCCGGCGTACCAAGCGCGCGCGCATTGCCATCCTCGGCAGCGCGCTGCCGCTCCGCTCGCACCCGATGATGGTCGCCGAAGAGCACGCGATGATCGACGTCATCAGCGGCGGGCGCCTGATCAGCGGCTTCGTGCGCGGCATCGGCGCCGAGTACCACACCTTCGGCGTGAACCCGACGTTCTCGCACGACCGCTTCCATGAGGCGCACGATCTCATCGTGCGCGCCTGGACCGAGCCCGGCCCGTTCTCGTTCCACGGGCATCACTACCGCGTGCGCTACGTGAATCTCTGGCCGCGCCCCTACCAGAAGCCGCATCCGCCGATCTGGATCCCGTCGCAGGGCAGCAAGGAGACGATCGACTGGGCATCGCACCCGGACCGGCGCTACACCTACTTGCAGACGTTCAGCCCGGTGAAGGTGGTGCAGCGCTATCTCAAGCAGTATCGCGACACGTGCGCGGGCTACGGCTATTCATGCGAGGACCGGCAACTCGGCTGGGCGGTGCCCGTCTACGTCGGCGAAACGGACGCTGCCGCGCGCGCGGAAGCAAAGGCGCACTTCGAGGCGTTTCGCAATGTGTATGTGCGCATGCCGCTCGAGATGCTGCTGCCGCCGGGCTACACCTCGCGCGAGTCGCTGAAGAACGTCATGAAGGCGAAGGCGCAGATGTTCGGCGACGTCACCCTCGAGCAGGCGCTCGAGCTTGGCCTCTTCGTCTGCGGTAGCGCCGAGACCGTGTACCGCGCATTCGAGCAGTACTGGGCGGACCTGCGCTTCGGCAATCTGCTGGTGATGTGCCAGTTCGGCACGCTGCCCGCCGACCTCACGCGCGCCAACATGGAGCGCTTCGCGCGCGGCGTCATGCCGCGGCTCAAGGCGCTGAATTAATCGGGGTCAGAGCCCTAATTCGCATGGCACGTTGGCTCGCCGGCGCGCTCGTCCTCTTCGCGGCGATCGCCGGCGCGCAGGAATACCCGAGCCGCACAGTGCACATCATCGTGCCGAGCACGCCCGGCGGCGGCTACGACGTGATCGGGCGCCTCGTCGCCGAGCGCTTGTCGGCGCAGCTCGGCCAGCCG
>VBCM01000204.1 GCA_005883675.1 Betaproteobacteria bacterium
GCGTCTACTACCAGGACACCGACGCGGGCGGAGTGGTGTACCACGCGCAATACCTCTCGTTCATGGAGCGCGCGCGCACCGAGCTCTTGAACCAGTCAGGCATCGACCTCGCGCGCCTCGCGGGCGAGCGCGGCGTGCAGTTCATGGTGGCGAGCCTCGAAGTCAAGTATCACCGCGCCGCCCGGCTTAACGAGCTCGTTTCGGTCAGCGCGGAAGTGGTTAAAATCGGCCGCGCGAGCGTCGTGTTTCGCCAGGTCGTGGAACGCCCCGGCGAGTTGCTGGTCGAAGCGCAAGTCACCCTCGCCGTGGTGGACAAAGGCCGCATGAAGCCGGCTCGCATGCCACCCGAACTCGAACAGGCACTGAACTGAATGCCGACCGTCACGCAGGATCTGGACATCTGGGCGCTGATCCTTCACGCAAGCATCGTGGTGAAGGTGGTGATGGTGGCGCGGTCGCGCAGACGCTGAAATTCGAGCGCGAGTTCTGGGGCGGCCAGGACCTGAACGCGCTCTACCAGGGCGCGGTGAACCATCGCCACACCATCGGCTCGCTCGAGCGCGTGTTCGAGGCGGGCTACCGCGAGTTCGCCAAGCTGCGCCAGTCGGGCACCGATGTGAGCGACAGGGTCGACGGCGCGCGGCGCGCGATGCGCGCGACCTTCCAGCGCGAGATGGATTTCCTCGAGCGCCATCTCGCCTTCCTCGCCTCCACCGGCTCGGTGAGCCCGTACGTCGGCCTCTTCGGCACGGTGTGGGGAATCATGCATGCCTTCCGCAACCTCGCCAACGTGCAGCAGGCGACGCTCGCGCAGGTCGCGCCGGGCATCGCCGAGGCGCTCGTCGCCACCGCCATCGGCCTCTTCGCCGCCATCCCGGCGGTGGTGGCCTATAACCGCTACTCGCACGACGTCGAGCGGCTCGGCAACCGCTTCGAGAGCTTCATGGAGGAGTTCTCGAACATCCTGCATCGCCAGGCCGTGCGATGAAATCGGGGTCAGAGCCCTATTTCCTCCCGTGCCGGTTGCTGCCCAGCATTTCCAGAAATAGGGCTCTGACCCCGATTTCCTGATGCCAGCCCTTCGCCGCCGCGGCCCGATGCACGAGATCAACATCGTGCCGTACGTCGACGTGATGCTCGTGCTGCTCGTCATCTTCATGGTCACCGCGCCGCTGATCACGCCGGCGGTGATCGATCTGCCGACGGTGGACAAGGCCGGCCAGCCGCGCGTCGTGCCGCTCGAGGTGTACGTCAAGGCCGACCGCGGCCTCGTGGTGCGCAGCCGCGACCGCGCGGGCGCGATCGTCTCCGAGCGCATGGTGTCGCGCGGCGAGCTCGCCGCCGCGATCAAGGAAGTGCGCGGCAAGAACGCCGAGCTCTCGGTGCTCGTGGGCGGCGACAAGGACGCGCGCTACGAGGCGGTGCTCCAGGTGATGGACGAGCTGCGAAGACAGGGCGTGAGCCGCGTCGGCCTGCAGGTGAAGCTCGCGCAGTGAGCGCCGCGGCGCTCACCTCCGGCGCGTACGGCAGCCGGCCTCGCCCGGCGCTCGGGCGCGCCGCGGTGCTTTCCGGGCTCGTGCACCTGTGCCTGCTGGGGGTGCTCTTCTTCGGCGTGCGCTTCCAGAGCAATCCGCCCGAGACGGTGACGGTGGAGCTCTGGGAGACGCCCCCGCCGCCGCCCCCGCCGGTGCTCGAGGAGAAGCCGCTGCCCAAGCCCGCGCCGCCGCCCGAGCCCGAGCCGCAGGTGAAGAAGCCCGACATCGTGGTGCCGGAGAAGCCCAAGCCCAAGCCGAAGCCCGAGCCCAAGCGCGACCTCGCCTTCGAGAAGAAGCTGCGGGAGCAGGCCGCGCTCGAGGAAAAGAAGATCGACGAGCAGCGCAAGGACCGCGAGCTGCGCGAGCTGATCGCGCGCCAGCAGGCCGCCGCGCGCGACAAGGCGCTCGCCACGTGGATCGACAAGATCCGCGCCAAGATCCGCGGCAACATCATCCTGCAGCAGGACATCCCCGGCAATCCGGAAGCGATCTTTGACGTCACCGTTCTGCCGACCGGCGATCTGCTCACGGTGCGCAAGCGCAAGTCGAGCGGCCATGCCGCCTACGACGACGCGGTGGAGCGCGCGATCATGAAATCCTCGCCGCTCCCGCAGCCCGACGACCGGGCCCTTTTCCAGCGGCAGCTCGAATTAAAATTCCGCCCCCAGGACCGATGACCCGACTACTCGCGCTTTTCCTGCTTTGCATTCCGGCCGCGCACGCGCAGCTCTCGATCGAGATCACCGGCGCCGGCGCGCAGCGCATCCCGATCGCCATCGTGCCCTTCACCGGCGAAAAGACGCTGCCGCCCGGCATCAGCAGCATCGTGCGCGCCGATCTCGAGCGCAGCGGCTTCTTCCGCGGCCTCGAGCTGCCGCCGATCGCGCCCGAGCCGACCGAGGCGACGAGCATCAACTACGCCGAGTGGCGCTCGCGGCTTGCCGACGCGCTGCTGGTGGGCTCGGTGCAGCAGCGGCCCGATGGCCGCTTCGAGGTGCGCTTTCGCGTGCACGATGTCGTCAAGCAGCAGCCGCTCGGCGGCATCGCCTATACGCTCAACAAGGACCAGGTGCGCGCCACCGCGCACCGCATCTCGGACTTCGTCTACGAGAAGCTCACCGGCGAGAAAGGCGTCTTCTCGACGCGCATCGCGTACGTGGTGAAGCGCGGCAACCGCTACGAGCTGCAGATTGCCGACTACGACGGCGCCAATGCCGAGACGGCGCTCGCCTCGTTCGAGCCGATCATCTCGCCGGTATGGTCGCCCGATGGCAAGCGCCTGGCCTACGTCTCCTTCGAGAACAAGAAGCCGGTGGTCTATATCCACACGCTCGCCGACGGACGGCGCCACGTGGTGGCGAATTTCAAGGGCTCGAACTCGGCGCCGGCGTGGACGCCCGATGGCAATCGCCTCGCGGTGGTGCTCTCGCGCGAGGGCGGCTCGCAGCTCTTCATGATCAACGCCGACGGCAGCGGCGTGCGGCGCCTGGCGAGCTCGAGCGCGATCGACACCGAGCCGCGCTTCTCGCCCGACGGCCAGTCGATCTACTTCACCTCGGACCGCGGCGGCACGCCGCAGATCTACCGCATGAGCGCTACCGGGGGCGAGCCGCAGCGCGTCACCTTCGAGGGCAGCTATAATGTCTCGCCGAGAATAAGCCCCGACGGGAAGACCCTGGCGTACATCACGCGCAACGACAGCAAGTTCCAGGTCGCGCTGCTCGATCTCTCGACCCGCCAGGTGCAGATCCTCACCGACAGTGACCGCGACGAATCCCCCAGCTTCTCCCCCAACGGCCGCATGATCCTGCTCGCAACCGTGATCGGCGAGCGCGGCGTGCTCTCGGCAGTGTCCGCGGACGGCCGGGTCAAGCAGCGCCTGAGCACCGCCGCGGGCGACGTACGCGAGCCGGCGTGGGGGCCGTTCATCGAATGAAAAGGAGCGATGCCATGCGTGCGATGTTCTGTGTGCTGAGCGCGGCGAGCCTCGCGCTCGCGTCCTGCGCGACCGAAGAGCAGAAGCCGGCGGCGCAGGCGCCGGTGGAAACCAAGCCGGGCGCGCCCCAGGCGGTGCAGACGCAGCCGGTGAAGCCGGTGACCCCGGGCAAGCCCGGCGCCTCGCCGTTCGCGGCGCTCAAGGACCCGGGCAGCATCCTCTCGAAGCGTACGGTGTACTTCGACTTCGACAAGTTCGACGTCAAGCCCGAATACCGGCCGCTGGTGGAAGCGCACGCTAAGTTCCTGCGCGAGAACCCGAGCGCCAAAATGCTGATCCAGGGCAATGCGGATGAGCGCGGCAGCCGCGAGTACAACGTCGGCCTCGGCCAGCGCCGCTCCGAGGCGGTGAAGAAGATGCTGACGCTGCTGGGCGCGCGCGAAGAGCAGATCGAGGCGGTGAGCCTGGGCGAAGAGAAGCCCGCGTGTGCCGAGCACAGCGAAGAGTGCTGGGCGAAGAACCGCCGCGACGACATGCTGTACAGCGGGGAATATTGATGCTGCGGCAGCTTGCGTTCGCCGCCGGCTGCGCGCTCGCGTTCAACGCGGCTGCGCAGGGCCTGTTTGGCGACAACGAGGCGCGCCGGCGCATCGATGTCCTGCGCCAGGAGATGACCGATAACCAGCGCCAGGTCGCCGAGCAGTTGAAGAAGCTCGACGCCGCGCTTTCGGGAGCCTCCGATCGCAGCGCGCTGCTGCAGCTCGCCACGCAGGTCGAGACGCTCAACAATGAGCTCGCGCGCATGCGCGGCCAGCTCGAGACGCTCGCGAACCAGGCCGAGACCTCCGAGCGCCGCCAGAAGGATCTCTATCTCGACATCGATACGCGCCTTCGCAAGCTCGAGCAGTCGCGCGAGCAGGCGGCCGCGACGCCCGCCTCGCCCGCCGGCTCGGCGGAAGCCGACGCGTCGCCGGCCGAGATGCGCGCCTACCAGGCGGCGCTCGACCAGTTCAAGCTCGGCAACTACTCGCTCGCCGTCTCGGCGATGCAGGGCTTCCTCGTCACCTACCCGAGCAGCAAGCTCGCGCCGAACGCCCAGTACTGGATCGGCATGGCCTATTCCGGAAGCCGCGACTACAAGCAGGCGATCTCCGCGCAGCGGAAGCTCCTCGCCGCCTGGCCGGAGAGCGAAAAGGCGCCCGACGCCATGCTCTCGATCGCGAGCTCCCAGGAGACCATGGGCGAGCGCAAGAACGCGCAGAAGACCCTCGAAGACCTCATCAACAGGTACCCGAAAAGCAGCGCCGCCGCGAGCGCCAAGCAGCGCCTCGCCGCCTTCTCCAAACGTTGAACGACGCCAACCCGGCCGCGCTGGTCCCGTTCGTGACCGGCGGGGCCTTCATCCTCGCCTTCATCTTCGGCGCGGTCGGCAACAAGACCCGCTTCTGCACCATGGGCGCCGTGTCCGACTGGGTGAACATGGGCGAGACCTCGCGCCTTCGCATGTGGCTCCTCGCCATCGCGGTGGCGATCCTCGGCGCCACCGGCCTGCAGCTCGCCGGCCTGATCGATCTTTCGAAATCGATCTATCCCGGCCCCAACTTCACGTGGCTCTCGTACATCCTTGGCGGCTTTCTCTTCGGTGTCGGCATGACGCTGGGCTCGGGCTGCGGCTCGAAGACGCTGATCCGCCGCCTACATGACGCTGCGCGGCATCCTCGGCGCGTTCCGCGTCGGCGTGCTGGAAAAAGCGGTGATCGCGCTGCCCGCCGGACAGGATTTACCGTCGTTGCTGGCCGCGGCCACGGGCGCCAGCAAAGCCACGTTGGTGGCGCTGCTCGCCGCCATCTTCGCGGGCGCATTGCTCGCATTTATCTACGCGAGCCGCGACTTTCGCGCAGACCACAACTACACGTTGGGCGGCGTCGTCACCGGCCTGGTGGTGGTCGGCGGCTGGTACGTGAGCGGCGTCCTGGGTCACGTCGCCGAGGATCCAAACACCCTGCAGGAGGCCTTCGTTGCGACGAACAGCGGGCGGATGGAATCGTTCTCCTTCGTCTCGCCGATGGCCTACACGCTCGACTACCTGATGCTGTGGACCGACAAGTCGAAGATCATCACCTACGGCATCGCCTCCGGCCTCGGCGTGATCGCCGGCTCCGCCGCCTACGCCCTGGCGACGCGCACGTTCCGCTGGGAAGGTTTTCGCGATGCCGCCGACACGGCGAACCACATCGTCGGCGGCATGCTGATGGGCTTCGGCGGCATCACCGCGCTCGGCTGCACCATCGGGCAGGGCATCTCGGGCTTCTCCACCCTCGCGCTCGGCTCGATCCTCACGTTCATCGCCATCGTCGCGGGCTCCGCCGCGACGATGAAGTGGCAATACTGGCTAATGACGCGCGAGGGCTGACTCGCGAAGACGCCTAGATCAGGGTGGCGCTGAACGGAATCACCACCTCCGGGAACCTTGGATCTGTAGTCATAACCCGAATCTTTCCGTCGAGGCTTCCTCGGCGCAGCGCTTCGGGTCGTAGCCGCACATCGATTTGGAAGCTATC
>VBCM01000098.1 GCA_005883675.1 Betaproteobacteria bacterium
ATGCGCGTCGGCGTCGAGTTGATGATGACGAACATCTCGGTGGCGAAGTCCTCGCTCCGCCCGTCGAAGATGATGCACGGGACGCTGATGGTGGCGGCGTCGTCGGGACGCTCCTGCATGTAGAAATGCAGCGCTGCGAGCCGATGCTGGCCGTCGATGATCAGGTACTTGGACGATGGCTCGTTAATGGTGCCCGCGCCGCCGTCAGCGCTGGCACGGAAGGTGAGCCGCTCCGAGGTAAACAGCAGCACCGTGCCCGGAATCGGCGGCTGCGAAACGGCCGTTTCGTAGAAGTTCTTGAGCTGCTTTACCTTGGAGCGCGACAGCGAACGCTGAAACGCCTCGTCGTTGCGCTCGATCTTGGCGATGAACTGAGCAATGTCGTCGTCCTGCGCGACCCGCGAGGGGGCAATTTCCTCGCCCTCGCCGTAGAAGCGGCTAATAAAGCGCACCTTCGCCATCAGGTCCTTGGCGCGGTAGCTGACGAAGTAGAAAACGCCATCCTTCTGGCGAATTTGCGTCGCTTGCATGGACGCTCCTCTGTGCCCCCACCCCCGGGGCCGGGTACCGGCGCGAATATAAAGGAAAACTGGCCTTAGAGCCGGGGCGGTTTAAAAGCCGCCCGGCGTACAGGCGGCAAGCGAGAGCGCCTGGAGCACCTCGCCGGTGCGCCGGTTCTGCACGAACGCCACGACGCCGGAGTCCGCACTTTTGGCCTTCGGCAGGAGCGCAAGCTCGAGCTCCAGCGCGCCGAGCGCATAGGGCCCGCGCCACTCAAGCACCACGTAGTCGTGGTTGAGGACGCGGCCGCGGTTTTCACCGGCCGTTATCCGGCTTTCCAGGCGGTTTTCGTAAGCGGCGATATAGAGCGCGGCATCGGCGCGGTCAACCGGCCCCGGAACGGCGGCGGAGGCCCGCAGTGCCAAGGCGTCGGCCCTTACCTCGAGGATTTCAAGCTCGAGGGACGCGCGAGCCGGCTGCGCATTGATGCGCGCCACCCTGCGGTCGAATTCGACGCCGCCCCATTGGCGGAAATCGGCGCCTTGCAGCAGCACCTGCGGCGTGTAGACGAGCGCGAGGCGCTGCAGCTGCGAGAGCCGCCGCTGGCGCTGCGAGAATTCGCGCCTGGCATAGGGGTCCTTCCAGCCGATGTAGTCCCAGTAGTCCACATGCAGGGCGAGGGGCACCACTTGCCGGGGCGAATAGCGCTCGCCGATGCCGGCGAGCCACCGGTCGGCCGGCGGGCAGCTGCTGCAGCCTTCGGACGTATAGAGCTCCACTAAGGCGACCGTATTTGGGGCCGAGCGAGCGACGCATGCGGCCTGCGCCTGCGTCATGAAGAGCCACATAGCAAGAGCCAGCGCCATTCCCATGGTGGTTCGTCGAAACGCGAGCCGCGCCCTTACACGCGGCCCCACATAATGGGACGTGCAGCACGCGCCCTTCTTCGTAGCGTCCGCGGCATGGAACTTCGGGCTTGGCATGACCTGGCTCGCGGTCCCGCTGTATGCGCAATCGCAAGGCCTGTCCAACGCCCAGATCGGGCTGTTGTTCGCCGCTCCGGTGCTCGCCCAGGCGCCGCTCAATCTCGTCGGCGGCGCATACACCGACCGCATCGGCGGGCGGCGCATCATGCTCGGGTCCTGCTGCGTGCAGGTGGTGGCGGGCCTATGGTTCATCCTCGCCCAGGGCTTCTGGATGCTGATGCTTGGGCAAGTCGCCCTCGTCCTGTCCAGGGCTGCATTCTGGCCCGCCACCTGGGCAATGGCGAGCGAGCTGCCGGGGCAGCGCGGCGTGCAGCTCGGCCGGCTGAATGCGGTCACGAATTTCGGCCAGATCGTCGGCACGGTGCTGTGCGGCTTCGTGCTCGCGACATTCGGGTTCATGGCGACCTTCGCTGCGCTCGCGGTTATCGGCTTCGTGTCGCTCTTTGCCGGCGCTGCGACCCCGGCGCACGCGGCTCGGCGCAGCACCGCCACGCGCCATCCGCTCGCCGGCTATTTGCCGCTCCTTCGCCGTCCGATCATGGTGTACACCATGCTTTGCGCCTATCTCTCGGCATTGCCTTTTTCCTTGACGATGTCGTTCTACCCGCTGCTGCTCGCGCAGTTCGGCCATGCCGAAGGCACCTCCGGCATGCTTCTCAGCCTGCGCGCCGTCGGCTCGATATTCGCGAGCCTGCTCGCCGCCCGGTTCGTGCGCAGCGGACCGCAGACGCTGTGGCCGGTCGTGTGCGGCGTGGCAGTCGCGGCCGCGGTGGGGCTGGTACCGACGGTGAATCATGTTGCGCCGATCGGCTTCTGGATGCTGGTGGTAGGAGCCGCTACGGCCGCGATGACGCTCTACTTCCAGATCACCATCTCCGAGGCCAGCGCGAGCGCCGAGCGCGGCTCCGCGCTTGCATTGGGTGGCCTCGGCTGGAGCGTGTCGCACCTCAGCACGCCGCTGCTGATGGGGTTCCTCGCCGACCGCTATGGCATCGTCGCGGGCTTCTACGTGCTTGGTGCCTTCGCGCTTGCCGGCGCCCTCATCATCGCGCTCAGCAGGCGCTGGGCGTTCCGCACGGTCTAATCACTTGTCCGGGCGGCGCAAGCGCAGTGCCTCCTCACGCTTGTCGCGCTCGCGCTCGCTACGCTCACGCTCCCGTGCCATGCGGGCGCGCTCGCCAACCTGCCCGGCGACGAAGGCGGCAAAGCGCCCCACTGCCGAGGCGCCGGGGTCGGCGATCGGTTCGAGGAGTTCAGTCGCGCGCGCGTCATCGCGCAGCGGCGGCGCGAGCGTAGCCAAAAGGACCGCCAAGCGCAGGCGGTTAAGCGCCGAGGCATCCCGCCCGAACGCCTGCTCGGCGCGTTGCAGGCTGGCCTTTTGCTGTGCCGCCGGCGAGCGCGCGCTGTCCAGAGCTTCGCGCACGAGCGAATCTACCGCTTGGAACGCGGAACCCGGCATCTCGAGCGCGGCGCATGCCGCGAGCGCGACGAGCACCGCAGCAACCAGACTTCGATGCATGTACTTATAATTTCAGCAAAATTCCGATCCGATGTCGAAGCAAAACTGCCCGCGGATCTATCTCATCGCCGCTGTCGCCGCCAACGGCGTCATCGGACGCCAAGGCCGCCTGCCGTGGCATCTCCCCGAAGACCTGAAGCACTTCAAGCGCCTGACACTGGGCCACCCGATCATCATGGGGCGCCGCACGTGGGAATCGCTGGGCGAGCTGCTCCCCGGACGAGAGCATATCGTGGTCACGCGCAGACCCGGCTACGAAGCGCCCGGGGCGGCCGTGGCAAGCTCGCTCAACGCTGCGCTTGCCTTGTGCGCCGCCGAGCCCATCGTGTTCGTGATCGGTGGCAGGGCGCTCTTCGCCGAGGCGTTGCCGCTCGCCGCAGGGCTCGTGATGACGCAGATTCACCGGGACTACCAAGGCGACACCTGGTTCCCGCCTTACGACCGCTCCCGATGGCGCGAGACGCAGCGCGAGCGCCACGCCGCGCCCGATGGGACGAAGTTCGATTTCGTCCTCTACGAGCCTACTTAGATTCGAAGACCCGCACCTCGGGCAGCGGGAAGCCATTGAACTGGCTGGCGTAAGCCGTGGTATAGGCGCCGGCGTTGCGGATATAGATGAAGTCGCCTTCCTGCAGATCGGACGGCAGCGGCTCTTCGCGCATCACCACGTCCACGGAGTCACAGGTCGGCCCGCCCACGGTCCAGGGCACATCCGGGCCCGCGCGGTCGGTGCGGATGCGGTACTTCAGCCCCTCGGCCGCCTCGATGACGCCGCCGAAGAGGCCCGCGTCCCAGTGCATCCAGCGCTTGCCGGCGCGCGTGGCCGTGCCGAGCACCCGGCATACGAAATAACCAGCGTCGGACACGAGGTAGCGCCCCGGCTCGGCGATGACCTGGATGTCCTCCGGGAAGGCTTTCAGGCCTTCGTTCACCACCGCGCCGATGGTCTCGACCGACGGTATCGGCTTCACGTGCCGCACCGGGAAACCGCCGCCGATGTTCAGCAGCCGCGGCTTGAGCCCTACCTTGGTCATCTGCTCGAAGACGTTGCGTGCCTTCTCCAGCGCGACGCGCCAGTTTTCCGGATTGCGGCACTGCGATCCCACGTGGAAGGTGACGCCAGCGAGGTCGGCGCCCAGCCTCGCCGCCGCCGCGACGATTTCGCGGGCGTCAGTCGCACCGGCGCCGAACTTCCCGGAAAGCGGCCAATCGCTGCCGATGTTGGGCGCCGCGATGCGCAGGTACTGCTTCGCATCGGGCTTCACTTCGAACACGCGGCGCAGCTCCTCCACGCTGTCGACGACGAACCATTCCACGCCCTTGGAGGCCGCAAAGGCGATCGACTCGCGGGACTTGACGGGGTTCGAATAAAAGATCTCCGCCGCGGGTACCCCCAGGCCGAGCAGCAGGTCGAGCTCGGCGGTGGAGGCAATCTCGAAACCGCAGCCCTCCTGGATCAGCACCTTCAGCACGCGCCGATCCGGATTCGCCTTGGCCGCGTAATGCGGCCGCACGCGCGGCATGGCCGCGCGGAAGCGCCGCACCTTGCCGCGCACGATGGCCGTGTCGACGATCAGGAACGGTCGGGTGTACTTCTGGCCTGCCGCCTGGCGCACGATCTCGAAGTCCAGGCTGACCTCGGGGTGCGTGTCGAAGAGATTCTCTTGCGGTTGCTGCCTGGTGACTGCGGTCTGTCTTGTACGCACTACGTTAACTGGGCGATCCCCCATCAAAGTCTCCCGGCGAACGAACTAGGTTTCAGGAATGTCCCGAACGCAAACGTCGTACACCGGATACGAGTTCCTTTGGCTTGTCATGATGACCTCCTTTTCCTCGCGAGAAAGTGGCCGGCACAAAAAAACTGGCGCCGATTATGGAGCAATCGCGCCCCGCGTCAAGGGTTTTTTGACCCCTTTATGGTCCCTATAGGGCCCCGGCACCCACTTCACCACTAGATGTAGTGGTCCGTCGTGGCGCGAGGGCTAAATGCGCGGCAAGGTGACGCCTTTTTGCCCCTGGTACTTGCCGCCGCGCTCGCGGTACGAGGTCTCGCAGGGCTCGTCGGACTCGATGAAGATCACCTGCGCCACGCCTTCGTTGGCATAGACACGCGCCGGCAGCGGCGTGGTGTTAGAGAACTCGAGCGTCACGTGGCCCTGCCACTCGGGCTCAAGCGGCGTGACGTTGACGATGATGCCGCAGCGCGCATAGGTGGACTTGCCGAGGCAGATGGTGAGGACGTTGCGCGGGATGCGGAAGTACTCCACGGTGCGCGCGAGGGCGAACGAGTTGGGCGGGATGATGCACACCTCGCCGCGGTAGTCGACGAAGTTTTTCTCGTCGAATGCCTTGGGGTCGACGATCGTGGAATTGATGTTGGTGAAGATCTTGAATTCGGCCGCGCAGCGGATGTCGTAGCCGTAGCTCGATGTGCCGTACGAGACCACGCGCCGTCCGGCGAGCTCCTTCACCTGCGCCGGCTCGAACGGCTCGATCATCCGGTGCTCGGCCGCCATGCGCCGGATCCAACGGTCCGATTTGATGCTCACGTGTTCTGGACCACGATGTTCGGAAACTTGGAGCTCATGTCGCGCTGCAGCTCGGCGATCTTCACCGCGCAGCGGCGCGCGATGCGTCGGTAGATCTCGGCGGACGGTCCATCGGGGTCGGCGACCACCGTCGGCTTGCCCGAATCGGCCTGCACGCGGATCGCTTCGTCGAGCGGCAGCTGGCCGAGGAGCTCGGTGCCGTACTCGCGGCACATGCGCTCGGCGCCGCCGACGCCGAAGATGTGGCTGCGGTGCCCGCAGCTCGGGCAGACGTGGTAGGACATGTTCTCCACCACGCCGAGGATCGGGATACCGACCTTCTCGAACATCTTCAGCCCTTTCCTCGCATCGATGAGCGCAATGTCCTGTGGCGTGGTGACGATCAGGGCACCGGTCACGGGCACCTTCTGCGCGAGCGTGAGCTGGATGTCTCCGGTGCCGGGCGGTAGATCGACCACCAGGAAATCCAGGTCGCGCCAGCGCGTATCCTTCAGCAGCTGCTCGAGCGCCTGCGTCACCATCGGCCCGCGCCAGACCATCGGCGTGTCAATGTCGATGAGAAAGCCGATCGAGATCGCCTGCAGGCCGTGGCCTTCCATCGGCTCGAGGCTTTTGCCGTCCTTGGATTCCGGCCGCCCGGCGATGCCGAGCATCATGGGCTGCGACGGGCCATAGATGTCGGCATCGAGCACGCCTACCGAAGCGCCCTCGGCGGCGAGCGCGAGCGCTAAGTTGACCGCGGTGGTCGACTTGCCCACGCCGCCCTTGCCCGAGGCGACGGCGATGATGTTCTTGATGCCGGGGACGAGCTTCACGCCCCGCTGCACCGCATGCGGCACCACCCTCGAGCTCACCGCCACCGAAACGGCGCTGGCGCCAGCCTGCTTGAGCGCCTGCATCACCTGCCGGCGGATCGGCTCCTGCTGGCTCTTGCCGGGATAGCCGAGCTCGATCTCGAGCGTTACCTCGTCGCCGGAGACCTTGAGATTGCGCACCGAGCGCGTGGCGACCAAGTCCTTCCCGGTATTCGGGTCGACGAGGCTGCGGAGGGCCGACTGGACTTGCGCTTCGCTGAGCGGCATGGCGGGGGAAAAGCGCTTAAGTGTACCTAATCGCCGCTAGAATTTCTCTTTTTCCGCTCGAAGATGTCTGCGCGCACGCTCTTCGTCACGACGGCGCTGCCCTACGCTAACGCGCCCTTTCACATCGGCCACATTATGGAGTACATCCAGGCCGACATCTGGGTGCGCTTTCAGCGCATGCAGGGGCAGGTGGTGCACTTCGTTGGCGCGGACGACGCGCACGGCGCGCCGATCATGCTCGCCGCTGAAAAAGCCGGAAAGACGCCGGAGGCATTCGTCGCCGAGATCGCGCGTGGCCGTCGCCGCTATCTCGAGGGGTTCCACATCTCGTACGACAACTGGCACTCGACGCACTCGCCGGAAAACACCGAGCTCTCGCAGGACCTGTTTCGCAAGCTGAAGGCCGTGGGCCTAATTTACAGCAAGCCGGTCGAGCAGTTCTACGATCCGGTGAAGCGCATGTTCCTCGCCGATCGCTACATCAAGGGCGAGTGTCCCAATTGCGGCGCGAAAGACCAGTACGGGGACGCCTGCGAGAACTGCAGCAGCGTCTATTCCGCGACCGAGCTGCGCAACCCCTATTCCGTGCTGTCGGGCGCGAAGCCGGTGCTTAAATCCTCGGAGCACTTCTTCTTCCGCCTGTCGGACCCCAAATGCAAGGCGTTCCTGAGGCGTTGGATCGACACTCCCGGGCGCCTTCAGCCGCAGGTGATCAACAAGGCGAAGGAGTGGCTCGAGGGCGAAGGCAACAAGGCGCTCTCGGACTGGGATATCTCGCGCGACCCCCCTTACTTCGGCATCCGCGTGCCTGACATCGGGGAGGAAAAGTACCTCTACGTTTGGCTCGACGCGCCGATCGGCTACTTTGCCAGCCTGAAGAATTACTGCGGCCGCAAGGGGCTCGACTTCGACGCCTTCGTGAAGCCCGCGCGCGGCACGGAGATGATCCACTTCATCGGCAAGGACATCATCTACTTCCACACGCTGTTCTGGCCGGCGATGCTGGAATTCTCCGGCTACAAGCCGCCCGACCACGTGTACGTGCACGGTTTCATCACGGTATCGGGCGACAAGATGTCGAAGTCGCGCGGCACGGGCATCAGCCCGCTACGCTACCTCGAACTCGGCATGAACCCCGAATGGCTGCGCTACTACATCGCGGCAAAACTCAATGCCAATGTAGAGGACTTCGACTTCAACCCCGAGGATTTCATCGCCCGGGTAAACAGCGACCTTGTCGGCAAGTACGTGAATATCGCGAGCCGCGCGGCGGCGTTCATCCACCGCAAGTTTGGCGGCGCGCTTGGCGAGCTAGGCGCGGCGCCGCTTGTTGACGAGTTCAAGGCCAAGGCGACGCCCATCGCCGCGCTCTACGACGAGCGGGAATTCGGCAAGGCGCTGCGCGAAGTGATGCGCCTCGCCGATCTCGCCAACCAGTTCGTCGATGAGCAAAAGCCCTGGGAGCTCGCGAAGCGCGCCGGCGGCGAGCCGCAGTTGCGGCAAGTGTGCTCGGTGGCGCTCAATCTTTTCCGGCTGCTCACGATTTATCTGAAGCCGGTGCTGCCGGACACGGCGGCGCAGGCCGAGCGCTTCCTCGGGGTGGCGCCGCTTGGCTGGCGCGATGCCGCCTCGTTCATGCCCGGCGGCCATCGCATCAACGAGTACCGGCATCTGCTCGAGCGCGTCGAGCAAAAACAGCTCGATCAGCTGTTCGAGGCGCCCGCCGCGCCGGCAACCATCAGCATCGAGGAGTTCAACAAGCTCGATCTGCGGGTCGCGCGTATTACGCGCGCCGAGCGGGTGGAAAGCGCTGACAAGCTTTTAAAATTGACACTCGACCTGGGCGAGGGCACACGCACGGTTTTCGCCGGAATCAAGTCCGCCTACGCGCCCGAGCAGCTCGAAGGCCGGCTCACGGTGCTCGTTGCGAACCTGGAGGCGCGCAAGATGAAATTCGGTGTTTCCGAAGGCATGGTGCTCGCCGCCTCCGGCGAGGGCTCGGGCATATTTCTCGTTTCGCCGGACCCCGGGGCAAGCCCCGGTATGCGCGTGAAATAGAATACGCCGATGGAGAGCTCCGGCCGCACGCTCGTCTGCAGCGTGCTGTTCCTCGACATCGTCGAGTATTCGAAGAAGCCGGTGTCAGAGCAGCTGCAGCTAAAGCAGGAATTCAACCGCGTGCTCACGAAGTCGCTCGAGCCGGTGCCGGCGCGCGACCGCATCATCCTCGATACGGGCGACGGCGCGGCGGTGACGTTCATGGGCGATCCCGAGGACGCGCTGTTCGCCTCCATGGCCGTGCGCGACGGTGCCGGCGCCCTGGCGGTGCGCCTGGGCGTCAATCTCGGGCCGGTGCGGCTGGTGAAGGACCTGAACGGCCAGCTCAACATCATCGGCGACGGCATCAATGTCGCCCAGCGGGTGATGAGCTTCGCCCGGCCGGGGCAGCTGCTCGTGTCGCGCTCCTTCTACGAGGTCGTGTCATGCCTGTCGCGCGACTACGCGAGCCTGTTTCACCATGAGGGCGCGCGCACCGACAAGCACGTGCGCGAGCACGACGTTTACTCGGTGGTCGGCGGCACGCCGGCGAGCCGCCGGCTCGCCGATACGGAGACGCAGTCCCTGGACGGTGAGGCGCCCGCGGGCTGGCTGGCGAAGAACGGCCCCTTAGGCCTGCGGCGATCCGCGCTGCTCGCCGCGGGTGTGGTGTTCCTGGCAATCCTCGCCGGCGGTGTCGGCGCCCGCGCGCTGCTTGAGCCGGCCGCGCCGCAGGCGAAGCCGGCCGCGGCGTTGCCGGCGCCGGCCGGCTCCCCCGAGTTGCCGACGAGGGCGGAAGCGCCACTCGGCAAGAAACTGGCGCGCCTCGAAAGACAACCCGCACCCCTGGCAAGCGGCAACGCACGAGTCGAGCTGGCGGTCGCGCCTTGGGGCGAGGTTTTGGTCGATGGGCACAGCCGTGGCGTGAGCCCGCCGCTTCGCGTGCTCGAGGTCGTCCCCGGCGCCCACACCGTCGAAATCCGCAATTCGACCTTTCCGGCGCACGTCGAGCAGGTGCAGCTGAAAGCGGGCGAGGCGGTGAGGATCCGGCATCGGTTCCGATGAATGGCCGCGTCCTGATTGCCGTGGGGCTGCTCAGTGCACTCGCGGGATGCAGCACGCAGCCCATGCGCGATTTGCGCGATCATCTGCGCGATATTTTCCAGGCGGACAAAGGCAGCGCGGCGTTCAGGACAGGCCTGCGCCAATACGACAATGGCCAGTATGCCGACGCCGCCCGCAGCCTGCAGAGCGCCATCGACCTCGGGCTGAGCGACGCCGAAAGCGCGAACGCCCACAAGCACCTCGCGTTCATCAACTGTGCGGCGCAGCGCGAGCGCGCCTGCCGCGACGAATTCCGCAGGGCGCTCGGCGCCGATCCGCAGCTCGAGCTTGCGCCTGCTGAGTCAGGGCATCCCGTGTGGGGGCCGGTATTCGCCTCCGTCAAGGGCGCCTCGCCCTTCAAGATGGCGCTTCAGCAATACGAAGCGGGCGACTATGACGACTCGGCCAAGAGTTTCGAAGGCGCGCTGCGGCAAGGGCTGGGGGACAAGGAGCGCGCAAGCGCGCACAAGCATCTCGCATTTATCCACTGCGCGGCGCAGCGCGAGCGCCAGTGCCGCGACGAATTCCGCAAGGCGCTTGCCGCCGACCCAGCGCTCGAGCTCGACCCGGCGGAGGCAGGCCATCCGGTATGGGGGCCGGTGTTCCGGTCGGTGAAGGCCGGGCGCTAGAGGGCCGCGGCATGGAGCCCGCGCAGCTCGGCCGCTACGTGATCCAGTCGGAGCTCGGCCGCGGCGCCATGGGGGTGGTGTACAAGGCGCTCGATTGCGTGCTCGAGCGACCGGTCGCGGTCAAGACGGTCAACATCAGCCTCGAGCGCGAGCACGCCGATAAATACGAGCAGCGCTTCTACCAGGAGGCGCGGGCCGCCGGCGGCCTCAACCATCCGAACATCGTCACGATCCACGACGTCGGCAAGGCAGGCGAAGTCGTGTTCATGGCGATGGAGTACATCGAGGGCGTGGAGCTGCGCACGCTGATCGGCGAGGGACGGCCGCTGCGCGTACCTCAGGCGCTCTCCATTGCCGCGCAGGTCGCCGAAGGCCTCGCCTACGCGCACCAGCGCGGCGTGGTCCACCGTGACATCAAGCCCGCGAACATCATGGTGGTCGCCAACGGGCCGGTGAAAATCACCGATTTCGGCATCGCCCGCATGCGCGGCACGGGCGACCTCACCCAGACCGGGATGCTGCTCGGCTCGCCGAAGTACATGTCGCCCGAGCAGGTCATCGGCAAGCGCGCCGATCACCGCTCGGACATCTTCTCGCTCGGCGTGATCATCTACGAGATGCTGTGCGGCGCGGCGCCGTTCAACGGGGAGAACGTCACCGCGCTCATGTACCAGATCGTGAACTTCGTGCCGCCCGCGCCAAGCAGCGTGAACGACGCCGTGCCGCAGCTCGCGGACTACATCATCGCCAAGATGCTGGCGAAGCCGCTCGAGGAGCGCTACCAAGACGCGGCCGAGGTGGCGCGGGACCTGCGCGACTGCGAGCGCCAGATGGCCGCGAGCACAGGCGATACGCAGTCGACGCGACCTCCCGCGGCGAGCGCCGCCACGCCCCCACAACCAAAGCTCATGGATTCGACCGCCAAGACGATGGTGCTCGGCCAAGCGGTCACCCGTACGCGGGAAGCCGATCGGGTCACGGAGGAGGCGGCGGGGGCGCCGGCGCGCGGGCTTGCCGCCTCGTTCGATTCGGCCGAAGCGACACAGCGGCTCGCCTCGCTCACCGGCGTGGCTACACCGCAGACCGCGACGCAGGCCATCAAGTCGATTGCGCGACCGCCTTTAGGCCGCTGGCGCCGGCGCGACTGGCTGGTCGTCGCGGGCGCTGCGCTGTGCGGGCTGGTCGCGGCGCGCGCGATCCTCAGGCGCGGGCGCTAGCGAAGCGCAGGCTCGGGGAACTCAGCGCCCGCCGCAGGCCGAGGGCATCGCGCTCACGGGATAGCCCTTGCAGTTCCAGCTCACCGTGCCCGACTGCACGCCCGGCGTGAGCGCCACTTCGAGCGCGTTCTTTTCGTTCCAGCCGCGGATCGCGCCATCTTCGGCGACGATCCACTTCATCTCACCATGCTTCGGATCGATCCTCGGAGCAAGCTTCACTCCCCTGCCCGCGCCGGCAAGCCCGCCCCCTTTCTCCGCGGCCATGCCGACCTGCTGCTGCGCGGGCTGAGCGCCGGCGAGGAGCGCCTGCGCGGCTTCCTTCGCCTGCGCTCTGGCCATTTGCGGCAGCACCACTGCGACGACGAGGAATCCGATCAAGGCGAGTGCCGCCACCACGAGCAAGCCAATGCGCATTTAGTTTCCCCCCGTTTTTGCTTATGTTCGCGTTGCGCGTCGAGCTTAACATGGTGCCCGGGCTGCCGGCATGAGGACCCGCCAAATTCGCGTGAACGGCCGCGTGCAGGGCGTCGGTTTCCGCTACGCATTGCGCGATGAAGCGCGAGGCCTCGGCGTCACCGGCTGGGTGCGCAACTGCGCCGACGGCAGCGTCGAAGCGCTGCTGCAAGGCGAGGCGCATGCTGTCGAAGCGCTGCTGCGCTGGGCGCGCCGTGGTCCACGAGCCGCGCGTGTCGAGACGCTGGCCGAAGCCGAGCCGCAGCCGCAGTTCGATCGGCTCTACAGCGCCTTCGAGATCTGGCCGAGCGGCTAGCGGCGCTTGAGCGCGTTCACCACCGAGAATTCCCACGGCCGGCACGCTGCAAGCAGCGCCACGCCGATGCGCCGGCCACTTGGCACGGAGGAATCAACTTCGGCGAGCTCGTTGAAGTCCATCACCACGCGCTCGAGCCGGCGCTTGAGCACGGCAGCAGACTCGGGCGACATGACGCGCGACTCGAAGCGCAGGAATTCCAGCGACTGCTTGAAGCGCGCGGCGAGAAACTCGCTCATGACGCGCGGACCATAGGTCTTCTTCACCGGGCCGCCGTCGCGCCAGCGAAAATCGCGACGCACGGTAAGCCGCGCGCGCTCGCCCGGGCCCCAGCGGATGAGCTTCAGGCGCTCAAGCCGAGCGTAGGCGCTGGTGAGCTCGGCGCGCGAGATGGCAAAGGCCTCGAGGATCTCGGCAAATGACCACTGGTTCTGGATCAGCCAGAATACCGAGAACAGCCGCTCGTCGCGCGAGAGCGCGAGCTCCTGGTCCTGCGTCAGCTCGGCCGGCGCCGGTGAGCCGTCGCGCGCCAGCCGCGCGAGCTCCTGCAGATCGAGCTCGATTGCTTCGAGGATCTGCTCGATGCGCTCGAGCGTGAAGCTGCCGCGCGAAAACATGCGCTTCACGGTGGGCTCTGAGAGGTCGAGCTTCGTCGCCAGCGCAGCGTAGGTCATGCCACGCGCCCGCAGGCAGGCCTTCAGCGCATCGACGAGGCGGCTCTTCAGCGCCATGCCACGCACGGTATCAGATTTTGATACTTCGTACGTTTCCCTTGCGCCCCATCGACGCGGCGCGCAGCGTGGCGACGGCTCACCGGAGGAGGATTCCATGCTGGCGACGACCAAGCCGATATCCGCGCTGGAGCTTTGCGAGGCGGTGCGCATGGGCAGAGCGCTCGACCCCGCTCGCCTGAACCGAATCCTGCGCCTCGATGCGATGCACGGCCTGCTCGAGGTGCAGGCGGCAACTCCCTGGCTCGCGATCGCCGCTGAACTACGCCCGGGCGACGCGCGGTTCCGGGTGCGCACGACGATGCCCACCGTCGGCGAGAGCATTGCCCGCAACGCGGCGGGGCCTGACGGCACGCCGGCCGTGGCTCACGTCGCCTGCATCACGCTCGTGAGCGCGGAGGGCGAGCTGCGCCGCGTGAGCCGCGAGCGCGATGCCGAGCTCTTCGCCCTCACCGTCGGCGGGCAAGGGCTCTTCGGGGTCATCTACAGCGTCACTTTGCGCATCGGTACGCTCGCCCGCGCCGTGGAGCGGGCGAGCGCTCCGGACGAAATCACGCTGCAGCCGCAGCGCGCGGGGCCGACCCTCGAGCTGCTGCTGCCGCCGTGCGCGCTGGCCGATTTCATGAAGCAGCTCGACCCGCGGTGCAGCGATTGGCGCACGCCGCTGCACAGCGTCGCCGTGCGCCGCACCGCGCCGGAAGACGATACGTTCCTGCGCTGGGCGCGGCGCGACTACGCCGAGGTAAGGCTAAGCTTCGTGCAGGTGGAGGGCCTTGGTGCCGCAGTGCGCGCCGTGCAGCTGCGCCACGAGCTGATCGACGCCGCCATCGATGCCGGCGGCAGCTTCCAGATCGCCTGCACCGCGGATGCGACGCGCGCGCAGCTGCGAGCCTGCTACCCGCAGCTAGGCGACTTCATCGCGCATAAGCGGCGCTTCGACCCGAACGAGCGGCTGGTGAACGCCTGGTATTTGCATCAGCGCAGCCTGCTCGGCCGCGAAGTCTGCGACGTGCGCTGGGCGAGCTAGGCGGCGGCGCCGTTGTACACGAGCTGTACGTTCTCGGGCGCGAGCCAGGCGCCGAGCTCGGCAAGCAGCTCCGATTCCGGGCGCACGCGCCAGGCCTCGCCGAGCGCTACCTCGCACGCTGCCGCAGCGTTGCAGTAAGCGACCACGACTTGGCAGGTAGCGGGGCCGCAGGCGCGGTACGGGGCGAGCACCTGCTGCAGGCGCTTCGCGTCCGCCTGGCCGTTCATCGCGATGCGCAGCCGCGCGGCAAAGCGCGCGCGCAGCGTCTGCAGATCGAGGAGCTCGTCGGCGCTGACGCGCAGGCCGCCTGAGAACTCGTCGCGCTGCACTTTGCCTGCCACGACCAGCAGGGCGTCTTCCTGGATCCGGTCGCGGCATTTCTCGAAGAGCTCGCTGAACACGGTGATTTCGACCTGCGCGGTCGCGTCGTCGAGCGTCAGCACCATCATTCGGCCGCGGCGCGTCATTTGCATGCGCGCCTGTGCCACGACGCCGGCCATCCAGACGCGCTCGCCCGGTGCCAGTCGCACGAGCGCGCTGCGCGCGAAGCCCGCGAGCTCGCGCTCGTAGATCGAAAAGAGGTGCCCGGAGATGGAGAAGCCGAGCGCGGTCTTCTCCTCGAGGAGCTTGCGGCGCGGGTCCCAGGCCTCGGCGTCGACATAGGCTTCGCGGCCACCGCGCGGCGCTTCGGCTTCGCCAAAGAGGCTCGACTGCCCGACGGCGCGCTCCGCCTGCTCCGCTGCTTCGAGCGCCCGGCCGACCGACGCAAGGAGGCGCGCGCGGTGCGGGTCGAGCGAATCGAACGCGCCCGTGCGCACCAGCGCTTCCACCACTCGCCGGTTGAGGTGACGCTTGTCAACGCGGCGGCAGAAATCGAACAGATCCGCGAAGGGCGCATCGCTACGCGCCCGCACCATCGCCTGGATCGCGGCTTCGCCGGTGCCGCGCACGGCGCCGAGGCCGTAGCGGATGCGCTGCGCGTCGACGGGCACGAAGCGATAGTCGGAAGCATTGATGTCGGGGGGCAGGAGGGTGAGCCCGTTGGCGATCGCATCGTCGTAGAACTGGCGCACCTTCTCCGTGTCGTCCATCACCGCCGAGAGGTTGGCGGCGAGAAACGCCGCGCGGTGGTGCGCCTTCATGTACGCGGTCTGATAGGCGAGCAGCGCGTACGCCGCGGCGTGCGACTTGTTGAAGCCGTAGCCCGCGAATTTCTCCATCAGGTCGAAAAGCTGGCTTGCCTTGGAGCGCGCAAGCCCGTTCTTTTCGGCGCCGGCGATGAAGACATCGCGCTGCAGCGCCATTTCCTCGGGCTTTTTCTTGCCCATCGCGCGGCGCAAGAGATCTGCGGCCCCGAGCGTGTAGCCGCCGATCACCTGCGCGATCTGCATCACTTGCTCCTGGTACACCATGATGCCGTAGGTGGGCCCGAGGATCGGCTCAAGGCGCGCATCGAGGTAGTCCACGCGCTGCTCGCCGTGCTTGCGGGCGATGAAGTCGGGAATCAGGTCCATCGGCCCCGGCCGATACAGTGCCACCAGCGCGATCACGTCCTCGAAGCGGTCCGGGCGCGCGCGCCGGATGAGGTCGCGCATGCCGCGCGATTCCAGCTGGAACACGGCCGTGGTGTTGCCGGCGGAAAGCAGCTCGTAGGTCGGGCGGTCGTCGAGCGCTATGCCGACAAGGGCGAACTGCGGCATGCCCATCGCGCGCACCGAGCGCTCGGCCCAGTGGAGGACGGTGAGCGTCGTCAGGCCGAGGAAATCGAACTTGACCAGCCCGATCGCCTCGACGTCGTCCTTGTCGAGCTGCGAGATGACGTGATGGGTGCCTTCCGCGGCGTACAGCGGGCAGTAGTCGGTGAGCCGTCCGGGCGCGATCAGCACGCCGCCCGCGTGCATGCCGACGTTGCGCACCAGGCCCTCGAGCTTTTCGCCGAGCGCGAGCAGCTCGCGCACTTCGTCCTCGTTCTTCTCGCGCTCGGCCAGCAGCGGCTCGAGCTTGCGCGCCTCGGCGAGCGTGACGTTGCGGCCCGGCTGCACCGGGATCAGCTTCGCGATCTGGTCGCAGAAGTTGTAGCCGAGGTCGAGCACCCGGCCCACATCGCGCACGACGGCGCGGGCCGCCATCGTGCCGAACGTCGCGATCTGCGAGACGCTCGCCGCGCCGTACTTCCGCCGCACGTAATCGATCACGCGGTCGCGGCCCACCTGGCAGAAGTCGATGTCGAAGTCGGGCATCGACACGCGCTCGGGATTGAGGAAGCGCTCGAAAAGCAGCTCGTAGCGCAGCGGGTCGAGGTCGGTGATGCCGAGCGAATAGGCAACCAGCGATCCTGCCCCCGAGCCGCGTCCCGGGCCGACCGGCACGGCGTGGCTGCGCGCCCAGTTGATGAAGTCGGCGACGATCAGGAAGTAGCCGGCGAATCCCATCTGCACGATGGTGCCGATTTCGAACTCCAGGCGCTTGCGATGGCGCGTGCGCGCCTCCTCGTCCAGCGCGAGCGCGCTCATGCGGCGCTCGAGGCCCGCGCGCGCCTCGCGGGCGAGATGCTCGTCGAGCGTCACGCCGGGCGGCGTCGGGAACGCCGGCAGACGCGTCCTGCCGAGCTCGATGTCGAGATTGCAGCGCCGCGCGATCTCGACGGAGTTCTCGAGCGCCTGCGGTGCGTCGGCAAAGAGCCGCGCCATTTCCTCCTGCGACTTGAAGTACTGCTCGGGCGTAAAGAGCCGCGGCCGGCGCTGGTCGCCGAGCAGATAACCCTGGGCGATGCAAACGCGCGCCTCGTGCGCCTTGAAGTCGCTCGCGTCGAGGAACTGCACCGGGTGGGTTGCCACGACCGGCAGGCGCAGGCGAGTCGCGAGCGCCACCGAGCGCGCAAGGAGCGCCTCGCCGCTCGCCTGCCCGGCCCGCTGGATCTCGATGTAGTAGCGGCCGGGAAAAAGCTCGCTCCAGCGCTGCGCGATCCGCTCGGCGCTCGCGCCATGGTCCGAAAGGAGCGGCGGGGCCAGCTCGCCGTCGAGAAAGCCCGACAAGGCAAGCAGCCCTTCGGTCGACTCCTCGAGCCACGCGCGCGCGATCAGCGCGCGGCCGCGATGCTGGTGGTCGAGCCAGGCGCGCGACAGCCACTCGCAGAGCCGACGGTAGCCGCTGCGCGAGGCGCAGAGCAAGAGCAGCCGCGCGGGCTTGTCGTGCTCGGCCTCGTTTTCGATCCAGCAATCGGCGCCGATGATCGGCTTGACCCCGGCCGCGCGCGCAGCGCCGTAGAACTTGACCAGGCCGAAAAGGTTGGCCGAGTCGGTGAGCGCGAGCGCCGGCATGTGGTCCTGCGCCGCGCGCTTCACCGCGTCGTCGATCCGGACTATGCCGTCGCTCACCGAGTACTCACTGTGCAGTCTCAGGTGAACGAAACGCGGCCTTCCCATGTCAAAAAATTCTACCGGAAAGGCCTCCATGAAACGGCTCGTGCTTGCCTCGCTCCTCGCCGTCGCGACCAGCGTCGCCGCGCAGAACCGCAGCGCGGAGCTCGACAAGGCATACCAAGAAGCGCGCGACGCCTACAATGCGCTTCAGCAGGCGATCGCGCGCCGCGACCAGGGCATCGAGTCGCTGCCTGGCGAGCGCACCGGCAGCGCCGCCGGCGGCAGCCGGCCCAACGAAAACTACTTCGCCCGCCAGGCGATCCTCGAGCAGGAAGTCGAGGCGACGCGCAAGCGCTATGAGGGGGCGATGAAGCGCTGGAACGACTTGAAGTAGCGCTCACTGTACCATCGCGGGCCGTGCGGCCCGCTCTGCCAGCACTCCTCGTCGGCGCGACCTGCATCGCGCTTTCGCCGATCTTCGTGCGCATTGCGGAAGTCGGCCCGACAGCGAGCGCTTTCTGGCGGGTGGCGCTCGCGGCACCGCTGCTCTGGCCGCTGCTGCTCGCGGCGCCGCGCGCGCCGGCGGCACGGCCAAGCACTGCGCTGCTCATCGGCGCCGGCTTCGCCTTTGCCGGCGATCTCGCGTTCTGGCACTGGTCGATCCGCTTCACCTCGGTGGCGAACTCTACGCTGCTCGCGAACCTCGCCTCGATCTTCGTCACGCTGGCGATGTGGCTCTTTTGGCGGAGCCGCCCGAGCCCGCTATTCCTGCTCGGCTTGGCAGCGGCGCTCGGCGGCGTGATGATGCTCGTGCGCGCGAGCCTCGCCTTCTCTGCCACCGCGCTTCTTGGCGACGCACTCGGCGTCGTGACCGCGGTCTTCTACGCGGGCTACCTGCTCGCCGTGAAGGACCTGCGCGATCGCGGCGCACGCACGCTCGAGCTGATGGCGATCACCACCACGGTCACGGCGCTGTTCCTGCTGCCGGTAGCACTCGCCTCCGGCGAAGCTCTGCTGCCGCAGAGCGTGCAAGGGTGGCTCAAGCTCCTCGGGCTCGCGTGGATTTCGCATTGCGCGGGGCAGGGGCTGATCGCCTATTCGCTCGCGCACCTGCCCGCGGCGTTCTCGTCGGTAAGCCTGCTTTTCCAGCCCGTGATGGCGGCCGCGTTTGGCTGGCTGCTGCTCGGCGAGCCGCTCGTGGCGCTACAGATGCTGGGCGGGCTGGTGGTGCTCGCCGGCATTTTCCTCGCGCGCCGAGGCTCGAGCTAGACGATCGAGGCCTCCGGTTCCCCGGGCGCCGCCTCGACGCGGCCGATCTGGTAGACGAGCTCGCCCTCGCGCTTGAGCAGCGCCATGGCCGCGGGCGCCTTGTCGGGCGAGAGCACCAGCACCATGCCGACGCCGCAGTTGAACACGCGGAACATCTCGTCCTCAGCGACGTTTCCGGCCTGCTGCAGCCACTTGAAAAGCTCGGGGCGCGGCCAGGTCGATTTGTTGATGACGGCCGTCGTTCCCCGGGGCAAGATGCGCGGCACGTTGCCGAGGAGCCCGCCGCCGGTGATGTGCGCAAGGCCCTTCACCGGCACTGCGGCGGCGAGCTTGAGCAGCGCTTTTACATAGATGCGCGTGGGCTCCATCAGCGAATCCGCCAGGTCCGAGCTCAGACGGTCCTCGCCGATGATGCGGCGGATGAGCGAGTAGCCATTGGAATGCGCGCCGCTCGAGGCGAGGCCGAGCACCGCGTCACCCGGGACGATCGAGCGACCGTCGATGATCCGGTCCTTCTCCACCACGCCGACGCAGAAGCCGGCGAGGTCGTACTCGCCACCACCTCGGTCGCGACGCGCACATCGAGTCGTTCGCAAACGTAGTAATCGAGGAAGAAGAGCGGCTCCGCGCCCTGCACCACGACATCGTTTGCACACATGGCGACCAGATCGATGCCGATGGTGTCATGGCGGTCGAGCGCGAGCGCAAGCTTGAGCTTCGTGCCGACGCCGTCGGTGCCGGAGACGAGCACCGGCTGGCGGTACTTCTTTGGAATTTCGCACAGGGCGCCGAAGCCGCCGATGCCGGCGAGCACTTCGGGCCGCAAAGTCTTGCGCGCGTAAGGCTTGATGGCCTCGACCAGCGCATCGCCTGCCTCGATGTCGACGCCGGCGTCGCGGTAGGAAAGACCGTTCGACATGCTAGAGTCCAAAATTCTACGTGATGCAGCAGCTGCCCCTCGCGATTTCGCCGCGCCCGGAGCCCGCGTTCGACAACTTCGTTCCCGGGCCCAATGCCGAAGCGCTCGCACGCGTGCGCGAGCTGGCAGCCGGCACGCTTGGCGAGCGCATCGTCTACTTGTGGGGTGACGCCGGCAGCGGCCGCAGCCATCTGCTGGGGGCGGCGGCGCGCGCGAACCCGGGGCTCGTCGTCGCCGACGACGTGCAGCGGCTCGCGCCCGCCGAACAGCGGGCGCTCTTCGTGGCGATAAACGAGGCGCGCGAGGGTGGCCCGGCGGTGCTGGCGGCGGGCGACCGGCCGCCGGCGCAGCTCCTCCTGCGCGCCGATCTCAAAAGCCGGCTCGCCTGGGGGCTCGTCTACCAGCTCCTGCCGCTAAGCGACGCCGACAAGGCGCGCCACCTGAAAGCGCTCGCGGGCGCGCGCGGACTGTTGCTTTCTGACGATGTCGTGGCGTATCTGCTGGCACGACTGCCGCGCGACATGGCGAGCCTCCAGGCCGTCATGGAAGTGCTTGATCGCTATTCACTTATGCGCCAGCGCGCGCTGACGCTGCCGCTCGTTCGCGAGGCCCTTGCACAGGAAATGCTTGGTGGACAGGTGGGCGGCCGCTGAGTAGATTCGTCCTGTGCTCGCGCTCGGTCGCATTTGCCTCATCGCCGGCCTACTCGCCGCTGTGCCGGCGTTCGGACAATCCGGGCTGCGCCTGCCCGAGCGCGGCGAGCCGGGCCTCGACCCGAGCTTCGCACGCGGCTGGCTCGCCCCCGAATACGACCGTTTCGGCTTCGCCGCTTACCAGTGGCGCGATGCCTACGGCTTCGCGCCGAGCCCCCGCATGCGGTGGTCCTACGCGTTCGGCGAGCGCGCGAGCCTCAGCATGTCGTACGCAAACCTGCGCGACTCCGACCTCGAGCCGCGGCCGCTGTCGCTTTTCGGCCGCTACTGGCTCTCCCCGGACTGGGCGCTTAGCGCCGAGTCGCTCTCGCGCGACCCGACGGGCCTCTTCCGCCTGCAGGACTTCCGCATCGGCGTGCAGCGCCGGTTCTGAGCCTTTACATCGCAGTTAAACTCCGGGCGCCCGCATGCGCCTGGCACTCTTCGACCTCGACAACACGCTGCTCAGCGGCGACAGCGATTACGAGTGGGGCCAGTTCCTCGTCGACCATGGGGTGCTCGATCGCGAATCCTACGAGGCGCAGAACCGCACCTACTACGGGCAATACGTCGCGGGCACGCTCGATATCCACGAGTACCTGCGTTTTGCACTGGGACCGCTCGCCGCGCATACCCCGCGCGAGCTGGAACGCTGGCATGCCGAGTTCATGCGGCTGCGCATCCTGCCGATGATCACGCCGGCGGCGCGCGCGCTCGTGCAGCGGCATCTCGCCGCGGACGAGCTTTGCGCCATCATCACGGCGACCAACAGCTTCGTCACCGCGCCCATCGCCCGTGCCTTCGGCGTGAAGCACCTCATCGCCACGGAGCCCGAAGTGCGCGAGGGCCGTTTCACCGGCCGCGTCGCCGGCACGCCGTGCTTTCGCGAAGGCAAGCTCGAGCGCCTCGAGCAATGGCTCGCGGGCCTCGGCCACCGGCTGCGCG
>VBCM01000205.1 GCA_005883675.1 Betaproteobacteria bacterium
AGTCGACGGTGCTGGTCTTGTGCATCATCGGATCGCGGGAGCTGCGATCGGGCGCGTGCGTCGCGTCGAGCGCCTTGGCCCAGTCGCGGGCGTCCGGGCGGCTCTGCCACTGCGCATCCGGGGGAAACTCGACGATGCGAAAGAGCGTGCCGTTCTGCGGCGGCTCGAGGCGCACTTTGCGGTTGCCGGCGTCCTGCCTGCCGGCGTTGTCGGCAGGTACGCTCGTCTCCCAGAGCTCGGTGACCGCGAGCCCGGAGCCGGGCGGCATCTCCTTCATGTTCGCGGCGAAGCCGTCGGCGATGATCGTCGACTTGCCATCGGCGTCGTGCCCCGTGAGCACGCGCCGCACGCGCGAGATCATGCGATGGCGTCGCTCGCCGCGATTTTCTTGCGCGCCCGCTTTTCTCCCGCTTGGCCCGTTTCGGGCGCGAGGCGAAAGTCCCACTCGAGCTTTAGGAACGGATTGGGCATGCCGAGCCGCTTCGCCTCCGCCGGATCGTCGACCTTCTTGTATCTGCCGACGAGCGAGTCCTTCACCGCATAGACCGCGTCGTTGTCGAGATACGGATCGCCCTCGACGAAGACGTGCGTGATCACCTGCTGGTAGTCCGGCGCCGAGACGATCGCGTGCATGTGCGCGGGCCGCATGTGGTGGTTGCCGGTCGCGCGCACGAGATCGCCGACCGGGCCGTCCATCGGCACGCTGTAGAACTTGGGCTTGTAGCTCTTCAGCGCGTACTCGCCTCTTTCATTGGCTTTGACGCGCCCGCGCAGCTCGAACTCGCCACCGGTTTGCAGATCGTAGATGCCGTCCGCCTTCGCCTGCCAGATGTCGAGCACGGCGTGGGGAATCGGTCTGCCGTCGGTGGAGAGCACGCGGCCCGACACCCACACGTCCTCGCCTGTGAGGGTCGCGCCTTGGCGCAGATCGGCGCCGTAGCCGTATTCCTTCGCCCCGTGTGCGAAGAACGGTCCGAGTACGGTTGCTTCGGTCGCGCCCGGCGGCGTCTTGTGATTCAGCGCCACAATCATCATCGATAGGCCGAGGATGTCCGAGAGCAGGATGAACTCCTGGCGCTTGTCGTCGCACTTCTGTCCCACCGCGGTGAGGAACTTGATGCCTTCGAACCATTCCTCCTCGCTGAGCTGCACGTCGCGCGCAAACGCGTGCAGGTGTTTCACCGCAGCGGTGATGATCTCGCGGAAACGCGGGTTTTTCGCGCCGCGCTGGAAGCGCTCAACAACCGCGGCGGTTAGCGTGTCTTCGTTGAACTGGCGCATGGTCTCCTCCTTCGGGTGCAAGAAGCGAAGTGTATTATCAAACGCCGCCCATGCGACTCGTCACGTTCAGGTTGGGAAGCTCCCCGCCGCGCACCGGCGCGCTGATCGAGGACGATCGCCGGGTGCTCGATCTGCAGGCGGCTTACGGCCGCGTCTATCACGGCGCCTCGCCGCTCCTCGAGACGATGCTGCACATCATCGAGGCGGGCGAGGCGGCGCTCGATACCATCGCCCAGCTCCTGAAGGCGTCCGCGGCCTCCGTCACGTTCGGCCGCGAGGAGGTGCAGCTCCTCGCGCCCGTGCCGGTGCCGCCGCAGATGCGCGACTTCCTCTGTTTCGAGCAGCACCTGCGCCAGGCGTTCGAGGCGGTGGCGAAGCTGCGCGGCACGCCCGCGCGCATCCCCCAGGTCTGGTACGAGCGGCCGATCTTCTATCACCCGAACCGCTTCTCGGTCTGCGGCACCGACACCGATGTGCCCTGGCCCGCGTACACCGAGCGCCTGGACTATGAGCTCGAGTTCGGCTGCTATATCGCGAAGCGCGGGAAGGACATTGCGCGCGAGCGCGGGCGCGAACATATCTTCGGCTACACCATCTTCAACGACTTCTCGGCGCGCGACGAGCAGACCAAGGAAATGGCCGGGCAGCTCGGGCCGGGCAAGGGCAAAGACTTCGACAACGCCAACGCGATGGGCCCCTGCCTTGTCACGGCGGACGAGCTCGGCGACCCGTACCGACTCGAGATGATTGCGCGCGTAAACGGCGAGGAGTGGGGGCGCGGCAACTCGCGCGACATGCACTGGAAGTTCGAGGACTGCATCGCCCACGCGTCGCGGTCGGAAACGCTGCACCCGGGCGAATTCTTCGGCTCGGGCACGGTCGGCAACGGCTGCGGCCTCGAGCAACTGCGCTTCCTTAAGCCGGGCGACGTCGTCGAGCTCGAGGTCGAAGGCATCGGCATCCTGAGAAACCGGGTAGTCAACTAGCGTTGCGTGGAAGAGACGACTTCGTGGGCATTTGGCAAGCGTTCCGTCGAGCCCATTGACCCGCGCGCGCTCGCCGCGCCATGTTTTCTCCGTCGCTATAGATACGGAGGTGTGCATGTCCAAATCAAGCTGGGTCGCAGTCATGGGGGTTGCCACGGCGCTCGTCGCGCTGCCGGCGGCGGCGCAAGGGTTGAACGGGTTCTATGCCGGCGCGACCGTCGGCAAGTCCAAGGCGCGCGACTGGTGCACCGGCGCGGACGGCTTCGTCGTGAGCTGCGACGACCGCAAGAACGCCTGGAAGCTGTTCGGTGGCTACCAGATCACCCGTAACTTCGCGGTCGAAGCCGGCTATGCGAACCTCGGCAAGTTCAGCGCCGACTTCGGCGGCGGCGAGACCGAGGCTGCGAAGGTCACCGCGTGGGAAGCCTCCATCATCGCGGGAGCACCGCTCGTCGATCGGCTCAACATCTTCGGCCGGCTGGGCGTCTACCGGGCGACGGTTAAGGACGTGGATAGCGTCTTCGGCACCTTCGAGCACGACAACAACAATTTCACCTTTGGGCTCGGCCTGGGTTACGACATCACGCCGCACTTCACCATGCGGGGCGAATGGCAGCGCTACTACCAGGTGGGCGGCGGCGAGACGGCGCTCGGCGCCGGCGTCGGCCAGAAGTCGAACGTCGACGTGCTCGGCATCAGCGCGCTTTGGCGCTTTTAGGCAGATCGGGGACGGAGCCCGAACCGGTTCGGGCTCCGTCCCCGAATTTCAGACGGTAGCGGGCGCGCGGTAGACGAGCTTCTCGAAGTTCTTTTCCTTCAGGTACTGGTCGAGGTTCCAGCGCTTCACCTGCTCGAGCGTCTCGTCGAACTCGCGCTGCGGGATCGGCTGGTAGACGAAGCGCTCGCCGCGCGTGAACTTGTTGAAGTTCCAGGAGCGGTAGCTTTCGAAGTCGGGCGGGATGCATTTCTTCCACAGCGGCAAATACTTCGCCAGATTGGCCTGCAGCGCTTTCTCCGCCCGGTCGAGGCCGCGCAGATAGCCGCGCACGTCCTCGAGCGGCGCGTTCTCCGGCACCCACCACAGCGTGTGGAACTCGTCCTCGATGATCATGCGAAGCCCGAGCTGCTTCGCCATGTCGATCTGCGGCGGCAGCAGGCTGGCGGCTTCGACCTCGCCGTCGAGTAGCGCCTTCAGCCGCGCGCCGAAGCCGCCGGTGTTGACGGTCTTGATGTGCTCGAGGGGCAGATATTTTTCCAGCCGGAACGGCACGTTGAAGTGGCTGCCGGCGCGCATGCCCACCGAGACCGGCACATCCTTCAGGTCCTCGGGCCGGCGGATCTTCGAGTCCGGCCGTACGAAGATCGCCCAGGGCGACACGCCGTAGCAGTCGGGCACGAAGCGCCCCATGCCGGCGGAGGCGTTCGAGATGCTGCCCCAGACGCAGGCGCACTGAATGACGCTTTTATCGCCCTGCGTATAAGGCTTGTCCTGCGGGCGCTGGAAGTAGTCCGAGCCCTTCCAGCTCGACTGCGTGCCGCGGAAGGTCTTGATGTCCCACTCGACCTCGATGCCCTCGGCGGCGAAGAAACCTTCCTCCTCGGCGACGAAATCGTTGATCCCCATGCCCTTCGGGGCGACGCGCACTTTCCTCATGAGCTCCTCCGGTTCCGGTATAGTGCCCACTATACCATGATCGCGAGACGCCTGAGCGCCAAGACGCTGCGCGGCGAGTCGGCCCGCTACGAGCGGCCGCGTACCGACCGCGAGGCGGCGATTCTCGCCGCGGCCACCGCGATCTTCGGCGCGAAAGGCTACCGTGACGCGCGCACCGCGGAGATCGCGGCGAGCGCCGGGGTGACCGAGCGCACGCTGTTTCGCTACTTTCCGTCGAAGGACCGGCTCTACCGCCGCGTCATGTTCCCGGCGGTGCTCGCGGCGACCATGCCGCGCGAGCTCACGGAGACGGGCAAGCTGTTCGCGGCGGATTCCGAGTCGTTTGCCGACTGGCATCGCCGCGTGCTGAAGCTCCGCACCGGCGCGGCGCGCACGGCCGCGCCGCAGTTTCGCCTGATGATCGCGGCGCTGATGAGCGACGAGGCGCTGCGCGACAAGGTGATCGCGATCTGGAAGAAGAACCTGTGGCAGCACGCGCTCGAGACCGTCGAGCGCTTCCAGAAACGACGGCAGCTGCGCACCGATCTGCCGCGCGAGGCCATCGCGCGCGTCATCATCTCGCTCAACCTCGGCTACATCATCGCGCGGGCGCTGCTCGCGCCGGAGGGGCCGTGGGACGACGACGCGGAGACCGAGGCCACCGTTGAGCTGCTCTTGCGTGGCGCAGGCAAGCTGTAGCGCCCTCCTGAAAGTGATGT
>VBCM01000099.1 GCA_005883675.1 Betaproteobacteria bacterium
GCGGGCCGCTACGCAGGCGCGTGCCAAGGCTCTGGGCGAAGCGCGCTCGCGCGCCGCCACCGACAAGGCGGCCGCGCGTGCCGCCGAAGAACGCGCCAAGGCGGAGGAAGCGGCCGCCGAGCGCGCCCGTGCGGCCGAGGCGGCGGAAGTCGCCGCAGCGCGCGCGGCCGAGGAGCGGCGCGCGGCCGACGAGATGTTGCGCGTCGCGGCCGCCGCCAAGGCCGCGGCGGAGGAGAAGGCGGCACGCGCCGCGCGCAGCCTAGAGGAGGCGCAGGCCCGCGCGGCCGCTGAGCTCGCTGCACGCCTCGCCGCCGAGGAGCGCCGGCGGCGCGCCTCCGAGGAGCTCGCGGCCGCCGAGGCGGCCGCCGCGGCGGAGCTGCAGGCACGCATCGCGGCCGAGCACGCCCTTCGGGCCGAGGCGGAGCGTTCGGCACAGGCCGAGGAGCGTGCCGTTGAAACGGCGCGCGAACGCGCCGCGCTGGACGCCGACCTGCGCCGCGGCGCGCAGGCGCGTGCCCAGGCCGACGGCGCGGCGCTCAAGGCCGCGCGTGAACGGGAAAACGCCGAAGCGTCCGCAGCCGCCGGGTTGCAGGGACGGCTCGAGGCCGAGCGTCGCAGCGAGGCGCTCGCCAGTGAGCGCGCCGAAGCCGAGTCGCGCGCCACCGCGATGCTGCAGTCGCGGCTCGCCGCCGAGGAGGCGCTCGCGCAAAAGGCGCGCGATGCCGAGCGGGCGGAGCGGCGCGCTGCGGCAGCGGCGCGCGAGCGCGCCGAGCACGACAAGCAACTGCGGCTCGCGGCCGCGGCGCGCGCGCAGGCCGAGCGCGCCGCAGCGCGCGTCGCAAGGGACCGTGCCCGTGCCGAAGCCAAGGCCGCGGCGCGCGCCGCAGCCCGCGCGCAAGCGCAGACCGCCGCGGCCGACGCCTTGCAGGCGCGGCTCGCCGCGGCGGAATTGCTCGAGCGCGAGGCCGGCGCCGCAAGCGATGCGTCGCGCGCCGCCGGCGTGGCGGCCGAGCGCCTCGCCGAGCTGCGTGCGCGCGCGCCGGGGCGCCGCTCGCTGTGGGTGCCGGCGGTGATCGCCGCCGCGGCGCTTGCCGGCTATTTCTGGGGCTCGCATCGCGAGCGACCCTCGGGGCTCGACGAGCCGCTGAAGCTCCGCCTCGAGCGCTCGCTCGTCGTGTCGCGGCCCTAGTCTGCTGGTTTGCTTTTTGTGCAGTGCAAGGGTAGCTTGCGCCCCTGCCTTTGGATCGCGACCTCCGCCATCGCAAATCCTCGCTCGCCGCGCTGACGCTTGCCGCGCTCGGCATCGTGTTCGGCGACATCGGCACGAGCCCGCTGTACGCGGTAAAGGAGACCTTCTCTCCCGATCACGGCATCCCGCTCAGCCACGCCAACATCCTCGGCGGCCTCTCCACGATCTTCTGGGCGCTGATGATCGTCGTGTCGCTCAAGTACGTGGTGCTCATCATGCGCGCCGACAACCGCGGCGAGGGCGGCATCATGGCGCTGATCGCGCTCGCGCAGAAGGCGATCAAGGGCCACCAGGAGTGGCGCATCCCGCTGCTCCTCATCGGCGTGTTCGGCGCCTCGCTCTTCTACGGCGATGCCGTGCTCACGCCCGCGGTCACCGTGCTCTCCGCGATCGAGGGGCTCGAAGTCGGCACGCGCGCGCTCAAGCCCTACATCGTGCCGGTCACCGTCTGCGTGCTGCTCGCGCTCTTCACGCTGCAAGCGCGGGGCACCGCGACCGTCGGAAAGCTCTTCGGCCCGATCACCATGGCGTGGTTCATCGCCATCGGCGCGGTCGGCATCTATGGCATCGTCCAGGCGCCCGCGATCCTCGCCGCGCTGAATCCGCTGCACGCGCTCGGGTTCCTCACGAGCCACGGCGCCGCCTCCTTCGTCGTGCTGGGCTCCGTGGTGCTCGCGGTCACCGGCGCCGAGGCGCTGTACGCCGACATGGGCCATGTCGGCAAAGGCGCGGTGCGCGTCGCCTGGTTCAGCCTGGTGGCGCCGGCACTGGTGCTCAACTACTTCGGCCAGGGCGCGCTTCTCATGGTCGCGCCGCGGGCGGTAGAGAACCCGTTCTACCTGCTGCTGCCCGGGTGGGCGCTCTACCCGATGGTCGCGCTCGCCACCGCGGCTTCGGTGATTGCTTCGCAGGCCGTGATCTCGGGCGCCTATTCGCTCACCCGGCAGGCGGTGCAGCTCGGCTTCCTGCCGCGCATGACCGTCGTGCACACCTCCGCCAAGGAGGTGGGGCAGATCTACATTCCCTCCATCAACTGGCTGCTCTGCGCAGTGGTCATCGGCGCGGTGATCGGCTTCGGCTCCTCCTCCCGCCTCGCCGGCGCGTACGGCGTGGCCGTCACCGCCACCATGCTGGTGGATACGCTGCTCACGTTCTTCGTCATCCGCTACGGCTGGGGCTATCCGCTCATCCTTTCCATCTTCGCCACCGGCTTCTTCGCCACCATCGACCTCTCCTTCTTCAGCGCCACGCTGCTCAAGATCGCCGATGGCGGCTGGTTTCCGCTGGTGATCGGCGCATGCGTCTTCATCACCATGACGACCTGGCGGCGCGGGCGCGAGATCCTGTTCAAGCGCCTGGAGGAGGGCGCGGTGCCGCTGAAGAGCTTCCTCCAGAGTCTCTTCAAGGATCCGCCGCACCGCGTGCCGGGCACGGCGATCTTCCTCACCGCCACGCCCGACGCCGTGCCGCACGCGCTGCTGCACAACCTGAACCACAACAAGGTGCTGCACGAGCGCGTGGTGTTCCTCACCGTCGAGGTGCGCGACGTGCCGTGGATCTCGTTCGCCGACCGCGTCACCTGCGAGTCGCTCGGCCACGGCTGCTGGCGCATCCGCGTGCGCTACGGCTTCATGAACCGCCCCGACGTGACCCGGGCGCTCGAGCTCTGCGCGGCGCTCGGGCTGGAATTCGACCTGATGGAGACCTCGTTCTTCCTCTCGCGGCAGAAGATCGTGCCCACCGTCGGCGGCATCGGCATGGCGTTCTGGCGCGACCGCATCTTCGCCGCGATGGCGCGCAACGCCGGCAACGTCACCGACTACTTCAACATCCCCACCAACCGGGTGATCGAGCTCGGCTCGCGCGTGCAGATCTAGAGCGCGTGAAGTAGTTCCGTCCGGACGAGAGATTTTTACGGACGGCTCACAGTTTCTCGCCTTTGCCTTCTTACGCACGTCACGGCGCTTGCCCACGATGCGCGCATGCACCGCTGGATTACCACGATCGTCGCGCCGCCGCACACGGTGGCCGCAAACCATTCCTTCGGTGTCTTCCCCCGCCGGCGCGAGCTCAGCATCACCCGCGTCGGTACCTACACCCGCATCGTTCTCACCAAGCGGTAGCTACATCCGGCTGAGAAGGACACTCGCCAGCATCCAGGCGGCGAGCCCGCAGGAGAGCGCGAGCGAGCTCACTGAGATCCGGGCGGCGAGCAACTGGCGGCGCGACATAGCGATAAACGCCCTCCATCGGTGCCGTCCGGGCGCGCACTGCCCCGCCAGCGCGCATCTTCAGAGCCGTTTGCGCCTCGAGCGGCCTTTCGCCCGCCGCTGACGCAATCGCCGTGCCAGTGGCCGCCACGCTTGCGGCGGCGGCGCTTTTGCGGACAATGGGCTTCGCCATGCGCGATTCCGAAGCGGCGCGGCCGGCGCCCGCGGAAGCGGACTTCTTCGGCGACTACAGCCCCGCGGTCACCTTCGCCGCCGGCGTCATCCTGGTGCTGGCAATCGGCGTGATCGACAAGCTCACCGGCTATGACCTGCACCTCGGGGTGCTCTACCTCCTGCCGATCACCATGGTCACCTGGAGCGCGGGCCTCGGCTGGGGCCTCGCGCTCTCCCTCGGTACCGCCGCCCTGTGGCTCGGCATCTTCAGCGGCGCGCACCACTACAGCGCGAGCTTCTATTTCTACTGGGAGGGCGGCGTGCTGTTCATCACCTTCGCCATCGTGGTGCTGCTAGCCGCGAGGCTGCGCGAGGCGCTGCGCGCGCACGAGCTGTCGTTTGCGATGCTGGAGAAGCTCGACGCGCCGGCCTACGTCGTCGACCTGCAGCGCGACGAGGTGCTGCTCGGCAACCGGGAGTTCCGCGCCGCGTTCGAGGACGCGAGCGCCGCCGAGCTCGCGCGCCGGCCGGCGCGCGAGGCGCGCTTCATCCTCGCGGACGGCCGCCCGGCGCTGCTGCGGATCCTCTCGCCCTAGAAGAGGTGCACCGCGCTCGGGAAGAAGAACCCGATCACGCAGAACACAACGCCAAGCACGCCAAGCGCGGCGCCGACCCAGGCGAGCGCCACGATCTCCGCGATGATCGACGCCGAGGCGAGCACGATCGCGATCTGCACCGCGGCGGAGGCGACCTCGTAATGGTGGTAGGCGGCCATCGAGCGGTCGCGCTTTTTCTCCGCTTCTTTGGCGCGCGCGGTGAGCTGCTCGCGGCCTTCGCCGGTCTCCGGCTCCGACTGGTAGCGCTGCGCGGTCTCCTTCCATTTCGCCGCCTGCTTCTTCTGCGCGTCGCTCGGGCTCGCCGCTTCGACTTCCTCGGCCGCGGTGCGCAGCACGGTCTGTCGGATGGTCTTCGCCTGGAAGAAGGCCCACAGGTTCGAGGCCTCGATGTTGTAGGCGAGCGCGCCGGTCTGCGCGCCCTTGCCGAGCGTCTCGGCGAACGCGAGGATCAGCGCCAGCACCGAGATGAGGAGCGCCACGCGCTTGTTGCCGGCGTGCTCGCCGTGACCGTGCCCATGCGCCGCTGACATCGCTATCCCCCGTATTGGTTACACTCGGCGAGTCCAAATGTAACCGGAAAATTGCTCTGACCCCTTTATCCGCGCGCGCGGCGGTGCGCTCGCTCGCCGCCTCGAAGATCCGCGAGCTCTACAACGAGGGCCTCGGGCGGCGCGACGTGCTCGGCTTCTGGGTGGGCGAGCCCGACGAGCCGACGCCGCAGTTCATCCGCCAGGCGGCGACCGAGTCGATCGCCGCGGGCGAGCTCTTCTATACGCACAACCTCGGCATCGCGCCGCTGCGCGATGCGCTCGCCGCCTACACCACGCGCCTGCACCGGCCGACGACGAACGAGCAGATCGCCGTCACGAGCGCCGGCGTCAACGCGCTGATGCTCGCCTCGCAGCTCCTCGTCGATCCCGGCGACCGCGTGGTCGAGGTGGTGCCGCTCTGGCCGAACCTGCAGGAGATCCCCAAGATCCTGGGAGCCGAAGTGCTCACCGTGGCGCTCGAGTTTTCCGCGCAGGGCTGGACGCTCGACATGGGGCGGCTGCTCGCCGCGCTCACGCCGGGCACCCGGGCGCTCTACCTCAACTCGCCCAACAATCCCACCGGCTGGACCATCTCGCGCGCCGAGCAAAAGACGCTGCTCGAGCATTGCCGACGGCACGGCATCTGGATCTTCGCCGACGACGCGTACGAGCGCCTGTATTTCGGCGGCGGCGTGGCACCGTCGTTCCTCGAACTCATGGACGATGATGACCGCGTCATCAGCACCAACACGTTTTCCAAGGCGTGGCTCATGACCGGCTGGCGCCTGGGGTGGCTCGTCGTGCCGCCGAGCCTGGTCGCGGACCTCGGCAAGCTGATCGAGTACAACACCTCCTGCACGCCCGTCTTCGTGCAGCGCGCCGGCATCGCCGCCGTCACCCAAGGTGAACCGGTGATCGCCCACACGCTGGAGCGCCTGCGCCGCGCGCGCGATTTCCTCGTCGCCGAGCTGCGCAAGCTGCCGAAGATCGAGGTCGCGCTGCCCTCGGGCACGATGTACGTCTTCTTTCGCATCGACGGCATGGCGGACAGCCTCGCGTTCTGCAAGGAGCTCGTGCGCAGGCACGGCCTCGGCCTCGCGCCGGGCGCCGCGTTCGGGCCGGCGGGCGAGGGCTACGTGCGCTGGTGCTTCGCCGCCGAGCCCGAGAAGCTCGCCGACGGTGTCTCGCGCCTGCGCCGCGCGTTGTAGCCGAGGTGAATATTTAACTGCCGCGTGGTGCCGCGCGGCATAGCCGAGAGCGGTGCTCGCGCCCTAGATTGGTCGCACCGCGAGCGAAGTGCTCGCGACATGAAAGAGGAGACCACCATGGATCTGCAACTCAGACTCGCAATTGCGGCGCTTGCTCTTGTCGGCCTGGTCGGCATCGCGGGCTGCTCTGGCAACGACGAACCGTCGGTCGTGTCCGAAGCCCGTGCCAGCACGCCGTCGCAGTTCGATTACGGCTGGCGCACGACGGAGAGCGCGAGCGCGGTGCGCGACGGCACCGTCTACGAATACCAATAAAAGGGACGGCCCCGGCGAGGGAGGGCGGGGCCGCAGCCCTTTTAGCGGTGCAGGGCGGCGGGCCTGAGCTTGCCGCCCTCTTCTTCTTCGATCAGTACCTGCTCGGGCGCCTCGGCCTCTTCGGCCGACTCCTGATCGAGGTGGCGGCGCAAGCGCGCCATGTCCACTTCGCGGCACCAGCGCCCGACGACCACCGTGGCGACGCCATTGCCGATCAGGTTGGTGAGCGCGCGCGCCTCCGACATGAAGCGGTCGATGCCAAGGATCAAGGCGAGCCCCGCCACCGGCACATGGCCGACCGCGGAGAGCGTCGCCGCGAGCACGATGAAGCCGCTGCCGGTGACGCCGGCCGCGCCTTTGGACGTGAGCAGCAGCACCGCGAGCAGCGCGAGCTGCTGCGCGAGCGTCATCGGCGTGTTGGTCGCCTGGGCGATGAACACCGCCGCCATCGTCAGGTAGATCGAGGTGCCGTCCAGGTTGAACGAGTAGCCGGTGGGGATAACGAGCCCGACGACCGACTTCTTCACGCCGAGGTTCTCGAGCTTCGCGATCATGCGCGGCAGCACCGATTCGGAGGACGAGGTGCCGAGCACGATGAAGAGCTCCTCCTTGATGTAGCGGATGAACTTCCAGATGCTGAAGCCGTGCAGCCGCGCGATCGCGCCGAGCACGAGCGCGATGAATACGATGCAGGTGGCATAGAAGGTCGCCATGAGCTTCGCGAGCGACAGCAGCGTTCCCACGCCGTACGCGCCGATGGTGAAGGCCATGGCGCCGAAGGCGCCGAGCGGCGCCACCTTCATGATGATGCCGACGATGCCGAAGAGCACGTGCGAGAGCTTGTCGATCAGCTCGAACACGGGCTTGCCCTTCTCGCCGAACATGTGCAGCGCGAAGCCGAAGAGGAGCGAGAAGAGCAGCACCTGCAGGATGTCGCCCTTGGCGAACGCGTCCACCACGCTCGTCGGAATGACGTTGAGCAGGAACTCGGTGGTGGACTGCATCTTGCCCGGCCCGGCGTACTGCGCCACGGATTTCGTGTCGAGGCTCGCCGGGTCGATGTTCATCCCGGCGCCGGGCTCGAGCGCGTTGATGATCGCGAGGCCGACGATCAGGGAGAGCGTGCTCACCGCCTCGAAATAGAGCACCGCATAGCCGCCGGTCTTGCCCACGGTCTTCATGCTTTCCATGCCGGCGATGCCGACGACCACGGTGCAGAAGATGATCGGCGCGATCATCATCTTGATGAGCTTGATGAAGCCGTCGCCGAGCGGCTTCATCTTGGCGCCCGTCTCGGGGAAGAAGTAGCCAAGCAGCACGCCGATCACGATCGCGAGCAGCACCTGGAAGTACAGGCTCTTGTAGAGCGGCTTGCCGCGCCCGCGCGCTGCCATGGCGTCCTCCCCGGAGATGGCGTCGCGCGCCATACTGCAGGCGCGCGGCGGAAATGAAAAGGGGACGGCTCCGGGGAGGGGGAGCCGTCCCCGAGGAAGGCAGGGCTAGCCCTGCCTTCCTCCTTAGGCGGCTTTGCGGACCGTGGTCTGCGACTTGTCCAGCATCGAAATCTCGCCGGAGAGCTCCGCGCCTTCCTCGACCTTGATCTTGGCGTAGCGGATCTTGCCGGAGGCCTTGCCCGCGCCGTAGATGATGAGCTGCTTGCGAACGGTGAGCTCACCCTCGAAGCGGCCGTGGATCTCGGCGTTGTCGACCGCGATCGTTCCCTGGAAGACGCCGTTCGGCGTGATCTCGAGGACGCGCGAGTCGAGCGTCGCCTCGACGCGGCCCTCGACGATCAGGGTGTCGCAGTCGCTGATCTCGACGCCTTTCAGCTTGATGTCGGGACCGACCACGAGCTTCGCTTCCTTGCGCTCGGCGGGAGCGGTTACGCCCGGCAGCGTGCCGTCGGCGCTGGTGTTGGCCGCCGCGCTGCTGCCCGACAAGGGAGCCGTCGGGGTTGCCTGGCTCGGCCGGAAAAGGATGTCATCGCGCTTCTCGTCGCGTTTACGGAAAAACCCGTCTTTCTGTAGCACTCTCTGCTCCCTTATTGGTAGTGAAGGAAAGGACAGCCCGTCCCTATAGGCACGAACCATACCTGCACCTAAGTGCTTGACGCCGCACGCTTCGACTCCTGCGGAGAGAAGCCTCGGCGTCGGGCGCAGGCGACGCAAAAGCGTGTCGTTCGATCGCTACATTCGCGCGGCAGGTGTCGGGCTGCGGCTACGCCGCGAAATCGCGCAGCAGCCGGCCGGGCAAGCGCTCGCGCGTCCGCACGCCGTTGGCGTGCACGATGCGCTCGCCGTTCACCCAGACGCCATGCACGCCGACCGCGTCGCAGGTGAGGCGCGATGCGCCCGCGGGCAGGTCGAAGACGCGCCGGTTCGGCGTGCGCCCGACGGTCCGCGGGTCAAAGAGCAGCAGGTCGGCATGAAAGCCCGGCCGCAGCGCGCCGCGCTCCCTGATGCCGTAGAGCGCCGCCGACTGGCCGGCGAGCCGCCACGCGGCCTGCTCGAGCGAAAGCGCGCCAAGCTCGCGCGACCAGTGGCCGAGCAGATGCAGGCCGTAGCCGGCGTCGTTGAAGAAGGTGAGATGCGCGCCGGCGTCCGAAAGCGACACGAGCGCGTGCGGATCGGCGAGCAGCCGCGCAACCGCTTCTTCGTCGGAGTTGAGGAGCAGGGCGCTGAACACGGTGTCGAGGTTTTCCGCGAGCGCCAAGTCGAGCATCGTGTCCAGCGGGTCTTTGCCCGCCGCGCGCGCGAAGGCGGCGATGCTGCGGCCCTCGAGCTCGCGCCGGCGCGATTGCACCACCTGCACCTTGTCCCATTCGCCGTTGAAGAGGCGAAAGTGTCCGGGGCGGGCGATCTCGGCGCGCACCGCGGCGCGGAACGACTTGTCGGCGAGCCGCCGATCATAGTCCTTGCCCTTCAGCGCGAGCGCCGGTTGCCAGGCCTCCAGGCTCTCGAACGTATAGGGCGAATGCAGCGTGAAATCCATCGCCAGCGGGCAGCATGACACGGCGCCCGCGAGACGGCGGCCGCGCTCGTTCGCGCGCGCGATGGCGCGCAAGTCGGCGAACACGCCATCGGGCTGCGTGCTGTTGTGGAGGAGCGCCGCGACCACGACCGGGCGTCCGGAGTCGGCGGCGAGACGCTCCAGGAATTCCATCGTCGTCTGGCCGCCCTTGGTCAGCATGAAGAGGCCGCGGCCGTGCTCGCGCAGCGTGCCGGCCAGCGCGGCGAGCTCCGCTTCGTCGGCGAGGCGCGAGGGCATCGGCCGGCCGTCCGCGCCGTTGTGCGCTGGCGATGTGCTGGTCGCAAATCCGATCGCACCCGCGCGCAGCGCGGCGAGCACGATTGCGCGCATTTCGCTCACTTCAGCGGCGCTTGCAGCGCGCTCGGTCGCCGCTTCGCCCATCACGTAGGTGCGCACGCTCGAATGGCCGACGAACGCGGCGATGTTCACCGCCGCGCCGCGGCGCTCGAGCATGTCGAGATACTGCGGCACGGTCTCGAACTCCCAGCGGATGCCCGCGCGCAATGCATCGAGCGACATGCCCTCGACCTGCGTGAGATTGCGCATCACGAGCTCGCGATCGGCGGCGCGGCACGGCGCGATGGTGAAGCCGCAGTTGCCGATCACCGCGGTCGTCACGCCGAGCGCGGGCGAGGGCGACACCCACGGGTCCCACGTCAGCTGCGCATCGTAGTGGGTATGGTTGTCGATGATTCCCGGCATGAGCGCGAGGCCATCGGCGTCAATCGTCTCGCGCCCCGCGCCATCCACCTCGCCCACGGCGGCGATCCTGCCGCTCGCGACCGCGAGATCGCCGCGCCGCCGCGGCCCTCCCAACCCATCCAGGAGCAGCGCATCGCGGAATACGAGGTCGTACATCGGCGGCTCAGTATACTGGCCCGCTCCGATGCTCGACTTGCGTCTCGACGGCAAAGTGGCAATCGTCACCGGCGGCGAGCGCGGCATCGGCGCCGCCACCACCCGGCTCTTTGGCGAGCATGGCGCCAAGGTTGTTTCGCTCGATGTCAGCACCGGTTGCGACGTCACCGACGAGCGCGCAGTCAGCGACGCTTTTGCGCAAGCCGCGCGCGAGCACGGCGGCATCGACATCCTGGTGAACAACGCCGGCCGCGCCAACCGCAAGAGCGCCACTGAGCTCTCGCGCGAGGAGTGGGACGCAGTAGTCCAGCTCAACCTCACCGCGGTGTTCCTGTGCTCGCGCAGCGCGATGCCGTACATAAAGCGCCGCGGCGGCGGCGCGATCGTGAACCTCGCCTCGATCATGGGCTTCTCGGGCGGCATCTTCCCGAACGCTTCGTACCAGGCGACCAAAGGCGCGGTGGTGAATCTCACACGGGCGCTCGCGCTCGAATGGGCCGCTGACAACATCCGCGTCAACGCGGTCGCGCCGACCTTCGTGCGCACCGAGTTCACCACGCCGATTTTCTCCAACCCGGAGCTCACCGCGCGCGTCATGCAGCATACGCCGCTCGGGCGGCTGCCCGAGCCCGAGGAGATCGCCGCGGCGATCCTTTACCTCTGCAGCGCCGCCGCGCGCTGCATCACCGGCATCACGCTGCCGGTCGATTCCGGCTTCCTCGCCCGATGACTTCGGGGTCAGGGCAACAATTACTTATTCGCCCAATCGATCTCGCGCCGCCAGGCATCGAGCGCCTCGTAGTACAGGGTAAACACGCACCGGTCGCAGCCTCGCTCGCATGGTGGAGATGAGCGCGCGCGCCTCGCTGAGGCTGCCCGGGACGCTAGTAGCCGGCGGCAACGTCGACGAGATGGTGCGGCGTCTCGCCGCGGCGCACGCGCTCGACGTTCTCGACGATCTTCGGAATGGCGGTGCGCGGCTCGGTGAGCGCCGCCGAGTGCGGCGTGATGGTGACGCCCGCATGCCGCCACAGCGGATCGCTCGCCGGCAACGGCTCGGTATCGAAGACATCCAGATAGGCGTGCGCCACGTGTCCTGAATCGAGCGCGCGCAACAAGTCGGACATCACGAGATGCGCGCCGCGGGCGAGGTTGATGACGCAGCTATGCTTCTTGAGCAGCGCGAGGTTGCGCCCATTGAGGATGCCATGCGTCTCGCGCGTGAGCGGAAGCAGGCAGACGAGCGCATCGGTGATGCGCAACAGGGGCGCGAGCTCGGTAAAGGACTGTACGCCGGGCAGCGCTTTCGGCCGGCGGCTGTAGCCCGCGACATTGAAGCCGAGCGCGACGAGCTTGCGCGCCGCATCGGAGCCGAGCTCGCCCAGGCCGAGGATGCCGACCGTACGATCCGAGGCGAGGTACTGCTTGCGCCGGCGCCACTGGCGCTCGGCCTGCTGCGCGCGGTAGCGGTAGTGATGGCGGTGCCAGTCGAGCACGTGCGCGATCACCGATTCCGACATCGCCGCCACCATGCCCGGATCGATCAGGCGCGCGAGCGGCACGCCTCGCGGCAGCCCCGGATCGGCGAGCAGCTTCTCGACGCCCATCCATAGCGACTGGATGAGCTTCACTTGCTTGAGGCGCGCGAGCGTGCCCGCGGGCGGTGTGGCGACGATCGCGATATCCACGTCGGCCGCCGCTTCGCCGACGAAACGGTCCTCGGGCAGCGCCTGCTCGAGCAGCGGGATCCAGAATTCCGCTTTCTCCGTTTCGCTCGCGAACAGAATCTTCACCGGGGCGGCGATGTTAGCATCGCCGCACCATGACCGAAAAAGAACTGCTGGCACTGGAAGAGAGCCGCTTCGCCGCCATGATCGCGCGCGACTTCACGACGCTCGACTCGCTCGTGCATGACCAGCTGCTCTATACGCATTCGTCGGGAGTGACGGATACCAAGGCGAGCTGGTTGCAATCGCTGCGCTCGGGGCGCGTGAAGTACAAGAGCGCGAAGTGCAGCGAGCAGAAGGTGCGCTTCTTCGGCGACACGGCGCTGATCACCGGCCGCGCGCAGATCGAAGCGGAGATCGGCGGCGAGCCGAAGACGCTGAAGCTTCTCTTCCTCAACGCCTGGACGCGCACACCGCGGGGCTGGCAGTTCGTCGCCTGGCAGTCGACGCCGCTCCCGGCGTGAGCGCGCGCTTTGCGGGGCGCCGCGAAGACCCGCGCCTGCTGAAAGGCGAGGGCCGCTATACCGCCGACTGGAATTTTCCCGGCCAGCTCTACGGCGCATTCCTGCGCTCCGATCGCGCGCACGCCGAGCTGAGATCGATCAACGTGCAGGGCGCGCGCACCGCCTCCGGTGTGGTGGCCGTCTTCACCGGCGCGGACGTGCAGCACTTCAAGACGCCGCCGCCGCAACTCAAGGCTGCGGGCCGCGGCGGCGAGCCTCTCAAGGTACCCGAGCGAGCGATCCTCGCGCGCGATCGCGTGCGCTATGTCGGCCAGGAGATCGCCATGGTGGTGGCGACGTCGCCGGCCGCCGCGCAGGACGCGCTGGAGCTGATCGAGATCGAATACTTCGACCGCGTGGCGGTGGTGGATGGCGCCGAGGCGCTCGAGCCCGGCGCGCCGCAGCTCCACGAGAGCGTGCCCGGCAACCTCGCCTTCGACTACGACTACGGCGACGAGGCGGCCGCCGCGGCGGCCATTACCAAGGCTGCCCACGTCACGCGCCTCACGCTCGCGAGCACCCGCGTCTCGGGCAACCCGATGGAGCCGAAGGCTTGCGTCGCGCTCTATCACCCGGCGGAGGATGCGTACGACGTTTACGCGAGCTCGCAGGGCATGTCGCTGATGGTGCCCAACCTCGCCGCCATCACCGGCACGCCGGCGGAGCGCATCCGCCTGCACGCGCAGGATGTCGGCGGCGGCTTCGGCGTGCGCTCGCAGGCCTATCCGGAGTACTGCGCGCTCATGCATGCGGCGAAGACGCTTGGCAAGCCCGTGAAGTGGGTCGGCTCGCGCTTCGAGGCCATCGTCAGCGACCACCACGGACGCGCGGCGCAGTTAAGCGGCGAGCTCGCGCTCGAGCGCGACGGGCGCTTCATCGGCCTGCGGCTCGATTGGATCTGCAACTCGGGCGCGTATCTCTCGCAGGCGGGCCCGATCATCAACACCGTCAACCCCGCGTCGCACGCCATCAACGTCTATCGCATCCCGGCGCTCTACGGCCGGCATCGGCTCGTGCTCACCAACACGACGCCGATCACCGCCTACCGCGGAGCGGGGCGGCCGAATGTTTCCTATCTGCTGGAGCGGCTCGTGGACGAGGCAGCGCGCGAAACCGGCATCGACCGCATCGAGCTTCGCCGGCGCAACTTCATCGCGCAGGAAGCCTTTCCGTACAAGACGCCCGCCGGCTCCACCTACGACAGCGGCAATCCCGCCGGCTATCTCGACGACGCACTCGAGCACGCCGACTGGGCAGGCTTCGAGCGCCGGCGCGCGGAGTCCGAGCGCCGCGCCAAGTTGCGCGGCATCGGCTGCGCCGTGTTCGTCGAGCCCTCGGGCGGCTCGGCCGGCGGCCCGGAGCAGGCGGCGATCAAGTTCGGCGAGTCGGGCAATCCCGCGCTCTATGTGCTTTCCGGGCCTTCGGGGCAGGGGCATGAGACCGTGTTCAGCGAGCTCGTCGCTCGCGAGTTCGGCATCCCGACCGAGAGCGTCGAGTTCCACGCGAGCGATCCGCATGGGCCGCGCCTCGCGGGCGTCGGCACGATCGGCTCGCGCTCGGTGATGGCGCACGGCAGCGCTTCGGTGGCGACCGCCCGCGCCGTGGTGAAGAAGGGCCTCGATCTCGCGGCCAAAGAGCTGGAGGTCGCGCCGGCGGACGTCGAATTCCGCGACGGTCGCTACACGGTCAAAGGCACCGACGTCTCCATCTCGTTCCAGGAGGTGGCGCGGCGCTACCACCGCGAGCTGGACAGCATCGAAGGCGTGCCCGGCCCGATGTCCTATCCCGGCGGCGCGCACGTCGCCGAGGTCGAGATCGATCGCGACACCGGCGTGATCGACATCGTGAGCTACGTGGCCGTCGACGACTGCGGGCGCGTGATGAACCATGTGCTGCTCGAAGGCCAGACCTTCGGCGGCATCGTGCAGGGCATCGGCCAGGTGCTGATGGAGCACTGCGTGTACGACGAGAACGGGCAGCTCCTCACCGGCTCGTTCATGGACTACGCCATGCCGCGGCCGGACATGCTCCACGGCGCGAAGCTCTACGAGCATTGCGTCCCCTCGCCGACCAATCTGCTCGGGGCTAAGGGTGCGGGCGAAGCCGGCACCACGGGCGCGATCCCGACGCTCGCCAATGCGGTGATCGATGCGCTGCGGTCGCTTGGCATCGACCGTCTCGACTTTCCTTATTCGCCCGCGCGAATCTGGCAGGCGATTAGCGCCTCTCGCGCGGCAAATCCAGAAGCACCCGCTCGCGGACCACGTCTTTCCCCCCGATGAACTCCTCGGCGCCGCGGCGTTCCTCGTCGAATACGACGGCCGCCACGCGGGCGAGCGTATCGCGCGCCTCGTCGAGGGTACGACCGTGCGCATTAACGCCTGGCAGTTCCTCGATGAAGCCGACATAGCCATGGTCAGCCTTGAAGAAAACGGCGGTCAGGGCGATTGTTGTACGTTCCATCTGTGATTCGCGCTCGTTAACGGCGCCCGGGCCGCAGCCCGGGCGCCTCGTCGCCTTAGAACCGCATGCCGACGCCGACCATGTAGAGATCGATCGGTCCGCTGCCGGTCGAGTCGTCGCCGACCTTGGCGTAGCGATCCCAGCCGGCCTTGGCGTAGAAGGCACGATCGAAGTCGTAAGTCACTCCGGCGCCAACCAGCAGGCCCGTGCCGGTGTGCGAGCTGTTGTCGATCGGCGTCGCCCCGCTCGCCGAGCTCGCTTCGAGCGTGGCATCGGTGCGCGCGAGGCCCGCCTTGCCGTACACCGACCATGCCGGCGACAGCGGGTAGATGCCGACGCCGGAAAGGGACAGTGCGTTCGCCTTGAACTTGCCGCCGATCGTGTCGCTGCCGGTGTTCGAGCTGTAGTCGAAGCTGCCCAGCCGCTCGTACGCGCCCTCGAGGGCGAAGTAGCGGTTGAAGCGATAGCCGCCGTTGACGCCGTACGCCGTGCCGGTGTTGTCGATGCTGCTCGAGCCGGCGACGCCCTGGTTGGCGAGCGCGCCATCGACGTCGCTGCCGTTCATGCCGAGGCGGCTGCGGCCGAGATCGATGCCGGCGTACCAGCCCGCCTTGTCGGCACTTTGCGCATGGACACCGGAGGAGACGACGAGCGCGAATGCAGCGATTGCTTTCCTGTACATCAGAGACTCCTTCTAGTTGAGGAGCGCGCAGCTTGGTGTCCGAGCGCGTAAAGCGCCGTCAAGCGCCGGTTAGGTTGAGCAAAGCTACGTAAAGCGGAAAAAAGAACGGCACGCGACCAGGGGAGGAGCGGCGTGCCGAAAGGTGCTACAGGGAGGAGTGACGCAGCGTAAGCGCGCGCGCCGTTAAGGCGCGTTAGGCGCGCGTAAAGCTGGGTTAAGCGAGCGGCAGCACGATCTCGACCTGCAACCCGCCGCCCGGCGCGTTCGCCGCGCGGATCGTGCCGCCGTGCGCGTCGATCGCGCGCTGCGCGATGGCGAGGCCGAGGCCGAATCCCGGCGTGCCGTTGCCGGCCTCGCCGCGATAGAAGGGATCGAACACTTTCGCGAGCTCGGCCGAGGTAACGCCCGGGCCCTGGTCGATGACGGTGAGGCTGGCCGAGCTCTTCGTCGTGCGCACGTTCACTTCCACGGTGGTTTCCTCGCGCGTGAATTTCACGGCGTTGCGCACCACATTCTCGACCGCGCGGTGCAGCAGATCGGCGTCGCCCATCACCGGCGCGTCGCCTTCCGCGTGGAAGCGCAAGCCGCGGCCGGCGGCTTCGGCCTCGAAGCGCGCGTCCTCGGCGATGTTCGCCGCGAGATAGGCGAGATCGACGCGCTCCTTGGGGCGCGTGGCGGTGCCGCTTTCGAGTCGCGCCAGCGCCAGCACCTCGCCCACCATGTGGTCGAGGCGGCTCGCTTCGCGCTCGATGCGCTCGAGCGAGGGCTCCACCTTCGCCGGCTCTTGGCGCGCGAGGCCGATCGCCGCCTGCAGCCGCGCGAGCGGCGAGCGCAGCTCGTGCGAAACATCGTGCAGCAGCCGCCGCTGCGCGGAGACGAGCTTCTGCAGTTGCAGCGCCATGCGGTCGAAGTCGCGCCCGAGGTCCGCGATCTCGTCGCGCCGGCGGCCCATCAACGGGGAGACGCGCGTCTCGAGCCGGCCGGCGGCCGCCGCGTCGAACGCCCAGCGCAGGTTGCGGATCGGGCGCGTGAGGTACCAGGCGAGGAGCGCGCTGAAGGCGAGGCTGGTGGCGATGCCGATGACGATGAACTCCCAGGGCGCGATCGGCGGTGGACCGGGGCGCGGCGGCGGACGCGGCCCCGGCGGGCGCGTCACAAAGAGCAGATAGGTGTCGCCGCCGGCGGTCACGATGCGGCGTGCGCCTTGCCCGTCGGCCCCACTCTCGACGAGCTCGCGCGCGGCGGCGAGCGCGGCCGGCGGCACCTCGCGGCCGAGGATGTCGTGACCCTGCTCGTCTACCGCGAAGATCATCGCCGGGCGGCGTGCGTGCACTTCCTGCAGCCAGGCGCGCAGCGCTTCGACGCCGCCGTGGCGCAGCGTCGCGGCCGCCATGTCGGTGGCGATGCGCGAGGGCGGTCCGCCGGCAAGCTCGGGCGGCCCGGCTTCGCGCCGGTGCTGCAGCCAGACGGCGGTGCCGGTGATGGCGGCGGCGCTCACCAGGGCGAGCCAGAAGCCGATGAAGATTTTCCAGAAGAGCCGGCCCACCGCTATTCCCTCGCCAGGTGGTAGCCCAGCCCGCGCACCGTGCGGATCATGCGGGCGCCGTCGCCGAGCTTCTGGCGGATCGCGGAGAGGTGCACGTCGATCGAGCGGTCGAAGCGCGCAAGCGGCCGGCCGAGCGCTTGCTCCGAGATCTCGTGCTTGCTCACTACGCGGCCGGCATTGCGCATCAGCACTTCGAGCACGTTGAACTCGATGCTGGTCAGCGCGAGCTCGCGCCCGCGCCATTGCGCGCGGCGCTTTTCCGGCCAGAGAATGAGCGCGCCGATCTCCAGCGGCCCGCCGCTCGCACCAGGCTGCGCACGGCGCAGGATCGCGCGCAGGCGCGCGACGAGCTCGCGCGGCGTGCAGGGCTTGGGCACGTAGTCGTCCGCGCCGAGCTCCAGCCCCACGATGCGATCGATGTCGTCGCCGCGCGCGGTGAGCATCACCACCGGCACGCGGCTCGTCTGCCGGATCTGGCGCAGCGCCTCGATGCCGTCGACCTTGGGCATCATGACGTCGAGCACCACGATCTGGTAGCCGCCCGAGAGCGCGAGCCGCGCCGCCGCCTCGCCGTCGTGCACGGTGGCGACGCCGAAGCCTTCGCGCTCCAGGTATTCCTTCAGCATGCCGGCGAGCTCGACGTCGTCATCGGCCAGCAGGACCTGCGCGCTCATACGCCGCGAATCATAGAGGCAGGCGCCGAATGATAGCGGCGGGGCATGCAGGCCGTGGCCTCTTTACCTAGCTTTACCGTGGCTTAACTGCTCTTGAT
>VBCM01000206.1 GCA_005883675.1 Betaproteobacteria bacterium
CACGTCGACAATCAGCTCGCGCGTTGTCATGCCGTTGGCGAAGGTGACGATGCGGCCGCTACCTTCCAGCCGGCACGCGGTGACGAACCCTGGCGCGAGCCGCGTGTGCACGGCGCCCACATCCTTGAACGCATCCCACACGCGCGCGGTGGGCGCGGCGACATCGAATTCATGGCGTATGGAAGCCATTACGGCTCCTGTGCATCCAAGAGAATAAAGGCGATGCGGCAGGGCTCGCGCCCGCGGTTCACCCACGCGTGGTTGGTCGCCTGCTGCACGACGACGTCGCCCGCCTTGAGATGCACCTCGCCCTCGTCGAGCAGCATGTCGATCTCGCCCGACATGATGATCGCGTAATCGAGCGTGCGCGTGCGATGCATCAGCGGATGGCGCGGTGCCACGCCTTTCGCGGGCGTGCCGGCGGCGCCGACCACGTCCTGCATGTTGCCCGTGCCCATGTGCGCGAGCGCCTCCGACTCCGGCGGAAACTCCACTACGCGAAACACGCTCCCGCCCTTGGGCGGCATGAGGCCGATCTTGGTCTTGCCGCGATCGGCGCTCCACGAGAAGTCGGGCGGACTCACCGGCGTCACCCACAGATTGCCGACGTAGGTCGGTCCGCGCGGCCGCATGAGCGCTGTGCGCTCGTCGATCATGACGACCGCCTTGCCGGATGGCTCGATCTTGGTCACCACGCGGCGGACGTCGTGCGGCGCCTCCTGCTGCGCGACAACATAGCCGGCGCAAAAGAGCGCGGCGCCGACGACGAACGAGATAAACGAGCTTTTCATATCGCCTCCCGGCGCCAAGTCTAGTCACTGCTGCGCGCCGGGGGTATATTGCTCCGCATAACACCTAGGGGAGGTGAATCATGCTTGTCCGCGCCGTTTTCGCCGGCGTTTCGCTGGCCGGCCTTGCTGCGTCATTGCACGCGGCGGACCTCGAGAGCTGCACCGAGTCGCTCGGCACGCTCGCGGTAGTCGAGGACCGCAACGCCGCCTGGTTCCACACGTTCCGCGACCACTACAAGGTCCAGTCGACCGTGCCGCTCATCCGCATGCTCGTGCAGAAGTCGAACTGCTTCGTGGTGGTCGAGCGCGGCGCGGCGATGAACAACATGGCGCAGGAGCGCTCGCTCGACCGCTCGGGCGAGACGCGCGAAGGCAGCAATTTCGGCAAGGGGCAAATGGTCGCCGCCGACTATTCGATGAACCCCACGATCAGCTTCAGCGAGCGCGACACGGGCGGCTTGAGCGGCGCGGTAGGGGCGCTCTCGCACAAGCTCGGCTCCTACGGCGCGGCGGCCGGCGCGCTCGTCGGCAACACCAAGACACGCGAGGCGGCGACCATGCTGACGCTCGTCGACAACCGCTCCGGCGTGCAGCTCGCCGCGTCCGAGGGCAACTCCTCGAAGACCGACTTCGGCGCCTGGGGCGGGCTCTTCGGCGGCGGCGCCTTCGGCGGCGCGGGCGGCTACACCAACACGCCCGAAGGGAAGGTGCTGGCGAGCGCGTTTGCCGACGCCTACAACAACCTCGTCAAGTCGGTGAAGAACTACAAGGCGCAGGAAGTGCGCGGCGGCTTGGGCAAAGGCGGCCGGCTCGGCGTCGGCAAATAGGTCAGCGCACCGAGAACGGCGAGTGATACGGCCGTCCGAAGGGCACGCCGCCGAGCACACTCTGTAGCGGCCGGATGTAGGCGTTGCCCGGGCGCTTGTTGTTGCGCGTATCGACGAACTCGACCGGCCCGTTCACGATCTCGACGAGCGTCGCATCGGCCGGTGCACCGACCTGCAGCGTACCGAGCTTCGGCAGCCGGTTGATGATCGCGCCTGGCACGCTGGAAGCCATGCGCAGCACCTGCTCGAGCGGCAGCCCGAGCGCGAGGAACTTGCTCATCACCCACGTGAGGTAGGGCATCCCGGGTGTGTTGCCCGAGAAGACGTGGATGTCGGAGGAGATGGTGTCCGGCATCGCGCCCTGCTGCATCGCGGCCTCCGCGACGGTGAAGTCGAAGCTGCCGCCACCGTGGCCGATGTCGAAGATGACGCCGCGCTTCTTCGCCGCCAGCGCCTCGGGCAGGAGCTTGCCGTCCTGCACGATGTTGGTGAAGCGCCCGGCGTTGTTCGGCGCGCCGCTGAAGCAGTGGGTGAGGATGTCGTCCTTGCGCAGCGTGTCGAGGATCTCGCGCATCAGCTCGGGCGTCGCCACGCCGCCGATATGGCACATCACGCGCGCGCCGCCGCCCGCGATCTCGGTGGCGCGGATCGCGCGCTTGAGCGGCTCGATGCCCGCCTGGTTGATCACGTTCTCCGACATGCGCACCTTGACGCCGATCGCGATGTCGGCGTTCTCCGCTACCGTCTTGCCGCATTCCTCGGGATGCGCGAAGCCGAGATGGAAGAGCTCGGGCTCCGGGAAGCCGGCGAGCCCGATGTTCGCAATGTGCACGAACGCGTACAGGCGCGTGCGCGTCTGCGCCTGCACGTAGCGCCGGAAGGCGGCGAAGTTGTTCGCTCCCGCGTCGCCCGCGGACACCATGGTGGTGCTGCCCTGATAAGGCACGAGCTCGTCGGCCGGAATGCCGAGCGCCGAGCCGTACGGGTACACGTGCGAGTGCAGATCCACGAGCCCCGGCACCACCACCTTGCCGCTCGCGTCGAGGACGCGCAGCGCGCGCGTCGCCGGGATGTCGGCCTCGAGCGCCTCGATTTTTCCGAAGCGCATGCCGATGTCGCGCTTCGCGCGCAGGCTCTGGCTCGGATCGAACACCTCGCCGCCCTTGATGAGGAGATCGAACTTGTCCTGCGGCCCCATCGCCGCGCGCACCGCGACGCTCATGCCGCTCGCCGCCAAGGCGGCGCCCATCCCGGCGACGAAGCGCCGGCGACTTTGCTGTGTCATGACTCCTCTCCCGTTGGAAAATAAATCAGGCTCTGACCCCGATTTCGTGGCCCATGGCGCGGTTGCGCCCGGCGGCCTTGGCGGCGTAGAGCGCGCGGTCGGCGCGCGCGATCCACGCGCCGGGATCGTGATCGTCCAGCCCGAGCGCGGCGTAGCCGATGCTCGCGGTGACGCGCACGCCGCGGCGCGGCTCGACCACCGAAGACTCGATTTTCTTCCTGATGCGCTCGGCGATCGCCGCGGCGCCGCTCGCTTCGATGCCCGGCAGCACCACGCCGAACTCCTCGCCGCCGTAGCGCCCGGCGATGTCGTGCAGCCGCAGCGTGTCGCGCAGGATCGCCGCCACCGCGCGCAGCGCCTCGTCGCCGACCTGATGGCCGTGCGCGTCGTTCACCGCCTTGAAGTGATCGACGTCGAGCATCAGCACCGCGGAGGAGTGTCCGATGCGGCGGCAGCGCTGGAATTCCGTCGCCACCGCCTGCTCCCAATGCGTGCGGTTCATGAGCCGCGTCAGGCCGTCGATCGTCGAGAGCGTCGCGAGCACGTCGTTCTGCTGCCGCACGCGGCGCGCAAGGCGATAGGCGGTGTAGCCGACGGTGGCCGGATAGGCGAAGAGCAGCGGCAGGCTCGCCACGACCGCCACGAAGCCTGAGTCGAGGTGCAGCCAGAAGCCGTCGATGAGCGCCACCAGCGCCGCGGTTGCGATCTGGGCGTTGAGACACCGCGCGAGAAAGCGCACGCCGCCGACCGCCGCCTTGTCCATTGCCAGCATGGAGAGGAGCACGGCGCTCGGCACGAGGTTGAAGCCGATCGCCGCCACCCAGGCGCCGCCGCAGGCGGAGTCGAACATCAGGTTGTGCAGCTCCCCGCGATACGGATCGCGGCTCGCGCGCGCGATGCGATACGCGACGTGCGGCCAGACGAAGCCGTTCAGCGCGAGCAGCAGCCAGGCCCAAAGCGGCGCCTGCGCTTCCCACAGGCCGCCGCCCACGGCAAGCGTGCCGACGCCGAGGCCGAGCATGCGCGGCAGGTACATGCGGCGCGCGAAGCGCAGCCCTTCTTCCGCCATGCGCTCGAGCGGCCGCTCGCCGTCGTGTGTTTCCGTCCCGTGCATTGCCGCCCCCTTTTGCTATTCTGCCTGCGTGCCGGCTGGCGTGGAGAAGCGCATGACGAAAACTGCCTGGATGCTCGGGGCGGCGACTTTCCTCGCGCCGCTCGCTGACCCCGCGCTTTCACAGCCGAAGCCGGCGGCGAACGCCACGGTGATCGTCACGCTCGGCACGCGCGGCGGCCCGCTTCCCACGCGCGGCCGCTCGCAATCGGCGAACCTGCTCGTCGTCAACAAGGCGCTCTATCTCGTCGACGCGGGCGACGGCGTGACGCGCCGGCTCGGCAAGGCGGGCTACGACTTCCGCCAGGTCGGCCGCGTGTTCATCACCCAT
>VBCM01000100.1 GCA_005883675.1 Betaproteobacteria bacterium
GAGTGGCTCGTCAAAGGCATCCTCGCGGGAGAGGCAACAAAAGTGGAGCTGCGCCTGAAGGGCGACCTGAGCGCGTTTCCGTTCGTCGATCCGGCGCAGGGCGAGTTCTCGGCTACGGCGCGCGTGCGCAAGGGCGTGCTTGAGTACGCGCCGGGCTGGCCGCGCATCGAGGACATCGACGCCGAGCTCAGCTTCCAGCGTAACCGCATGGACATCGCTGGCAAGAGCGGCAGCATCCTCGGCGCCGCGCTGCACGACGTGAAGGTGAGCATCCCGGATCTCAGCCCGCGCGCGCCGCGCGTGCTGGTGAGCGGACAGGCGCACGGCGCCACGGCCCGGTTCCTGCAGTTCCTGCAGGCCTCGCCGTTGCGTGAGAGCGCCGGGCGCTTCACGGGGGCGATGAGCGCGAGCGGCGATGGCCGGCTGCGGCTCAAGCTCGAGGTACCGCTCACCGACCTGCGCGCCACCAAGGTGGCGGGCGAATACGAGCTCGCCGCCAACGAAGTGGTGCTCGCACGCGACCTGCCGCCGCTCGTGCAGGCGCAAGGCACGGTGGCATTTACGCAATCGACGCTCGCCCTGCACGATGTGCGCGCCCGGGCCTTCGGCGGGCCGGTGAGCATCGCCGGCGGCACGCGTCGGGGCAGTGGCGCGATGGAGTTCGTCGCGCGCGGCGAGGCGCAGCCGGCGGAGCTCGGGAGTCTCATCGATGAGCGGCTGCGGCGCTTGCTCACCGGCTCCGCGCCTTACGTCGTGACGGTGACGCTGCGCGATGGCCTGCAGCGTGTCAGCGTGGAGAGCTCGCTGCGCGGCGTCGCGGCCGCGCTGCCCGCGCCGTTCGAAAAGGCGGCACCCGATGCGCTGCCGCTGCGCGTGGACTACCTGCCGAGCGATGGCGGCGAGCGCGATCGCATTGCCGTCTCGCTCGGCCGCCTCGCTGCCGCCGAAGCGCGCCGCGCGCGCGCCGGAGACTCGATGCAGGTACAGCGCGCGGCGCTCTCGCTCTCGCCGGGCGCACACGCCGTGCGGCTTCCCGAGCGGGGCGTGCTCGTCTACGGCTCAGTGGCGGCTCTCGATCTCGATCGCTGGCGCGGCGTTTTCGCCAGCGGCGCTGCCAGCAGCGGCGGCACGCTGCCGGTCAGCGTCGAGCTGAAGGCCGCGCGCGTCGACTTGCTGGGCAAGCGCGTGCAGAACGTCGCGCTGCGCGCGAGCGGCGACTCTGCCGGCTGGTCGGCGGTCGTGGATGCCGATGAGCTGGCGGGCCAGCTCAACTATCGTGCGCAGAGGCCTGGGCAGCTTGTCGCGCGGCTACTGCATTTCAGCGTTCCGGCGGCCGCGCCCGGCGCCGCGCCGACTCAAGCGCGCGCGGGCGACCTGCCGGCACTCGATGTCGTCGCCGACAGCTTCAACCTGCGCGGCAAGAACCTCGGCCGCCTCGAGCTCGTTGCGGTGCCCGAGGGCGCCGACTGGCGCATCGACAAGCTCGCGCTCGCGAGCGCCGATGCGACGTTCGACGCGAAGGGGCGCTGGCGCGCGGCTCAGGCCACCGACCTCGACTTCAGCCTGCAGGCGACCGACGCAGGCAAGTTCCTCGCGCGCGTCGGCTATCCCAGCACGGTGCTCGGCGGCAAGGCCGAGCTCGCCGGCTCGCTCAGCTGGGCGGGCGAGCCCACCTCGCTCGACTACGCAAGCCTCGGCGGCGAGCTCAAGTTGAGCGCCGAGGACGGGCAGTTCCTCGAGATCGATCCGGGTCTCGGCAAGCTGATCTCGCTCATGAACCTGCAGGCGCTGCCGCGGCGCATCACGCTGGATTTCCGCGATGTCTTCTCGAAGGGCTTCCGCTTCGATCACATCGAGGCCGCTTCCGCCGTCGATCACGGCGTGATGGACATTCGCCAGTTCCGCATGCGCGGCCCGGCGGCGGAAGTGGCGATGTCGGGCCGGGTGGATCTCGCGCACGAGACGCAGAGCCTCAAGGTGCGCGTCGTGCCGAGCCTCGGCGGCTCGGCCTCGACGCTGGTGACGATCGTCAATCCGGTGGCCGGCGTCGCTTCGGCGCTCGCGCAGAAAGTGCTCAAGGACCCGCTCGGGCAGCTCTTCGCGCACGAGTTCGACGTGAGCGGCAGCTGGGCGGACCCGAAGGTCGCCAAAGTCAGCGTCGCGCCGCCGCCGACCGAGACGGCAACGCAGTGAGCAGGGTGCGCGTCGCCGCGGTACAGATGGTGTCGGCAGCCGAGCTCGCGCCCAACCTGGACGCGGCCGCGCGGCTCGTCGCGGCCGCCGCGGCGGCTGGCGCGCGGCTCGTCGCGCTGCCCGAGAACTTCTATTGCATCGGCCGAGCCGAGAGCGACAAGCTGCGGCTGCGCGAGCCCGAGGGCCGCGGACCGATCCAGGATTTCCTCGCGCACGTCGCTCGTAAGCACGGCGTGTGGCTGGTCGGCGGCACCGCGCCCCTCGCTTGCGCCGATGAGCGCCGCATCCGCAGCGCCTGCCTCGTGTACGACGATGCCGGCAAGCGCGTCGCGCGCTACGACAAGATGCATCTCTTTCGCTTTTCCGCCGGCGACGAGCGCTACGACGAAGCCCGCACTCTGGAGGCCGGCGATCACCCCGTCGCCGTGGCGAGCCCGTTCGGGCGCCTTGCGCTTTCCGTTTGCTACGATGTGCGTTACCCGGAGCTCTACCGCGCGCTCGCCCCCTTCGACGCGATGTTCGTGCCGTCTGCCTTCACCGTGCCGACCGGGGCGGCGCACTGGGAAACGCTGCTCCGCGCGCGCGCCATCGAGAACCAGGCCTACGTCATCGCCCCGGCGCAGGGCGGCACGCACGCCGGCGGCCGGCGCACCTACGGCCACAGCATGATCGTCGACCCGTGGGGCGAGATTCTGGCGGTGCAGGAAGAAGGCGAGGGCGTGCTGCTCGCCGAGATGGACGACGCGCGCATCCAAGAAGTGCAGGCCGCGCTGCCGGCCCACGCCAACCGGAGAATGCATTGATACTCGACACCGCAAAAAGCACACTGCTCGCGCCATTCGAGCTAGAGGGAGCGAAGCTCGAGCAAGTGTTCGGCACGCTGGCTGCGCGCCGCGTCGACTACGCCGATCTGTATTTCCAATATTCGCGCTCCGAGGGCTGGAGCCTCGAAGAGGGCATCGTCAAGTCCGGGAGCTTCAACATCGAGCAGGGCGTCGGCGTGCGCGCCGTTTCCGGCGAGAAGACCGCCTTCGCCTACTCCGACGAAATCAGTTTCAGCGCGCTCCAGGACGCGGCAAAGGCGACGCGCGCCATTGCCGCAGCCGGCCAGGCGCGCGTGGTGAAGGCAGGCTCGCGCCAGCTTCCCGTGCAGCTCTACGCCGCGATCGACCCGATCGCCTCGCTCGCCTCCGAACACAAGGTGGCGTTGCTCGAGAAACTGGAGCGCAAGTGCCGCGCGCGCGATCCGCGCATCACGCAGGTGATGGCGAGCCTCGGCGGCGAATACGAGGTCGTGCTGATCGCGCGCGCCGACGGCCATCTCGCCGCCGACGTGCGGCCGCTCGTGCGCCTCTCGGTCCAGGTGATCGCCGAGGCGAACGGTCGCCGCGAGTCCGGCAGCGCCGGCGGCGGCGGGCGCACCGACTACGCGCATTTCACGGACGAAGTGCTCGACCAATACGCCGAGCAGGCCGTGTCGCAAGCGCTCGTCAACCTCGATGCCCGTCCAGCTCCCGCGGGCACCATGGCCGTGGTGCTCGGCCCGGGCTGGCCCGGCATCCTGCTGCACGAAGCGGTGGGGCATGGCCTCGAGGGCGATTTCAACCGCAAAGGCAGCTCTGCTTTCAGCGGGCGCCTTGGACAGCGCGTGGCCGCACCGGGCGTCACGGTGGTCGACGACGGCACGCTGCCTGGCCGGCGCGGCTCGCTTACGGTTGACGACGAAGGCACGCCGAGCCGGCGCAACGTGCTGATCGAGGACGGCGTGCTGCGCGGCTACATGCAGGACAGCCTGAACGCGCGCCTCATGAAGATGCCGCTCACCGGCAACGCGCGGCGCGAATCGTTCGCCCACCTCACCATGCCGCGCATGACCAACACCTACATGCTCGCCGGCCCGCACGACCCGCAGGAGATCATCCGCAGCGTGAAGAAAGGTCTCTACGCCACCAATTTCGGCGGCGGGCAGGTCGACATCACCAACGGCAAGTTCGTCTTTTCCGCCGCCGAGGCCTACCTCATCGAGAACGGGCGAGTTACCCACCCCGTGAAGGGCGCCACGCTCATCGGCAACGGGCCGGACGCCCTGACGCGCGTCTCCATGATCGGCAACGATCTCGCGCTCGACACCGGCATCGGCACCTGCGGCAAGGAAGGCCAGAGCGTGCCGGTCGGCGTCGGCCAGCCGACGCTGCGCATCGACGCGCTGACGGTCGGAGGAACCGCGGCCTGAGCGGCGTCGAGTCGCTCGTCGCGCACATCCCGGACGGCGCGTTCATCGCGCTTCCGCCCGACTACTCGCTGCCCGCCATGGACGCGGTGCGCGCGCTCATCCGCCGCAAGATCACCGGTCTCAAGTTGCTCGGCGTCCCGGTTCTCGGCCTCTGCGCCGATCTGCTGATCGGCGCGGGTTGCGTGTCCGAAGTGCATTCGAGCGCGGTGTCGCTCGGCGAGGCAGGGCTCGCGCCGCGGTTCACGGACGCGGCTGAGCGCGCCGACATCACGGTAGTCGATTACACCTGCCCGGCCGTGCACACCGCGTTGCAGGCAACGGAGAAAGGCGTGCCTTACATGCCGCTGCGCGGGGTGCTCGGCTCCGACCTCGTCGGCGCGCATGCGGACTGGCAGGTCGCGCAAAATCCCTTTGCCGGCGGCGCGGATCCGATTCTGCTGGTGGCGGCCATCGCGCCGGACGTGGCGCTGTTCCACGCCCGCTGGGCGGACGAAGCCGGCAACGTGTGGGTCGGGCGCCGCCGCGAGCTCGCCACTATCGCGCACGCGGCCCGCCACACTTATGTAACGGTCGAGGAGTTCCGCGCGGGCGATATGCTCGAGGACGAGCTGCTCGCGCCCGGCGTGATCGGATCCACCTACGTGAGCGGCACCGCACGCGCCGAGCGCGGCGCCTGGCCGCTCGGCGTGGCCGGTGTCTACGGCATCGACGACACTCATCTCGCGATGTATGCCAAGGCGGCGCGTACGCGCGAGGGCTTCGAGCAGTACCTGCGCGAGTTCGTGTGGCAAGAGCGCAAGAGCTCCTTGCCTGCCTGATCGCGCGGCTCATCGCCGACGCCCGTCACGTTGCCGTCGGCGCTGCCTCGCCGATTCCCGCGACCGCGTGCGAGCTCTTGCGCGCGCAGGGCCGGCCGCTGCGCATTACCCGGCTCCACAAGCGCCATGGCAATCCCTTCAGCGAAGGTTCGCGCGAGCTCTTCGATCTCGCCGGCCAGGGACGCATCGATTACTTCTTCCTCGGCGGCGCGCAGCTCGACGGCGACGCGAACATCAACCTCGTGCGCGCCGCGGGCCGGCGCTTCCCCGGCTCGTTCGGCTCGGCGTTCATGTACTTCACCTGCCGCACCATCCTCTTGCGCGAGGAGCATTCGCCCCGCGTGCTCGTGCCGCGCGTGGAATTCGTTTCAGCCCCGGGCTGGTCACCGCCCGACGTGGTGCGCCGCGGCGGACCGGTGGCGCTGGTGACCGGAAAGGCGCTCTTCCGCTGGCAACCGGAGAAACGCCGCTTCCGCCTCGAAAGCGTGCACCCGGGCCACACCGCCGCCGAGGTGCGCGAGGCGACCGGCTTCGAATACGACGCGGGCACGGTCGGCGAGACGGCGCCGCCGACGGCGCCCGAGCTCGAGCTGCTGCGCGGGCCGGTAGCGGTGGCGATCGGGAGCGACTACCCCGAATTCGCGCGCCGGGTCTGGAGCTAGACTAAGGGCATGAACGCTCCCGAGAAAGTGCGGCAATACGACCGGGCCGCTCAAACGGTCGGGAACATCGTGCATCTCGAGCACTTCAACGTGGTGATCCCCGACCAGCGCCTGGCGACGCTGTTCTACGTCGTCGGGCTCGGCGGCACGCGCGATCCCTATCTCTTCACCGGTCTCGAGAACATGTGGGTGAACTTCGGCCGCACCCAGTGCCACCTGCCGAGCCGCGCGGTGCCGCCGCGCGCCGAAGTACTGCGCGGCACGGTGGGCCTAGTGGTGCCGAATCTCGAGGACCTCGAGAAGCGGTTGACCCATGCCGGCAACGAGATGAAGCGGGTCGTTCCGGAAGCGAAGACCAAGTTCTCCTGGACGCGCAAAGGCGACGTGGTCGAGGCCACTTGCCCCTGGGGCAACCGCGTGCGCTGCCACGCGCCGTCGCCGGAGTACGGCCGCACCGAGCTTGGCATCGTGTACGTCGACTTCGACGTGCCGCGCGGCGCGGCGGAGGGCATCGCCCGCTTCTACGACCAGGTGATGCGCGCGCCCGCCAAGGCCGAAAACGGCCGCGCCACGGTCAAGGTCGGCGCGAGCCAGCGGCTGCTGTTCACCGAGACCGATCGCCCGCTGCCCGAGTACGACAACCACCATATCCAGATCTACATCGCCGATTTCGCCACGCCTTACGAGTGGCTGAAGGCGCGCGATCTCATCACCATGGAGACCGACGCCAACGAGTGGCGCTTCCAGTGGATCACCGATCCGCGCGACAACCGGCCGCTCTTCCAGATCGAGCACGAGGTGCGCAGCATGAAGCACCGCCTCTATGCGCGGCCGCTCGTGAACCGCAACCACGGCATCACGAACATGACCTACCAGCCGGGCCAGGACAGCTTCCGGGGCGTCTACTGAACAAGCCGCTTTCCGCCGCATCTCTTCCGATGGTCTGGAACGACTACGAGCGGCCGCACGCCGACCTGCGCGAAGCGATCGAGCGCATCGAGCGCGCGGGCGAGTTGCTGCGCATCAAGGGCGCCGACTGGAAGCTCGAGATGGGCACGCTCGCCGAGATCGTCTACCGGCAGGAGTCGCCGCCCGCCATCCTCTACGAGGACATTCCCGGCTACCCTAAGGGCTACCGCGCCATCTCGGGCACCACCAATTCGGCCAAGCGCCTCGCCATCGTGCTCGGCTTCCCGCCGCCCTCGCATCCGCTCGACGTGGTGCGCGCCTATCGCGACCGCATGAAGTCGCATAAGCCGATCCCGCCGCGCGTGGTGAACGATGGGCCCGTGCTCGAGAACGTCGTCAAAACAGGTATCGACGTGCTCAAGTTTCCCGCGCCGCTCCTGCACGAGCACGACGGTGGCCGCTATCTCGGCACCGATGATCTCGTCATCATGCGCGACCCGGACGAAGGCTGGGTGAACTGCGGGACCTACCGCTCGATGGTGCAAGGCGCGGATCGCGTCGGCCTGTGGATCTCGCCGGGCAAGCACGGTCGCCAAATTCGGGAGAAATATTGGCGCGCGGGCAAGCCATGCCCAGTGCTCATCTCGTGCGGTCACGATCCGCTGCTCTTCCTCGCCGGCGGCAACGAGATCCGCTACGGCCTTTCCGAGTACGACTACGCGGCCGGCCATCGCGGCGCGCCTTACGAGGTGATCGAGAGCGAGGTGCACGGCCTGCCGATGCCGGCGCACGCCGAGATCGTGCTCGAAGGCGAGATGCATCCTAGCGAGACGATGCCCGAGGGCCCGTTCGGCGAGTTCACCGGCTACTACGCCGGCGGGCGCGGCGAGCAGCCGGTGGTGCGCGTCCAACGCGTCTATCACCGCAACGACCCGATCCTCGGCCTCGCATGTCCGATGATCCCGCCATCGGATTTTTCGTATTCGAAGTGCGTCATGAAAGCCGGCATGATCTGGGACGAGGTCGAGCGCGCCGGGCTGCCGGGCGTGCAGGGCGTGTGGGTGCACGAGCCGGGCTGCGCGCGCATGTTCAACGTCATCGCCATCAAGCAGGCCTACGCCGGCCACGCGAGGCAGGCGCTGCATCTCGCGGCGACCTGTCAATCGGGCGCCTACCTCGGGCGCTTCGTCGTCGTGGTCGACGACGACATCGATCCCGCGAATCTCGAGCAGGTGCTATGGGCGATGTGCACGCGCTGCGATCCGGTCGAGGACATCGACTTCATCCGCCGCGCCTGGAGCGGGCCGCTCGATCCGCGCCTGCCGAAAGGCCGGACGTGGAACTCGCGCGGCCTCATCGACGCCTGCCGGCCCTACGAGATGCTCAAGGACTTCCCGCCGGTGGTGAAGGCGTCCGATGAGCTGCGCGAGCGTGTGCGCGCCAAGTTCGACAAACAGCTGAGGAAGCGATGAACGCCATCACGCAGCAAGAGATCGACCAGCAAGTCTTCGACCTTTACGACGAGTATTGCCACGGTCGCATTGACCGGCGCGAATTCCTGAAGCGCGCAAGTGCGCTCGGCGCGCTCACCTTCGCGCTCTCGCTCTTGCCCGATTACGCGCGCGCACAGACCATCGCGTTCACCGATTCGCGCATCAAGGGCCACTACGTCACCTATCCATCCCCCGGCGGCAACGCCGCCACGATGCGCGGCTATCTCGTGCAGCCCGCCGGCGCGGGGCCGTTCCCGGCGGTGCTGGTGGTGCACGAGAACCGCGGGCTCAATCCCTACATCGAGGACGTCGCGCGGCGCGCGGCGGTCGCCGGCTTTCTCGCGCTCGCGCCCGATGGCCTCGCGCCGCTCGGCGGCTATCCGGGCAACGACGATGACGGTCGCGAGCTGCAGGCGAAGCTCGACCAGGCGAAGCTGCGCGCCGATATGCTGAACGGCGCGAAGTTCCTCAAGTCGCACAAGCTCGCGAGCGGCAAGCTCGGCGTCACCGGCTTCTGCTGGGGCGGCGGCACGACCAACTGGCTCGCCACCGCGCTCGGCGCCGACCTGCAGGCCGGCGCGCCGTTTTACGGCGCCGCGGCGGCGAGCGCCGATGTGCCGAAGATCAAGGCGGCGCTCCTCATCCACTACGCGGAGAACGACCCGCGCATCGACGAGATGTGGCCCGCTTACGAGCAGGCGCTCAAGTCGGCGGGCGCGCGCTACGAAATGCACATGTACCCGGGCACGCAGCACGGCTTCCACAACGATTCGACGCCTCGCTACAACGAGGTGGCGGCGAAGCTCGCGTGGGACCGCACGGTGTCCCACTTCAAGAAGTATCTCGCTTAAGATGTTCTTTCCCGGGGAGGAGAGATGGATGAGGAAGGCAGTCGTCGCCGCTTTCTGAAGTCGGTCGGCGCGCTCAGCGCCGCGCTACCTGCGGCCGCAGCCGCGCAGCATGCGGGCCACGCGAGCGCGAAGAGCGAGAAATACATGTTCCTCGCGCCGGCCGAAGTTACGTTCCTCGATGCTGCCGTCGCGCGGCTCATTCCTGCGGACGAGCTCGGTCCCGGCGCGAAGGAAGCGGGCGTCACCTATTTCATCGACCAGCAGCTCTTCGGCGGCTACGGCGTGATGGCGAAGATGTACCGCCAGGGCCCGCACGCCGAGGGCACGCCGCAGCAGGGCTATCAGTCGCCGCTCACGCCGCAGGAGGTCTATCGCGCGGCGATCGCCGAGATCAATGCCGGCTGCGCCAAGCAGTACGGGAAATCGTACGACCAGCTCGCCGCCGCGCAGCAGGACGAGGTGCTGCGCGCGCTCGAGGAGGGCAAGTTTCCGCTCGAGGCGGTGCCGGCGCGCTTCTTCTTCAACATGCTGCTCGAGAACACCATCGAGGGCTTCTTCTCCGATCCGATCTACGGCGGCAACCGCGGCAAGATCGGCTGGAAGCTGGTCGGCTTTCCGGGCGTCGCCGCGGTGTATACGCATCTCGTTGAAAAGCACGGCGTGCCTTACGACGCGCTGCCGGTGTCGATCGCCGACATCCTCGAGGGCAAGGCCGCGCTCGACGAGCATGGTCATCCGAAGCATGTGCTGCTCGTGAGAAAGGACTGACATGGCGACGAAACTGAAGCCGGTGGATGCGGTCGTCGTCGGCGTCGGCTTGAGCGGCTCCATCCTCGCCAAGGAGCTCGCCGAAGCGGGCCTGCATGTGGTTGGGCTCGAGCGCGGCCGCTGGCGCGACACCGATCCGGATTTCGCCATGCCGCACGCGCATGATGAGCTGCGCTACGTGAAGCGCCACGAGCTGATGCAGGACCTCTCGCGCGAGACGATCACCTTTCGCAACAACACGAACGAGACGGCACTGCCGATGCGAAGCCTCGGCTCGTTCCGCCCCGGCGAAGGGGTCGGCGGCGCGGCCGTGCATTGGGGTGGGCTCACGTGGCGCTTTCTGCCCTGGGACTTCGAGACGCGCAGCCGCACGCTCGCCCGCTACGGAAGCGATCACTGGCCCGCGGAGTGCACGAGCCAGGACTGGGGGGTGACCTACGACGAGCTCGAGCCGCATTTCGACCGCTTCGAATACCTCTACGGCGTGAGCGGCAAGGCGGGCAACATCAAGGGCAAGATCATCCCCGGCGGCAATCCGTACGAAGGCCCGCGCGCGCGCGAGTATCCGAATCCGGCGCTCAAGACGGCGTACGCCGGCGCGCTCTTCAAGGAGGCGGCGGAGAAGCTCGGCTACAAGCCGTTCCCGACGCCGAGCGCGGCGAATTCGCAGCCCTACACCAACGAGTACGGCGCAACGATCAACGGCTGCGTCTATTGTGGCTACTGCCAGTTCTTCGGCTGCGAGATGGGCGCGAAGGCGAGCCCGCAGACCGCGGTGCTGCCCAACCTGATGAAGCAGAGCCGCTTCGAGCTTCGCACGCGCGCCAACGTGGTGAAGGTGAACCTCGACTCGGCGAAGAAGCGCGCGGTGAGCGTCACGTACATCGATTCGCGCGGGCGCGAGTTCGAGCAGCCAGCCGATCTGGTGCTGCTGACTTCGTACGTCTTCAATAACGTGCGGCTAATGCTGCTCTCGGGCATAGGCAAGCCGTACGATCCGGCCGCGAACTCAGGCGTGGTGGGACGCAACTATGCGTACCAGACACCTTCCGGCGTGACGCTCTTCTTCGAGGACAAGGTCTTCAACCAGTTCATGGCCGCCGGCGGCCTCGGCATGACGATCGATGAATTCAACGGCGACAACTTCGACCACGCCTGGCTCGGCTTCATCGGCGGCGGCTTCTTCCAGGCGGCCACCAGCGGCTCGCGACCGATCGAGGTGCGGCCGGTGCCGCGCGGCACGCCGCGCTGGGGAGCGGAGTGGAAGCACGCGGTGGCGAAGTACTTCAACCGCTCGTTCCCGATCACCATCCAGGGCGCGTGCCAGAGCTATCGCACCAACTATCTCGATCTGGATCCCGCGTACCGCGATGCCTATGGATTACCGCTGCTGCGCATGACCTTCGACCGGCATGAGAACGAGCACAAGATGTCGGTATGGATCACGAACAAGGCGGCCGAGATCGGCAAGGCGATCGGCCCGTCGAAGATGACCGTTTCGCCGCGCACCGAGAAGTACACCATCGTGCCCTACCAGAGCACGCACAACACCGGTGGCGCGGCGATGGGCGCGGAGCCGGCGACGAGCGCGGTGAATAAATATCTGCAGAGCTGGGACGTGCCGAACGTCTTCGTCGTCGGCGCGAGCGCCTTTCCGCAGAACGGCGGCTACAACCCGACTGGCACGGTCGGCGCGCTCACTTTCCACGCGCTGCAGGCGATTAAGACGCGCTATGTGAAGCGCCCGGGCCCGCTGGCTTAGCCCAGTCGCGGGCGCGGCGCACCGCTTCGCGCCAGCGCGCAAGCTTTGCTTGCGCTTCGCCGCGACTCATCCGCGGCTCGAAGCTTCGGTCGAGGTGCCAGTGCTTGGCGAGCTCCTCGCGCGATTTCCACAGGTTCACGGTGAGCCCGGCGAGGTAGGCGGCGCCGAGGGCGGTCGTCTCCAACACCGTCGGGCGCAGCACCGGCACGCCGAGTAGATCGGCCTGGAACTGCATGAGTAGATCGTTCGCCGCCGCGCCGCCGTCGACGCGCAGCTCCGCGAGCTCGGTGCCCGCATCCTTCTGCATCGCCTCCAGCAGCTCGGCGCTCTGGTAGGCAATCGACTCGAGCGCCGCGCGGGCGATGTGCGCTCTGGACGTTCCTCTGGTCAAACCCAGCATGGCGCCGCGCGCATGCGGATCCCAGTACGGCGCGCCAAGGCCGGTGAATGCCGGCACGAGGAACACGTCGGCGGAGTCGAGCACGCTCGCCGCGAGCTTTTCTACTTCGGCGGAACTCGCGAAGAACTGGAGCTCATCGCGCAGCCACTGCACCACCGCGCCGGCGACGAAGACGCTTCCTTCGAGCGCATATTCCTTGCCTTTGGTCTGCGCGCACGACGTGGAGACCAGGCCGTTTTGCGATTGCACGACGCGCTCGCCCGTGTGCATCAGCATGAAGCAGCCGGTGCCGTAGGTATTCTTCGCCGTGCCGGGCCGGTGGCACATCTGACCGAACATCGCCGCCTGCTGGTCGCCGGCGATGCCGCCGATGATGAGCGGCTCGCCGATGAGCGAGGTCGGCAGCGCTCCGAAGGCGTGCGATGAAGGATGCACGTCGGGCAGGATCGCGCGCGGCACGCGCAGGAGTCTTAGCAGCTCGTCGTCCCACTCATTCGCGTGGATGTTGTAGAGCATGGTGCGCGACGCGTTCGACGGATCGGTGACGTGCGTGCGGTTGCCAGTGAGCTGCCACACGAGCCATGTATCCACGGTGCCGAACGCAAGCTCGCCCCGCTCGGCGCGCGCGCGGGCATCGGGGACGTTGTCGAGCAGCCACGCGATCTTGGTGCCGCTGAAGTAAGGGTCGATAACCAAGCCAGTGCGCTCGCGCACCAGGCTCTCGGCACCGACCGCGCGCAGCTCTTCGCACATCGCCGCCGTGCGCCGGTCCTGCCAGACGATCGCCTGGTGCAGCGGCTCGCCGCTCTGGCGGTCCCAAAGCAGCGTCGTTTCGCGCTGGTTGGTGATGCCCACCGCCATCAGCTGCTTGAGCGGCACGTTGCTCTTGCGTACCGCTTCGCGCGCCGTTTCTCGTTGCGTGCTGTAGATCTCCTTCGGGTCGTGCTCGACCCAGCCGGGCTGCGGATAGTGCTGCTCGAACTCGCGCTGCGCGGTGGCGACCGCGCGGCCTTCCTCGTCGAAGACGATGGCGCGCGAGCTGGTGGTGCCCTGGTCGAGCGCAAGGACGTGGCGCATCGGAAAAGTCTAGCAAGGCCCGATGCTAGAATCCGCCGGCAATGCCCCTCCCGGTTTCCGAAGTCGAGCGCGAGCTCACCCACACGCGCCGCGTTCGCTATGAGGGCTACAAGCGTGCCGACGGCCTCTGGGACATCGAAGCGCACCTGCTCGACACCAAAAACCACGACTACCACCTGAAGACCGGCGTGCGCCGCGCCGGCCAGCCGATCCATGACATGTGGATCCGCATCACCATCGACCGCAGCTTCACGGTGCTCGGCGCGGAGGTGTCGATGGACGCGGTGCCGTATCCCAGTGGCTGTGAGAACATCACGCCTGCCTATCGCAAGCTCGTCGGCCTGAATCTGCTGCGCGGCTTCCGCAGCCGCGTCTGGGAGCTGCTCGGCAACGTGAAGGGCTGCACCCACCTCACGGAGATGCTCGCGGGACTGCCGACGGCAGCGATCCAGACGTTCGCCGGCGAAACGCAGGAAGAGCGCGAGGACGGCGGGAAGCCGTTTCAGCTCGACCAGTGCCATGCGCTGGAGACGAGCACCGATACGGTGAAAGTCTGGTATCCGAAGTGGTATAGAGGCAAGGCGGCGTGAAGATCCACGAGTACCAGGGCAAGCAGCTCCTGCGCGAGTACGGCGTGCCGACGCCGCGGGGTTTCCCGGCGATGAGCGTCGACGAAGCGGTCGAGGCGGCGAAGAAGCTCGGCGGCAGCGTGTGGGTGGTGAAGGCGCAGATTCACGCCGGCGGGCGCGGCAAGGGCGGCGGCGTGAAGGTCGCGAAATCCAACGACGAAGTGCGCGCGCGAGCGAAAGACATTCTCGGCATGCAGCTCATCACGCACCAGACCGGACCCGAGGGCCAGAAGGTGCGGCGTCTGCTGATCGAAGAAGGCGCCGACATCAAGAAGGAGCTCTATGCCGGCATGGTGGTCGACCGCGGCACGCAGAAGGTCGTGCTGATGGCTTCCTCCGAGGGCGGCATGGATATCGAGGAGGTGGCCGCCAAGACGCCGGAGAAGATCCGCAGGGTGTACATCGACCCGGTGCAGGGCCTGACCGACGCCGATGCCGACGAGATCGCGCTCGGCATCGGCATCCCCCAAGGGGCGCTCGCGCAGGGCCGCGCGGTGTTCAAAGGCCTGTATAAATGTTTTGACGCGACCGATGCGTCGCTCGCCGAGATCAATCCGCTGATTCTCACCGGCGACAATCGCGTGGTTGCGCTCGACGCCAAGCTCAACTTCGACGACAACGCGCTCTTCCGCCATCCCGAGATCCAGGCGCTGCGCGACCTCGACGAGGAGGATCCGCTCGAGATCGAGGCGTCGAAGTACGACCTCAACTACATCTCGCTCGACGGCGAGATCGCCTGCATGGTGAACGGTGCCGGCCTCGCCATGGCGACGATGGACACGATCAAGCTCTACGGGGGGCAGCCCGCCAACTTCCTCGACGTCGGCGGCGGCGCCACCGCGGACAAGGTGACCGCGGCGTTCAAGATCATGCTCTCCAACCGCAAGGTGAAGGCGATCCTCGTCAACATCTTCGGCGGCATCATGAAGTGCGACACCATCGCCAACGGCGTCGTCAGCGCGGCGCGCGAGGTGAAGCTCTCGCTGCCGCTGGTCGTGCGCATGAAAGGCACGAACGAGGAGCTGGGCAAGAAAATACTGCGCGACTCGGGCCTGCCGATCATCTCCGCCGGCAACATGGGTGAGGCGGCGGAGAAGGTGGTCGCTGCGGTGAAGGGAATGCGATGAGCAATCGTCTTTGCCCCCCTGATAAGGGGGGTGGCGCGAAGCGCCGGGGGGTTTTCGGTTTTCAAAAAATCAAACCCCCCGTTCGCCTGCGGCTCGCGACCCCCTTATCAGGGGGTCAGGAAAAAAGCCGATGAGCATCCTGATCGAGAAGAACACCCGGGTGATGACGCAAGGCATCACCGGCAAGACGGGGCAATTCCATACGCAGACGAGCCGCGCCTATGCCAATGGGCGCGCGTGCTTCGTGGCCGGCGTAAATCCAAAGAAGGCTGGCGAGGACTTCGAAGGCATTCCGATATTCGGCACGGTGGCGGATGCGAAGAAGGCGACCGGCGCAACGGTGTCGGTGATCTACGTGCCACCGCCCTTCGCCGCGGCGGCGATCGACGAGGCGGTCGATGCGGGGCTCGACCTCGTCATCTGCATCACCGAAGGCATACCGGTGCGCGACATGATCCGCACCCGTTATCGCATGCGCGGGAAGAAGACGCTGCTCGTTGGTCCGAACTGTCCGGGCGTGATCACGCCCGACGAGCTCAAGATCGGCATCATGCCCGGCCACATCCATAAGAAGGGCCCGGTCGGTGTGGTGTCGCGCTCAGGCACGCTCACTTATGAAGCGGTAGGCCAGCTCACCGAGCTCGGGCTCGGCCAGTCGACCTGCGTCGGCATCGGCGGCGATCCGGTGAATGGGCTGAAGCACATCGATGTGCTGAAGATGTTCAACGACGATCCGCAGACCGAAGCCGTGATCATGGTGGGCGAGATCGGCGGCAGCGATGAGGAGAACGCGGCCCGGTGGGTAAAAGAGCACATGCGCAAGCCCGTGGTCGGCTTCATCGCCGGGGTCACGGCGCCGCCGGGCAAGCGCATGGGCCACGCGGGCGCGATCATCTCGGGTGGCAAGGGCACTGCCCAGGAGAAACTGGCCGTGATGGAGGAGTGCGGCATCAAGACTACCCGCAACCCGGCCGAGATGGGCAGGACGCTCAAATCCGTACTGAAGTAATCCGCGCTCCGCTCGTCGCGACGCTGCCTTACGCGGCGACGATCTTCCTATCGTCGTTCCTGCTCTTCCTGGTGCAGCCGATCATCGCCAAGCAGATCCTGCCGTGGTTCGGCGGCTCGGCAGGGGTGTGGACAACCTGCCTCGTCTTCTTCCAGAGCGTGCTGCTCGCCGGCTATGCGTACGCCGACTGGACAACGCGCCTCGGCTCGCGGCGCCAGGCCTATGTGCACGTGGCGCTGCTCGCCGCTTCGCTCGCCACGCTGCCGATCATCGCCGCGAGCGGCTGGAAGCCGCAGGGCAACGAGGAGCCGATGCTGCGCATCCTGCTGCTCCTTGGCGCGACCATCGGACTGCCGTACTTCCTGCTCTCGACCACCACGCCGCTCCTGCAGGCATGGTACTGGCGCCGCTTCGAGAGCGCGGTGCCGTATCGCTTGTTCGCGCTTTCCAACTTTGCCTCATTGCTCGCGCTGCTCGGCTTTCCGCTCTTTTTCGAGCCGGCGTTCGATCTGAAGCAGCTCGGCTCGGCCTGGTCGTT
>VBCM01000226.1 GCA_005883675.1 Betaproteobacteria bacterium
TCGCGAGACTCACGCCGACATGCACATCGGCGATCTCGAAGAAGCTCCAGCGGAAGCCGCTCACCAGGTACACGACCGGGTTGAAGAGGGTCACCGTCTGCCAGGCCGGCGGTAGCACGTCGATGGAATAGAAGGTGCCGCCCAAGAACGTGAGCGGCGTGATGACGAGCATGGGGACGAACTGCAGCTGCTCGAAACCGCCGGCCCAGACGCCGATGATGAAGCCGAGCAGGCTGAAGGTGACGGCGGTAAGCGCGAGGAACGCGACCATCCAGATAGGATGATCGATGCGCAGCGGGACGAAGAAGAATGCCGTAATCAGGATGACCAGGCCGAGGATGATCGATTTGGTCGCCGCGGCGCCGACGAAGCCGATCACGATCTCCAAAGCCGAAATCGGCGCCGACAGGAGCTCGTAGATCGTGCCGATGAACTTTGGAAAGTAAATCCCGAAAGCGGCGTTGGTCACGCTTTGCGTGAGCAGCGTCAGCATGATCAGTCCCGGGACGATAAACGCGCCGTACTGGACGCCCTCGACCTGTGCGATGCGCGTGCCCATCGCCGCGCCGAAGACGACGAAGTAGAGCGACGTGGTGATCACCGGCGCGACGATGCTCTGCACGAGCGTGCGCCCGGTGCGCGCCATCTCGAAGCTGTAGATGGCCCAGATCGCGCGAAGGTTCACCGGCCGTTCCTCACCAGGTCGACGAAGATGTCCTCGAGCGAGCTTTGCGTGGTCTGCAGGTCTTTGAAGGCGATGCCGGCCGCGGTGAGCTCATCGAGGAGCCCGGTGATGCCGGTACGCTCGGCCTTCGTGTCGTAGCTGTACACCAGCTCTCGGCCACCGGGCGCCAGGGTCAGCCCATACGATGCTAGCTGCGGCGGGATTTCGTTCAGCTCATGGAGTAGGTGAAGCGTGAGCTGCTTCTTCCCCGCCTTCTGCATGAGCACCCTCTTCTCCTCGACCAGGATGATCTCGCCCCGGTTGATGACGCCGACCCGGTCGGCCATCAGTTCGGCTTCTTCGATGTAATGCGTCGTAAGGATGATCGTTACGCCTGCGGCGCGCAGCTCGCGCACCATCTCCCACATCCCCTGCCGCAGCTCGACGTCGACGCCGGCGGTCGGCTCATCCAGAAACAGCACCGTCGGTTCGTGCACCAGCGCCTTGGCGATCATCACGCGGCGCTTCATGCCGCCCGAGAGGGTGACGATCTTGCTCTTGCGCCGGTCCCAGAGCGCGACGTCCTTCAGCACCTTCTCGACAAAGGCCGGGTTCGCCGGCCTGCCGAACAGGCCGCGGCTGAAGCTCACCGTCTGCCACACGCTCTCGAAGGGCGTGATGGCGAGCTCCTGCGGCACGAGCCCGATCAGCGCTCGCGCCGCGCGGTAGTCGCGGATGATGTCGTGGCCGTCGACGGTCACCGTACCGGCGCTCGGCGTGACGATGCCGCAGACGATGTTGATGAGCGTGGTCTTGCCGGCCCCGTTCGGACCGAGCAGCGCGAAGATCTCGCCGGCGCGGATCTCCAGATTGACGTGCTTCAGCGCCTGCAGGCCCGAGGCATAGCGCTTCTCGAGCCCGGCGACGGAAATAATCGGCGGCATGCGAGCCGCGATTATTCCCTAATCCGGCGCGTAGAAAGTTGGAGCGAGAGCGAAAAAGCGCGCGAAAGCGGATCTGCCCGCCGGCGTGACGACGAGCTTGCGCGAACCGTCCACGGTGGCGAGCCACCGCTCATCCATGTAGCGCCGCAGAAGCGCGGCGCCGAGCGCACCGGCGACGTGCGGGCGGCGCTCTGTCCAGTCGGTGCAACAGCGAAAGAGCGGCCGGCGCGAGCTTTCGAGCGCGGCCAGCTCGATGCCGAGATCGCGCAGCACCGTGTTGCCGGGTCGCAAAAGGTGTTCGGTGAGCGCCACACCGAGGCGTCCGGCGAGATGGTCGTAGCAGCAGCGCGCGAAGCGCAGCTCGCGCGCTGCCGCGGGCAGCGCGCGTTGAACGTCGATGATGGACAGCGCTTCGACCGCCTGGGCGACGTCGGCGCCGGTCAGGCGGAAGTACTTAGAGCGACCCTGTCCCTGCCAGACCAGCATGTTGGCGTCGACGAGCTTGCGCAGGTGCGCGCTCGCCGTCTGCGCGGTGACGCCGGCGTCGAGTGCGAGCTTCTTGGCGCTGCGCGGGCGGCCGTCCATCAGCGCGAGCACCATGGCAGCGCGGCTCGGGTCCGCCAGCATGGCGGCAGCCGAAGAGATGCGTCGAGGCTGCATGACCCGATTGTCCCGCCGCCGGCGCGTGCGCGTCCATTCGGAACACTTCGGCCGCCGCCGAACAGTTTGGGGTAGGCTCCGCCCTTCACGAGGGAGGAGACCAATGGAACGCAGACAAGTCTTGAAGATTGGCGCCGCGGCCGCGACGCTCGGCTTTCCGGCGATCGTGCGCTCGCAGCCGAGCGAGATCGTGGTCCTTGGCCTCTGGGACCAGACCGGAGCCTTTGCCGATGTCGGGCCGCTCAACGACCGCGGCATGCGCATGGCGCTCGAAGAGCGCGGCATGAAGGTCCTCGGCAAGCCGATCAAGTACATCACGCGCGACGGCGCGACGCAGGCCGGGACCTCGACCCGGCGCGCCGAAGAAGCGATCGATGGCGAAGGCGCGCGCTTCATGATCGGCCCGTGGTCCTCCGGCGTCGCGCTCGCGGTATCGGAAGTGGCGAAGCGCAAGAAAGTGCTGCACTACTTCAGCGGCGGCACCGAGGACATCTCCGGCGCGCGCTGCCATCGCTATTCCTTCCAGTGGGCGGCGAGCCCCTATACCGCGGCGAAGACGGTGGTCGACAACTTCATGAAGGCGAATCCGAAGGCGAAGCGCTGGCACCTGCTGGTCGCCGATTATGCCTTCGGCTGGTCGGTCGAGAAGTACGTGAAGGAAGTCGGAAAGCACCACGGCCTGGAATTCGTCGGCGCCGACCGCCATCCGCTCGGCGAGCGCGAGTTCTCGAACTACGTGCAGAAGGCGGCGGCCAACCGGCCCGACGTCGTCGCGATGATCAACTTCGGCGGCGACGCGGTCGGCGGCGCGCGCGAGATCTTCAACTTCGGCCTGACGCCCAAGATCCCGCTCATCATGACGTGGTCCTCCGGCGTCGAGGAACTGATCCAGCTCGCGCCGGAGATCCGCGAGAATCTCTGGGTCGGCACGAATTTCTACTACACCGTCGATACGCCGGTGGCGAAGGAGTTCGTCAAGAACTATCGCGCCAAGTTCGGCACGCCGCCGGGCTACGCGCCCTCCGCCGCGTATTCCATGACGCGCCTCATGCTCGCCGGCTTCGACAAGGCCAAGTCCGCCGAGGTGCAGGACGTGATCAAGGCGCTCGAGGGCATCGAGGTGAACGACCTCCTCGGCCGCATGCGCGTCGAGCCGGCCACGCACCAGACGCTGCGGCCCTATTTCTTCCTGCGTTGCAAGCCAAAGAAGGCGATGAAGGAAGACCTCGACCTCGCCGACGTCATCGCCACCGGCGACGCGCCGCTGCCGAAGGAATACGCCGCGTGCAAGGACATCGGTGGGTTCTGAAAAAATCGGGGTCAGATGCACATTTCCGCCGATGTCAGCGGCCTCGCTGGCGCCATGGAAATGTTGATCTGACCCCATTTATTTTCGGCAGTTGAATCTCCTCTTCGGCCAGATCCTCAACGGGATCGCGACGGGCATGCTCTATGCCCTGATGGGGCTCGGGCTCGCGCTCATCACCGGCATCCTCAACATCCCGAACTTCGCCCATGGCGCGCTGTTCGCCGTGGGTGCCTATCTTCTGGTCACGGTGGTCGGCGCGATCGGCAACTTCTGGCTCGGGCTCCTCGTCGCGCCGCTCGGCGTCGCGCTCCTCGGCATCGCCATCGAGTACGCCGGCATCCGGCGCCTTTACGCGGCGGGGCACGATTACCAGCTCCTCTTCACCTTCGGCCTGGCGCTCATCTTGAATGAGCTGATCATCGTCATCTGGGGACCGGTCGGCATCAGCCACCTGCCGCCTGCGGTGCTGCGCGGAGGCGTGGATCTCGGCTTCACCTTCTATCCGAAGTATCGCCTTTTCGTGATGGCGGTCGCCGGCCTGCTGGTCGTGCTCACGTGGCTCTTTCTCGAGCGCACGCGCTACGGCGCCATCATGCGCGCCGGCATCGAAAACAAGGAGATGGTGTCGCTCCTCGGCATCGACATCCACCGCCTCTTCACGGTCGCCTTCGCGCTCGGCGCATACCTCGCCGGCATCGCCGGCGCCCTGACCGCGCCGATCCGCGGCCTCTCGCCCGGCATGGGCGTCGACATGCTCGGCATCGCCTTCGTGGTTGTCGCCCTCGCGGGGCTGGGGAATCTCCTGGGGTCCATCGCGGCGGGACTCCTCGTGGGCGTGGCCCAGAGCCTGGTGGCCCTGTTCTGGCCGGAGGCCTCGGTCGCCGTCATCTTCGCCGTCATGGCCGCCGTCCTCCTCGTCCGCAGCGGTCGTTCTGTTGCCGCTCGTGGTGCGCCACGCCATTGTGACCGAGATCTGGATCTTCGCGATCTTCGGGCTCGGGCTGAATCTGCTGCTCGGCTATACGGGGCTCCTCTCCTTCGGCCAGGCGACGTTCTTCGGCTCGGCCGCCTACGTTGCCGGCTACCTGCTCAAGTACTACGGCATCGGCATTTTCACGGCGCTCGGCGTCGGCATCGGCGTAGGCGCGCTCTCGGCGCTCGTCGTGGGCTATCTCTGCGTCCAGCGCGCGGGCCTCTACTTCATCATGCTGACCTTTGCGCTGAACCAGCTTTTCTACTTCATCGCCTATCAGTGGACGAGCGTCACCGGCGGCGAGGACGGCATGCCGGGAATTCCGCGGCCGGCGCTCCTCGGCATCGATTTTCGCCAGCCGCTTGCCTACTACGTGCTGGTGTCGGCGCTCTTCCTCCTCTCGCTCTGGGCGATGCAGCGCATCGTCGAATCGCCGCTCGGCAAGATCCTGCAGGCGATCCGCGAGAACGAGGTGCGCGCGGAAGCGCTCGGGTACAACGTGCCGCGCTTCAAGCTGCTCGCATTCGTGATCGGCGGCGCGTTCTCCGGCTTCGCCGGCGTGCTCTACGCGATGCTCTTCGGCATCGTGCCGCTGGAAGCGATCGGCGTCGTGTTCTCGGGCAACGTCGTCTTCGCCACGCTGATCGGCGGCTCGGGCTCGCTCTACGGGCCGATCATCGGCTCGGTGGTGTTCATCTGGCTCTCGGAGTCGGTGAGCGTGCTGTGGGCGCGCTGGCCGCTGCTCCTTGGCGTGGCGTTCGTCATCGTGGTGCTCTTCTTCCGCGGCGGCGTGGTCGAGGCCTGGTCCCGAATATGGCGCTTCTCGAAGCGCGCGAGCTGAGCAAGTCGTTCGGCGCACTCACCGCGGTGAATGCGGTGAACCTGCGCATCGAGCCCGGGACGCTCCACTCGATCATCGGGCCGAACGGCGCCGGCAAGACCACGCTCTTCAATCTGCTCACCGGCCGGTTCGCGCCGAGCGCCGGGCGCATTCTCTTCGATGGCCGCGACATCACCGGCACGCGCGCGCACCGCATCGCGCACCTCGGCCTCGCGCGCTCGTTCCAGCGCACCAATGTGTTTCCCGCCTTTACGCTCCTCGATAACGTCTGGGTGGCCGCGTTCGCATGCAGCCGATCGTGGCGTGGGCTGCTGTGGCGCCGTACGGAGAGCTACGCAGGCGTGAGCGCCCAGGCGCGCCAAGCATTGAACGACGTCGGTCTCATCGCCAAGCAAAGCGAGCTCGCGCGCGAGATCTCGCACGGCGAGCAGCGCCAGCTCGAGCTCGCCATCGCGCTCGCTGCAGCGCCGCGCGTGCTGCTGCTCGACGAGCCGGCAGCGGGACTCTCGCCCGAGGAGACGCGCCGCATGGTGGCGCTGGTGCGCGCCCTCAAGGGCCGCTACACGATCGTGCTGATCGAGCACAAGATGGACATCATCATGAGCGTGTCGGATCGCATCTCGGTGATGCACTTCGGGAGTCTCATCGCCGAAGGCACGCCCGCCGAGATCCAGCGCAATCCCGAGGTGCGCCGCGCCTATCTCGGCGGCATGGCCGCGTGATGCTCGAGCTGCGCGCCATCCAGACCTACTACGGGCTCGCGCACATCCTGCACGGCTTGTCGCTCGGCGTCGGCGAAGGCGAGGTCGTCGCGCTCCTCGGCCGCAACGGCGCCGGCAAGACCACGACGTTGCGCTCGATCAGCGGCCTCACGCCGCCCCGCACAGGCGAGATCCGCTACCAGGGACGCGACATCACCGGGCTCGCGCCGCATCGCATCGCGCGCCTGGGCATCGCGCTTGTGCCGGAGACGCGCGGCATCTTCTCGTATCTCAGCGCGCGTGAAAACCTCGCCATCGCCGAGCGACCCTCATCGCGCTGGCCGCTGGAAGCGGTGCTCGAGCGCTTTCCGAAGCTCAAAGACCGGCTCGAGAGCAAGGGACGCGATCTCTCCGGCGGCGAGCAGCAGATGCTCGCCATCGCGCGCGCCTTGCTGACCGGCCCCGATCTCTTGCTGCTGGATGAGCCGTCGCAGGGCCTCGCGCCGCTCGTGGTGAGCGACGTGATGAGCACGATCCGCGAGCTGCGCGCCGAGCGCGTCAGCATGCTGCTCGTCGAGCAGAACGCGGAGATGGCGCTGCAGCTCGCCGACCGCGTCTACGTCATCGACCACGGCACCGTCGTGTTCGAGGGCACGCCGCAGGCGCTGCGCACGGACCGCCAGGTCGCCGCTACGTACCTCGGAGTCGGCCCCTAGGCGTGCGCTTTCGCCTCGGCGGCGGCGCGCTTGAGCTCGTCGTCGGAGATGGTGCGCATGTCGCGGTCGCCGGCCGGGCCCTGCGCCATGAAGCGCAGACCCTTCATGTAGTACTTGGCGCCGGTCACAATGTCATGCATCAGGTTGATAGCGAGAAAGTTGGCCTCGAGGTCATGGCAGCGCGCCGAGACCTCGTGTACTTGTCCACCGGCACCTGGTAATCGATGAACGACTCGATGC
>VBCM01000101.1 GCA_005883675.1 Betaproteobacteria bacterium
GGTCGATGTCGGCGAGAAGCCGGTGACACACCGCGTGGCGCTCGCCTCGGGGCGCATCACCATGCAGAGCGCCACCCTTAAGGTCATTGCCGCCGGCCGGGCAAAGAAAGGCGACGTCCTGGGTGTCGCGCGCCTTGCCGCCATCCAGGCGGCCAAGCGCACCGCCGATCTGATACCGCTTGCCCATCCGCTCGCGCTGTCGCGCGTGGCGGTCGATTTCGAGCTCGAGCGCCGTCCGCCCGCGGTGCGCATCGACGTGCGCGTGGAGTGCCGCGGCCCGACGGGCGTGGAAATGGAGGCCCTCACCGGCGCCGCGGTCGGCCTGCTCACGGTCTACGACATGGTGAAGGCGGTCGATCGCGGCATGACGCTCGAGGCGGTGCGGCTGGAGGAAAAAAGCGGAGGCCGCTCAGGGGTATTCCGCCGCTCCCGCAGCTAAAATAGCGCGCCTCAATGAATCGCATACGCAGGGCGCTCCTCGCCGCTTTGGTCTTCGCCATCGCGAGGCCGCTCGCCGCGCTCGCCGCCTGGAACAAGGAGGCCTTCAGCGCCAAGACGCCGGGCGAGGCGCTAAAGAGCCTCGGCATCGGTGATGCCGCGCCGGCCAAGGACCTGCACATCGAGGCGCCGGAGATCGCCGAGAACGGTGCCGTCGTGCCGATCGAGATCTCGAGCGCCATCCCCGGCACCACCGCGCTCATCGTGCTGCTCGAGAAGAACCCATTCCCGCTCACCGCGCGCTTCGACTTCAAGGAGGGCGCGCTGCCGTTCGTGAAGCTGAACGTCAAGATGGCGGAGACCGCCGACGTGCGCGTGCTCGCCGAGGCGGGCGGCAAGTATTACTTCGCCAAGCAGGAAATCAAGATCACGGTCGGCGGCTGCGGCGGCTAGGAGACGCAGAATGGCGGCAGGACCGATGAAAATGCGCGCGAGCCTCGGGACCGGGTTCACCGACGTGCGCGTGCTGATGACGCATCCGATGGAGACCGGCCTGCGCAAGGACGCCGACGGCAAGGTGGTGCCGCAGCACTTCATCCAGAACCTGACGGTGAAGCTCAACGGCAAGACGGTGCTCGACGCGCAGATCAGCCAGGCGGTGTCGCGCAACCCGGTGTTCTCCTTCCGCTTGAAGGGCGGCGCCAAGGGCGACAAGATCGAAGTGAGCTGGCTCGACAACCACGGCGAGTCGGCCGCCATCGAGACGGTAGTAGCGTGAAGGCCCTCGCTTTCGGCGCGGCGCTCGCGCTCTCCTGCGCCGCGTACGGCCAGGATGTGGCGAAGGAGATCCAGCGCTACCGGCAGATGGTCGCCGAAGGCAGCCCCGCGGAGCTCTTCGAGCTCGAGGGCGAGGAGCTGTGGAAGAAGCCGCAGGGACCGAAGAACGTCTCGCTCCAGCGCTGCGACCTCGGCGAGGGACCCGGCGTGCTGAAGGCCGCGTACGCGCATTTGCCGCGCTACTTCAAGGACGCCGATCGCGTCATGGATCTCGAGTCGCGCCTCCTCCATTGCATGAGCACGCTCCAGGGCCGCAGCCGCGAGGAAGCCACGGCGCGCGTCTTCGGCAGCGCCGACCGTCCCTCCGAGTTCGAGCTTCTGTCGATCTACATTGCCGGCCAGTCGCGTGGCGTGAAAATCGAGCCCGGCCTGTCGCAGCCGAAGGAAAAGGCCTCCTATGAGCTCGGCCGCGCGCTCTACTTCCATCGCGTCGGCGCCTGGGACTTCTCCTGCGCGAGCTGCCACGGCGACGAAGGCAAGCGTATCCGCATGCAGGAGCTGCCGGTGCTCTACAAGCCAGAGGCCGCGCGCCCGGTTATCGCGACCTGGCCGGCCTATCGCGTCTCGACCAGCCAGTTGGTCACGCTGCAATGGCGCATGAACGACTGCTATCGCCAGATGCGCACGGGTCCGGGGAACAAGCGGTGAGGCGCCTTGCGCTCCTCTCGGCGGTGCTCGCGTTCCCGGCCATGGCCGATCCGACGCCAGCAGACGTCCAGGGCATCATGCAGCGCGATTTCCACCCGCGCGGCCAGGCGACGATGGACCGCGTGGTGCAGGATGGCCTGCAGCGCGTGTGCACCGAAACGCGCGACCGCCCGCCGGCCGACGTTGCCAAGGCGCTCGAAGCCGACCAGCTGAAGACCATCGTCTACCCGGAGGGCAGCCTGATGGGTGACTGGAAGCGCGGCGAGGCGATCGCGCAAAGCGGCCGCGGCCTCACCTGGAACGACAAGCCCGGTGATCCCGCCGGCGGCAGCTGCTACAACTGCCACGAGCTCTCGCCGAAGGAGCTCTCTCACGGCACGATCGGCCCGAGCCTGCGCGGCTTCGGCAAAACCCGCGGCACGGGCCCCGAAGTGCAGCGCTACGTCTACGGCAAGATCTATAACGCCAAGGCGTATAACGCGTGCTCGCAGATGCCGCGCCTCGGCGCCTCGGGCACCTTGACCGCGGCGCAGATCAAGGACCTCGTCGCGCTGCTTCTCGACCCCGCCTCGCCCGTCAACGAGTAAGGAATCTTTGAAAAAGCGGCGAATCGTCGTTCCCGCGCAAGCGGGAACCCATGACTCTCGAGAAAGAAATTGGGCCCCCGCTTTCGCGGGGGAGACTATTTCAGAGCTTCCGTAGTTGCGCCGCCGCGGCTTTCTCCGATTGCTTGCGCTCGCCACCGCGGCGGGCGCGAGCCTGCGACCGCGGCAAAGCGAGGCGCAGGCGGCGGCCGAGCTTTACGACGCGCCGCCCTTCGGCAACGTCTCGCTCCTCCACATCACCGATGTGCACGCGCAATTGCTGCCTGTTCATTTCCGCGAGCCGAGCGTCAACCTCGGCGACGGGCATCCGCCGCACCTGGTGGGCGATGCATTTCTGCGGCACTACGGCATCGCGCCCGGGACAAGCGCGGCGCACGCGTTCACGTATCTCGACTTCCCGGCGGCCGCACAGCGCTACGGCAAGACCGGCGGCTACGCGCACCTCGCCACCCTGGTGAAGCGCCTGCGCGCCTCGCGGCCGCACGCGCTGCTGCTCGACGGCGGCGACAGCTGGCAGGGCTCGGCCACGGCGCTCTGGACGCAGGGCGCGGACATGATCGGCGCCCAAAAGCTGCTCGGCGTCGACTACATGACCGCGCACTGGGAATTCACCTATGGCGCGGAACGCATGCTCGCCGCCGTGAAGGAGCTCGCGCCGATCCAATTCCTCGCGCAGAACGTGCGCACCGTGGACTTCGAGGACCCGGTGTTCACGCCCTACGCGATTCGCGAGGTCAACACCATGCCGATCGCCATCATCGGCCAGGCGTTTCCCTATACGCCGATCGCGCATCCGCGCTATCGCTTTCCCGACTGGAGCTTCGGCATCCAGGAAACGCGGCTGCAGAAGCTGGTGGAAGACGTGCGCGCCAAGGGCGCCAAGGCCGTGGTGCTCCTCTCGCACAACGGCATGGACGTAGATCTCAAGCTCGCCGCGCGCGTGCGCGGCATCGACGCGATCCTTGGCGGGCATACGCACGACGGCGTGCCGGCGCCGGTGGTGGTCGGAAAGACGCTCGTCACCAATGCCGGCTCGCACGGCAAATTCGTCACCATGCTCGAGCTCGACGTCGGCCCGGGTGGCGTGCGCGGCTACCGATACCGCCTGCTGCCGGTCTTCGCCAGCCTGCTGCCGGCCGACGACGCGATGGCGGCGTATATCGAACGCGCGCGCGAACCTTATGCATCCAAACTGAGCGAAGTGCTCGCGCAGACCGAGGGGTTGCTTTACCGCCGCGGAAACTTCAACGGCACGTTCGACGAGCTGATCCTGCGCGCGCTCCTTGCAGAGAAGAATGCGCAGATTGCCTTCTCCCCCGGCTTCCGCTGGGGGCCGACGCTGCTGCCCGGCGATGCCATCACCGCCGAGGATGTGATGGCCCAGACGGCCATTACCTATCCCCAGGTGACGGTGAGCGAGTTCACCGGGGCGGAGATAAAAGCACTGCTCGAGGATATCGCCGACAATCTCTTCAATGCGGACCCGTATCTGCAGCAGGGGGGCGACATGGTGCGCGTGGGCGCCATGACCTACGCCATCCAGCCGGCAGCGAGGATCGGCGGCCGGGTCTCCGATATGCGCCTCGCGGGCAGGCCACTCGAGGCGGACAAGCGCTACAAGGTGGCCGGCTGGGCGCCGGTGCGCGAAGGGGTGAGCGGCGAGCCCGTCTGGGAGGTCGTTGGGCGCTACCTGCGCGCGCAAAAGCGCATTCCGCCGCTTCCCGTCAACCGGCCGCGGCTCGAAGGCGTTGGTCGTAATCCGGGCTTCGCATGAAAAAGATGCTCATCGCCGCCGTCGTGCTCTTGCTAGCCGCCGCAGGCGCATGGTCCTGGTACGCCCTGCGCAGTAACGGCGAAGCCGTGCGCTATCGGCTGGCCAAGATCGAGCGCGGCCCGATCGAAATAGCCGTCGCGGCTAGCGGTACGCTGAACGCGGTGAGCACTGTCCAGGTCGCCGCGCCGATCCCCGGGCAGGTGAAGGAGATCTATGCGGACTACAACACGCCGGTAAAGAAGGGCCAGGTCATCGCGCGCCTCGAGGCGACGCCCTACGAGCTGCGGGTGAACCAGGCCCGCGCCGACCTCGATGCCGCACAAGGCGCGGTGGCGGCATTGCGCTCCGGCCTCGAGGCCGAGCAGGCGGACCTCGGGCGCGCCGACGCCGCTGTCGCGGCTGCCGAGCGCGATGCGGAGCGCAAGCGCGCGCTGGCGGACAAAGGCTTCATCTCGGCGGCGGAGCTCGGCAAGGCCCGCGCCGCGACGGAAGCGGCCCGGGAGAGCCGCGACGCGCGGCAGGCGCAGATGAAGAGGAACGAGCGGCAGCTCGCGCAGGCCGGCGCGGTGTTGAAGCAGCGCGAAGCTGCGCTGCGGCAGACCCAGGCTGCGCTCGAGCGCACCTTTATCCGCGCGCCCGTGGACGGCACGGTGATCCTGCGCAATGTCGATGCCGGCCAGACGGTGACGACCGGGCCGCAGGCGGGCGCGCTCTTCACCATCGCGCAGGATCTGCGCGAGATGCGTCTGGAGGCGGCGCTCGACGCGGGCGACGCCACGCGCGTGCGCGCCGGCATGAGCGCCAGCTTCACCATCGACGCATTCCCGCGGCGCAGCTTTTCGGGCGAGGTGCGCGAGATCCGCGAGCCGCCGCAGAAGGGCGAGGGCTCGGCTGCCTATGCGATCGTCATTTCGGCGCCCAATCCGGACCTCGCGCTCCTGCCCGGCATGAGCGCCAGGATGCGCATCGTGCTCGAGAGCCGGGTTGAGGCGCTCAAGGTGCCGAGCGCGGCCCTCTCCTGGCGGCGCGCACCCGAGCCGGGAGCGCACCTGTGGGTGCTCGAGGACGGCGCGCCGAAGCCGCTCCTCGTGCGCACGGGCATCAGCGACGGCACGAGCACGGAGCTCGTGCAAAGCTCGTTGCCCGCGGGCGCCGAAGTGATCGTTGGCACGATAACAAGGGCTGCGCGGTAGGTAGGCCCGGCGGCCTCGCGCGCGCTTGCGGTATTCTGCGAGTACGTTCTTAACAACAGGCCGAATCGCGAACGTGACGCTCGCGGAATTCGTCTATACGATCCTGCTCAAGCCGCGTCTGCTGCACCGCGCGGCGAACGCCGCGATTCGGGCATCGCTTCCGGAACACGTTCGCGTGGGCGAGGCGATCGTATGGCTCAATCCCGATGATCCGGTGGTGTCGGGTGCACTGGCGCTCGGCGTATACGAGCGCGGCGAGATCGCGTTCTTCCGCTCCCGGTTTGGCGCCGACATGACGTTCGTCGACGTCGGCGCGAACGTCGGCCTGTACAGCGCCGTCGCGCTGTCGCTGCGGATGTTGTGCGACCTCGGATTTCAGCTCTATGAGCTCACGGGTACGAGCGGTGTCCCGGCGCCGGTCGCGAGCCCGCGCGCGCTGGTCGAGCGCACGCAGGGCCGCCGCTACGCCAACCTGGTCGGCCTGAAAGGAACTCTCGCCACTGCCTGATTCGCTCGTTCGGCGCCGCCCGCTTCGGATCACGTTGGTCACCCACTATTTCCCAAGCCACCGCGGCGGCGTCGAAGCGGTGGCCTGGGAAATCGCCTCGCGGCTCGCGGCGAGCGGCGCAGCCGAGACCACCTGGTATGCGAGCGACACGGATCGAGCACCGCCCGCGGTGCCGGGTCTGCGCTGCGTCCCGGCGAGGGCCTGCAACTTTGCTGAGCGCTTGCTGGGCTTTCCATTTCCGCTATGGAGTCCGGCTGCGCTGGCGAAGCTCTCGCGCGCAGTCCGTGACGGCGACGTCCTCCATCTTCACGATTGCCTGTATCTGCCGAACGTCGTGGCCTGGTTGGCAGCCGCCATCGCCCGGCGCCCGGTCGTCATCACGCAGCACGTCGGCAACATCCCGTTCCGCAATCCGCTGTTGCGCACCACGCTCGCGCTCGCGAATCGGCTGTTGGGGAAGCTGCTGCTGGGCAGGGCAGCCCAAACCATTTTTGTCAGCGATGCTGTGCTGCGATACTTCCAGCGCTTCGTGCGCTTCCGTCGCGCGCCCGTGCGCGTAGCGAATGGCGTGGATTGCACCATGTTCCATCCGCTCGATGACCGCGCGAGAAAACTGCTTCGCGCTCGAGTCGGCGCTGAAGCCCGAACGCCCCTCCTCCTGTTCGCGGGCCGCTTCGTGGAGAAAAAAGGTCTGCATATTCTGCATCGCCTCGCGCAGGACCTTCCGCACGTGCGCTGGATGTTCGCCGGCTGGGGTCCGCTGGACCCTTCGCATTGGGGCCTCGCGAACGTCGCGGTACACCGGGATCTCAGCCAGCCGCAACTCGCTCCCCTTTACCAGGCGGCCGACCTGCTGGTGCTGCCGAGCGTCGGTGAGGGATTCCCGCTCGTGGTGCAGGAAGCCATGGCCTGCGGCACGCCGGCCCTCGTGAGCGACGAGACCGCGGCGGGCTCCCCCGAGGCGGCGAGCCTCCTGCTGCACGAATCGCTCGCAGCGCACGATCCGGCCACGCACTGGCGCGCGCGCATCGAGGACTTGCTGAGCCGCCCCGATACGCTCGGCGCGCTCAGGCCCCGGGTCGCCGAATTCGCGCGCGCCACCTGGTCGTGGGAGCGCACCGTCCAGCGCTACGGCGAGATTCTGCGCCACGCGGCGCAGCCGGCATGAGCGCGCCAGGCACCGCTCGACGACTGCCTGAGATTCCCTGGAACGGCGTACTCGTCAGCGCCACGGTGCTCGCGGGCGTGGTGTCGATCATCTTCATCCTGGACGACACCAAATGGCCGGATCCCGTGTGGCGCCTGCGCGCTTTTCAGTACTTGCTGCGCGAGCAGGATATTGCGGGCTCGGTCCTCGCCATCGCGATCGCTCTCGCGGCCTGGGTGCTCAGGAAGCGCAGCCCGACCCTCGACCCCGTTGGCGTCCTCGGGCGCAACCCGTGGGCCACCGCGGTGGTTACGTTCGTGGGCCTGTGCGCCGCGATGCTGACCGTGGCGCATAACCATGCGCTCAGCGGAGACGAGCATCTTGCCCTGTTTCAGAGCCGAATCTTCGCCGCCGGTCACCTGACGGGACAGTTTCCGCCGGAACTGGTGTATCGCCTGATTCCGACAAATTACATCGACCGCTGGCTGATCGCCTCGGGATCGGGGCGTGTGGCCTCCGTTTACTGGCCGGGTTTTTCGCTGATGCTCGTGCCGTTCACGCTTGCCGGAGTGCCATGGGCCTGCAATCCTCTGCTCGCGTCCCTGTCGCTCGTTCTCATCGCGAAGCTCGCCTCGCGGCTGACTGCGGACGCGCGCGCCGGCGGCTGGGCGATGCTGTTCACGCTCGCCTCGCCCGGATTCGTCGGCATGGCGCTTTCGTATTTCTCCATGACCGCGCATCTCTTCCTGAACCTGCTATTCGGCTGGCTTCTCCTCGAGCGCAGCACGAGGCGCCTCGTTGCAGCCGGGCTTGTCGGTTCCCTTGCGCTCGTGCAAAGCAACCCGGTGCCGCACATTCTCTTTGCGCTGCCATGGATCGCGTGGATTGGCCGGCAGCCCGGCGGACGCCGCAGCTTGCTCGTGCTGGGCGTCGGTTACGCGCCTCTCGCGCTGATTGTCGGATTGGGCTGGTGGCTTTTCTTGCGCGAGCTGCAGGGAAGCGTACCGATGCTGCTCTATCCGCCGGACGGCCAGCCGCTTCATGACCTGGCGAACCTCGTTTGGTACCTGTCGCTTCAATTCAGGGCCGTTTTCTCCTTTCCGGCGGACGAAACGCTCGCCAAGCGGATCGGTGAGCAGGTGCGCCTCTGGAGCTGGGCGGTGCCCGGCTTGCCGCTGCTCGCGCTCGCCGGCTGGTGGACTCTGGGTCGGCGCGTGGCCGGGCTGCATCTCTTCGCTCTTTCGCTCACGAGCACGCTCGTCGGCTATCTCTTCGTCAGCTTCGATCAGGGGTACGGCTGGGGCGCCCGCTATGTCCATTCCGCGTGGGGTGCATTGCCGCTCCTCGCAGCGGCCGCGATGGTGTGGGCCGAGCGCGGCACGCAAAGTCACGAGCTCAGCAACTACGTCGTGCGCTCGGCAATGTTCAGCCTGGTGTTCGCTACGGCGTTGCGCCTCTTCCAGATCCATCTCTTCATGCAGGACCAGCTCGCGCTGCGGCCGCCGTTCGAGACAGGCGTGCGGCAAATCGTTTTCATCGCGCCGAATTTCGATTTCTACACCCCGGACTTCGTGCAGAACGACCCGTTCCTGCGAGCGCCGGTGATCTTCATGATGTCGCGCGGCCGCAACCGCGACTATAGCCAGGTGATCGAGCGTCACTTTCCTTCGGCGCGCCTGACCTACGATGGTCCCGAGGGCCAGGTCTGGCGCCTGCCTTAGTCAGACGCTTGGTTGGTACGGAAGCAGATCTCGAGCCGATTCGGAAAGCACCAATCCCATAAGCCTGTGCGATACGCGGAGACGGGAAGCAGGTCGCCAGTGCAGCCAAGTTCGCGCAACAACGCTTCCCACTGCGGCTCTCCCAGGTAACTCGCGGAAATCATGGCTCCGCGCGGCGCATTCCCGAGCACATCGAGAAGCCACAGCCGAAATCCATCCAATGGCGCGCTCGCCAGATGGTCCTTGATCAGCAGAGGCCCGCCACCGGTGACACGCAAGGCTTCGTGCAGCAGACCCGTTCGAACCTCCGGCTTGACGTGGTGAAGCACATTGCAGAACAAGGCGCAGTCAAAGGATTGATCGGCAAAAGGAAGCCGGCACCCGTCGAACCTTACGAAGGGGATGCGCAAATTCGGCAGGGCATCAGGCGCGATGTCGACGCCCATCACGGACTTACCCGGGAAAAGGCTCGCTATCGTTTCTCCGATCAGGCCGCTGCCCGCCCCGACGTCGAGTACCCGGCATCGGTCCGCGGGCAGCAAAACGGCCAGATCCTTGATCATTTGCAACTGATAGCGCGGCTCGCGGTAGCGCAACCAGGGATCGCGGTCGGCGAGATGGCGCACGATGGCCGCATCTTCGGGCAGCCAGTTTGGGCGCGGGCTGCGCTCGAGCCGACGCAGCCGGGCCGCTGAAGCACTTAGGTGCGCCACAACGGACGGCCCACTTTCAGCGCCCACCGGCCGCCGAGAAAATTGAACATGACGAGCAGCACCGTGACGAGCGGTATGGCGAGCGGCACCGAAAGCCCGCCCAGGTCCACGAACGCGAACATGCCGGCGATCGATAGCGGCAGGTTTGCGCTGGCGATCAGGGCATAGCGCGCGAACGGCATCCGGCCGCGCTCTGCGTCGGGGAAAGACCAGGTACTGTGCAACCAGTAGCCGAAGGCGACGACGATCGCGAAGGAGATGACCGAGGAAACCGCGTAATGCAAACCAAGCCAATAGCCGCCAAGCATGATCGCGTTGTGCAACAGCGCGCACGCGAGGCCCACGGTAAGGAAGCGGCTGAGGACCATCAGCGGGCGCCTAGACATCGCGCTTGAACAAGCCCACGTAAACACAGGCATTGTTCGCAGTGATGTGCGCGGGCGTGACGTGGTCCTCGACCCATGCGCAAACGTTGAGCGCCATGGCAACCGCAGGCAGCATCAAAGGCCCCAGCAGCGGAATCGTTCGCAGCAAGTGCGCCGCCCCCAGACTGCGAAACACGGTAGTCCAGGCGAGCGGCCCGACCACCGCCTCCATGCGCGCCAGGCGAAAGCCCTGCGCCTCGACCTCGCGGCGCAGGCCTTCAGCGGTCCAGCGCCGGTAATCGTGCGGATGCGGATGATAGAGCCACGTGCCATGCGTCGAGAGCAGAAGCCAACCGTCCTTACGCAAGGCACGGCGCGCTTCGCGCAGGTAAGTCGCGAGGTCCCACACATGCTCGAGCACCTGGAAGGAAGCGACCAGGTCGTATTCGCCGTCGCCGCAATCCAGCGTGCCGTCGGCGCGGATCCTTACTTCGTGCGCTCCGTCGATATCCGCGCCGCGGTAATGCGCGCCCGCGTCGGCAAACCAGCGCTCGTAGGGCCGGCTGCCGCAGCCAAAATCGAGGATCCGCGCGCCGTGCAGTGCGAGCGCCGGATCGGCGAGCAGGCCGCGGAGCACGCGCGCCATTTCCCGCATCACCAGCCAGTCGGGCTGCCAGATGTGCGGCGTGGCGCGCGGGTTCTCATGCATATGCGCTAACGGCATGCCGGCGGCAGCGCGGCGTTTGCGCGCGCCCATTCCGAGATGCGTCCCAGCTCGACTTCCCTCGCGAGACGGTAGCGATTCAGAATCACCCGGTCGCCGTAGGCTTCGAGTCGGGCATCGAGCCCTGCATAGTATCGTGCCCATCCTGATCCCAAAGGCTCGGTCACGGAGGTTTGTCCGCGAAACAGCCGCGCGCAGCTCTTTTCGATCCGATCGAAGAGCAACGACGCTTGCCGCTCCCTTTCGATGTCGGCCGGCGCGCGCGGCGCGGCTCGAAGCGCGCAACTCACGACCGAAAGCGGCTCCTGCGACTGCCGATTGCCGGCGAGCCAGTTTGCCGCTCGCGAAAGCGCATCATCGTCGTCGGACCGCCACGGAATGGCGAAGCAGTCCGACGTGTCGACTCGATAGCCGAGGCGCCGCAGTCTCGTGTCATAGACGCGCACCTGGTCATCGGCCGGCTTGCCCTCCAGGAGCTCGAGCTGGCGACCCAAGATGCGAACGCGTCCGCGATGGCGTTCCAGCAACCCCGCGAGCCTCGGTGAATCGCCGGGAAGACTGTGCTGACCGCGAAAATTGACGAACGAAGAATGCGGATGCAGAAACGGTGCAATGACCGCCATGGGAAGTATCTCGACCGTCAGGTAAAGCGCGGGCTCTCGCTGCGCGCGCTCGGGTAGCGCGTAGGGCAGCCAATGGCGCGACCAGCGCTCGGCGAGGAACCAACGCGTCGGCGAAGCGATAAAGGTCATTGCGACCTGGACCAGGAGGAGCACGGCGAGCGCGACGCGTGCGAAACGCGCCGGCAGCAGCCGCTCCGCCGCTCGCGCGAGGCACACGCCGGCAAGCAGCAGCACGATCAGGCCGTATCGGCCGTTGGCCGAGCCCGCCAGCCAGAGGGCGAGCGCCAAGGCAAAGAACGTGAGCACACGCCAATCGGCGCCGACGAGCGCTCCACTGGGCCGCGCGCCTCGCCTGGCCGCTAGGGCCGCGAGTGCGAGCAGTGTCACGAACAGCGCGGCAAAGCGAAGATCCGGCGCAAAGTTTTCCGAATAGATGCGCGGGTCGAGCGTCGCCATGCGCAAGGGAAAGGCGATCACGGCGCTCGGGTCCTGTAGCGCGAAGCGCTCGCCGATCATGTTGAATTGAAGCGCGTCGGGCGAACGGAACCAGGCGTTCATCAGCGGAAACACCGGATTGCCGAACTCGCGCCACAGCAGCGCAAACCATGGACCCGCAAGGACGCCGACCGCCAGCGCTGCCGCCGACACGTAGGCGAGGCAGCTGCGCAAACGCGAAGCGCCGGCGAGCCCCGGCATCGCAAGGCTCAACGGCAGCGCCGCCAGCGCGAAGGTTGCATTGGAGTACTTGAGCGCCGCAGCAGCGCCGAATAGCGCACCGGCCCCCGCCGCACGGCTCGCGGCGTGCCCGTCCTCGCGCACGAGAAGCAGCAACGCCGCGAGCATCGGCGGCACGAGCAGCGCATCCAAGAAGCTGCCGCCCACCGTCATCCAATACACGCCGGTGGCCGCGCCCAGCGCTGCGGCAAGGATGGAGAAGGCGCGTCGCTCGCGTATCGGCAGGTGGGCAAACAGCTGCCAGCCGATGAGGTAGAGAAGGCCGATGCTCACGCTGTGCGCCGCGGCCAGCACGATCGACACCACAACGCTATGCCAGCCGTGCGACACCATCAGGTAAAACGGCAGGTACCCGATGGGGTTGAGGTAGCTCTGGGCGCTCGCGGCGAAGAAATCCTGCTCGAGCCGCCTGCCCAGCAGCTCGTAAGGCAGGTAATAGTGATAGTTGAGCAGATCCCAGTTGACGTCCTTGCCGGCGTACACGCTCCACGCCGCGCAAATGACCGCCGGCAGGCCGAACACCACCCAGGGCGACGTGCGCGCCACGCGCCTTTCGGCTATCCGCTCTTGCGCGATTTGAGTTGTCTCACGCGCTCCTCGACGGCGCTTGCCGCCTTCTCGTCACCGGCCCTGCGGTACTGATTCTGCAGTTCCTTGAAGGCCGCGTTGCCCGGTGAGGGCCATACCGACACCGCAGTCTCGAGGTCGCGCGTCGCGCCCGCGCTGTCGCGCACGTTGGCGCGCAGCACCCCGCGGATATAGAAAAAGCGAGACAGATTTTCCTTGGGGACATCGGCAGGCATCGCTTCCCTCGCCTTCTCCAGGAAGCCGCCAACCACGCCCGCTGCGTACCCCTCCTTATTTGCGAGCAGGCCTTCCGCGATGCCGAGCGCACCGTAGAAGTCCTTGGCGAGGAAGTCGATCTGCTGCCGGGTGCCCTCGTCCGGCGGATGGGCGCGCGACAGCGTCCGAGCGAGCAGCATCGCGTAATGACGGCGCAGCTCTCCCTGAATGAAGGCGACCCAGGCGTTGACGTCGTAAGTCCCGAGAATCGACTGCTCGAAGAAGCGCCCCGCTTCCGCGGGAATGTCAACAGCGACCTGCTCGGCGTCAGTGGACGACTTGTCCACTTCGACAAAAAGCCAGTGGTCGCGCTGCGCATAGCGCGGATAGGTATCGAGCGTAAATACCACGGGCTTGGTCTGCTCGTCGATCATCTGGTCGACTACGCGGTGCTGGGTCTCGGCGTCGGTCCGCAGCGGATGAAACAGCCGATTGCCGAGAATCATGCCCTTCGGGTCGTAGAGCGTGATGTCGGGACGCTGATTCTCGATCATATGGAAATACGCGATCGGCGCGAGGTCGGGATCTCCGGTGGTTATGACAACGGCGTTCGGCGGCAAAGTCTTCAACACCGTCTGCGCGTACTGCGCACCCCAATCGTCGCTGCCGAGGAGATTGATTCGGGCGCCAACGGCGAAGATCACCGCCAGGACTGCAGCCCCGGCGGCGAGCTCGTGCGCGGGCCGCAGCGCGTAACGCTGTGCCGCCCACGCAAAACCCAGCGCCATCCAGAGCGCGCCGATCGCATAAGCCGGCAGTGGATAGACGTGAAACACGTGCGCGCGAAACGAGTCGTAATCGAAGCCTAGGAGTAGCAGCAGCACGACCGAGGGCATCAGGAAAGCGACGGTCATAAACGCCGCCACGCGCCGTCCCAGGATGCGCCACTGCACAGCGAATCCGGCCGCGGCGGCGAGCGTGCCGATGACGGCGAACTGTCGCAGCAGCTCGCGGCAGAAAAATTCGAAGAACCGCACGTGGTCGAGCCAGCTCGCCGACACCGACTGATCGACACCCGCGTACCCCGCGCGGCTCAGGAAAAAAAAGATCTCCTGGATGGTTTCCAGGGGACCGTCGAAGCTGATCGGCAATGCCATCCAGGATCGGCGCACCATCCACACATAGGGCGCGAGGCCGAGAATGACGAGCCAGGAAAGGGCGCCGAAGCGCTGGAGCAGCTCCCGGCGCAGCGGCCAGAGCAGGACGACGAATGCCGGCGCGACGAGCAGCATCAGCGGATAGTGATTGCTCATGCTCAGGCCGAAAACGAGCGCCATCCACGGGAGTAGCCGGCTGCCGTGGCCGCTCGCAGCGCCCTGAAGGAACGGCGGGCAGGCCTGCAGGCCCATGAAGACGAGCGAGAGGAAGAAAAAAGTATTGAGGGTGTAGACCTCGGCGATGATCGCCTGCGACCAGAAGACCGGCGACACGCCAAGGGCGAGCGCCGCGAGGTAAGCCGGTAGTCGCCCGCCAACCAGCGCGCGGGCGCACAGCCAGGCGGCACCGCAAGTCAAGGCGCCGAACATGGCGCTCGCCAGGTGCACGCGGTAGGCGACAGAGGCGAACGGCAAGTACGTGAAGAGATGGCCGATCAGCGTGAACAGTGGATAGCCAGGCGGATGCTCGATGCCGAGAAAATAGCTCGACAGGATGAAAAGGCCGTCATCCTCGAGGGCCACGCTGCGAGGAGCGCTTGCCGCATAGAGCGCAAAGAGCGCCGCGGCGACGATGCCGGCCTGCAGCCAATCTGCCCGCTTGGGCCGGAACGGCTCTGCTGAGGTCATCAGCGTTTTGCGGCGGTCGAGCCGCCCCAGGTGAAAGAGGCCGTCATGAAGAAATTCCAGAGGGCGGCGATGACCGCGCCGCCAAGTCCGGCCACCCAGTAGGGCAGCGCCTTCAGGAAGAGCCACTCCGCGATCGCGAGATTGATGAGGGCGCCAACGCCGCAGGCGGCGTAGAAGGTGAGCAGGCCGCGCCACATCGCTCGCCCACGCAGCCGCTGGTCGCCGTAGGTGAAGACGTTATTGAGGAAGAAATTGCTCGTCATGGCGGCCCAGGTGGCGATGCCCTGACTGAGCAGGAAATTCTGCGACATCGCGAAAACCGGCCACAGCACGCACAGATGCACGCCGACGCCGGTCACGCCGACGGCCGCAAAGAGGAAGAAGCGCGCTGGCAGCAGTCGCCCCGTGAGGTGATAGAGCAGCAGCATGAAAAATTCCGCGACGACGCGCGCGCTGAGCTTACTCTCGCCATACGCGCGGCTTCGCATGCGATAGGGCAGCTCGACGACCCGTATTTCGCCGCGCGCGGCGGCGATCAGATCGAGCAGGATCTTGAAGCCGCGCCCGTAGAGGTTGCGCACGACCCGATCGAGAAAAGTCCGGTGCACGAGGAAGAATCCGCTCATCGGATCGGTCAGACCTTTGCACAGGGTCGTGCTCAAGGCGATCGCCAGGCGACTCAGGCGCACTCTTCCCGGGGCGAGCTCGCCCGTGCTGCCGCCCGCCATGTAGCGGCTCGCCACGGCGATATCGGCTTGCGCGTGCCGCGCCGCTGCGAGGAGCTGCGGCACCAATCTCTCGTCATGCTGCAGGTCGGCGTCGATCACCACAACGTACGGCGCGGAGCTTGCCAGCATGCCCTCGATGCACGCCGAAGCAAGCCCGCGCCTGCCGATGCGGTGGAGGCAGCGCACACGGCGGTCCTGCTGCGCGCGTTCGCGGACCAGCACTTCGCTGCCGTCGTAGGCGTCATCGACCACGATAATCGTCTCCCAGTCGAGCCCGCCGAGCGCCTGCTCGAGCGCCTGCAGCAGCGCCGGAATGTTCTCGCGCTCTCGAAACGCCGGAACCACGACCGACAGCTCAGGCATTTGCCGCCCTGGTGTCGATGTCCCAGCTGAGCAGGCTCAGCAGGAACGAGGCGAGCATGATCTCCATTCCGGCCACCATCAGGGCCGCTGCCGGAATCGTGTCACGCATCACCACCCTCGGATCCAATGCGCCGAAGCCGGCTTCGCGCCACTGCCAGAAAGCTGCAGCGCTCCAAAGCAGACCGCAAAGCGCTACCGCGAGGCCGAGCAGCAAGCCCCGCTCGAGCGTAAGGATCCTGAGCAATCTGTCCAGGGACGGTCGGCGCGGCAGCAGTCCTCCGTTTTGCGCCGACACGCGAGCGAACAAGGCAAACAAACAGAGCTGCATGCCGAGGAGCGTTGCGGCCGATGCGTACAGCATGCTGTGAATATCGAGCCCCGCGCCGAAGAAACGCAGCGGCGCGAAATACAGCGCGGTGGTCAAAGCGATGCCCACGCCAAGCAAGGCAAGGCCCGGATAGAGGAACAGCCAGCGAGGACTGAAGAGAAGAAGAAACCGAAGATGCCGCCAGCCATCGCGCCAGCTGCGCAGATGCGGCGCTCGTCCACGCCCGTCCGGGTGCAGGATGACCGGCACTTCGGCGATGCGCCATCCCGCGAGCGATGCCTTCACGACGAGCTCGCTCGCGAACTCCATTCCGGTTGTCCTCAGGTTAAGCGATGCAAGCGCTTGGCGATCAAAGCCGCGCAGGCCGCAGTGGAAATCGCCCACCTTGGCCCGAAACAACAGCCGGCCGAGGAAGCTCAGCACCGGGTTGCCGAGGTAGCGGTGCAGCGAAGGCATGGCGCCTTTGCGGATGCCGCCGCGAAAGCGGTTGCCCATCACCAGCGGATAGCCTTCGCGCAGCTTGGTTACGAAGGCATCGAGGCGGCTGAAGTCATAGCTGCCATCCGCATCGCCGATGACGACGTAGCGGCCGCGCGCGGCGGCGATGCCTCCTGCCAGCGCCGCGCCATAGCCGCGCCGCGCGACTTCGACCACACGGGCTCCGGCGCGCTCGGCCACCGCCCGAGAGCCGTCGACCGATCCGTTGTCGGCGACCAGCACTTCTCCATCAAACCCCGTGCGCTCGAGAAAGCCACGTGCCTTGGCGATGCACTGCGCCAGTGTCGCGGCCTCGTTGAGGCAGGGCATGAGGATCGTCAACTCGGACACCCCTTTTGCCCCCCAGCAAAAAAAAGGTACCCCGAAGGGTACCTTTTTCCTGAAGTTAAGCTCGGTAATTAGCCGCGGCAGGAGCCCGGCAGATACTTCGGGCTGACCGTCGTGCCATCGGCCGACGCTCCGCAGCGCCAGCCGTATAGGGTCTGGCTCGAGCCGGCCGTAAACGTGGACGGCGTCGTGGCGTCCGATAGCGGGAGGAGCGTGACAACCGACGTGTTCACGACGGTGGCGATGCCCTGTACCGTGGCCTTTACCACGCCGTTAGCGTCGGTGTGAACCGCATTGACGTACTTCGTCTGTTGCGACACGGTGAGGATCTCGCACCCCCAGCCGTCGACTGCTGGCGCGGTGGTGGGCCCCGACTGGTACACCTCCGTAATCGACGTACGGCAGGAGCTCATGGCAAGAATCACTTCGGACATCTTCGCGCGGATCGTGTAGTCCTGATATGCCGGCAGCGCGACCGCTGCCAGGATGCCGATGATCGCGACCACGATCATCAGCTCGATCAGGGTGAAGCCCTTCTGCAGCGTTCTCATTTTTCCGTACTCCCTCTTGTTGGTGGAATGGACCGGTTTTTTTTACTGTCCAGCTTGACTCGCAACGTCCATGCCTACCGCGAAAGCTGCCAGCCGGCCATGACAATGTCTGCCAATGTTCGTTACCCAGGACATCGTGTCACACACCACCCACCTCAAAAAAAAAGGTACCCCGAAGGGTACCTTTCCTGAAGCTAAGCTCGACTAATTAGCCGCGGCAGGAGCCCGGCAGATACTTCGGGCTGACTGTCGTGCCGTCGCCCGACGCTCCGCAGCGCCAGCCGTACAGCGTCTGGCTTGCGCCGGCCGTCATCGTGGACGGCGTCGTTGCGTTCGACAGCGGGAGGAGCGTGACCACCGACGTGTTCACGACGGTGGCGATGCCCTGTACCGTGGCCTTTACCACGCCGTTAGCGTCGGTGTGAACCGCATTGACGTACTTCGTCTGTTGCGACACGGTGAGGATCTCGCACCCCCAGCCGTCGATAGACGGCGCAGTGGCGGGCCCCCACTTCGGACATCTTCGCGCGGATCGTGTAGTCCTGATATGCCGGCAGCGCGACCGCTGCCAGGATGCCGATGATCGCGACCACGATCATCAGCTCGATCAGGGTGAAACCCCTTTGCAGCGTTCTCATTTGGTACTCCCTTTCTCTTGGTGGGCGAATCGATCGGTTGGTTTTGTAGCCGACCTGCCCGTACCACGCAATCTCCATGCCGTAGTTGATAGGTCCCAAAGGGCCACCGTACGTTCAAAATGTCACCAAATGTAAGCCCGATAGTCCATTTCGCGGCAGCGGGCTGCCAATTTTCGTCACTCGCATGCGCTGCCGGCCCTTATCCACGTGACGCTGGGCGAGGGGCCGAAGTGACGGTCATGTAGGTCACCAATTTATCCGTTGCCGCTTCCACGAAAGGCTCCGGATATCTCGCTTCCTTCAACGCCCACTTGATGCGATTGCCGAAGCACGCCTTCTGGTAAAGGTTCGGCCGGCGTTCGGCCGCGAAGGCGCTGATGCGGCTAAATATCCGATCGAGCGTTCTCAGCGCCTTTTCCGCCGACTTTCGGGTCGACAGGTCGACGCCCGCCTGCGGAAATTGCTGCCGCAGCTCGGTGACAATCGAGTCTGCGAATTCGTCGATGTGTTTCCTCGAGAACCAATCCAGCACCATGCCGCCGCGATTATATGTGCAGGGCTGCGCTGGGCTACAGCGTAAAATCCGCGCGTGTTCGGATGGTTGTCGAAGCCGAAAGAAGAAATGCAAGCCGCACCCACCGATAGCGCCGACCGGCTGATTGCCGAGGGTAATCGCGCGGAAGATAGTGGTGAGCTTCTGCGGGCGTGCGAGCTGTATCGCCAAGCCCTGGCGCTCGCTCCCCGGTATGCGAAGGCGCATATCAATCTTGGCATCGCGCTCGAGGCCATGGGCGATGGAACGGGAGCAATTCGCTCATACGAGCAGGTCCTCGCTGCCGACCCGGCCAACCCGGCGGCGAATTACAACCTCGGCAAGCTGGTGCACGTTCGCGGCGAGCTTTCGCGCGCCGAGGAGCTGCTGACGCGCGCGCTGCAAGGCCGCCCGGATTTTCCGGAGGCGCGAATCGTCCTCGGTTCTGTGCTTGCCTCGCAAGGCAAGTGGCAGCAGGCGCGCACCGAGCTCGAGGAGGCATTGCGCCAGCGGCCCGACGACTTCGGCGCGCTTTTCCACTACGCCGGCGTACTGAGAGCGCTGAACCGCCTGGACGACGCGCGAACCATGCTGCAGCGTGCGCTCGCCATCGATCCGAGCAACGCCGACGCGCACGCAGCATTGTCCGACGTGCTGTGCGCCCAAAGCGACCTCGCGGGTGCCACGGCCGAGCTCGAAGCGGTGCTCACCCAGCGGCCTGACTGGGCGGATGCGCTGCACAACTATGGCTGCATTCTCAGGCGCCAGTTGCGCCTCGCGGAGGCGGAAAGCGCGTTTCGCCGTGCCCTCGCCGCTCAACCGGGCCATGCCAGCACGTGCCGGATGCTCGGAGAAGTCCTGCTCGCCCAGTGCCGCACCGAGGAAGCGTTCGAGCATTATCGCGTCGCCCGCCGGCATTGCCCGCAGGACTTCGGCCTCGAATCGGCCGAGCTTTTCGCGCTGTGCGGCTCCGAGCGCATTTCGGACGCCGATCTTTTTGCCCGCCACGCGGCATTCGGCAAGCGAATCGAGGAGGCGTATGCCCCGCTCAGGGGGCCTTTTCGCAATGCCACGGACCCGCAGCGGCGGCTGCGCATCGGCTATCTCTCTGGCGACTTCCGCTACCACGTGGTGACACTACACGCAGCAGCTTTCCGCGCGTGCCGACGTATGGCGCGACGCAACCGGGCTGTCGAACGCCCAGCTCACCGACGCGATCGTCGCCGACAAGATCGATATCCTCGTCGACCTCGCAGGCCATTCCGGCATTCCGCAGCTCGCCACGATGGCCCAGCGCCCTGCACCCGTTCAGGTCACTTGGCTCGGATACCTGAATACGACCGGGTTGACGCGCATCGACTATCGGATCTCCGATCGATTCGCCGACCCGCCCGGAATCACGGATCGCTACCACACCGAGGGATTGATCAGGCTTCCGCACAGCCAGTGGTGCTACCGGCCGTTCCTCTCGCCGCCGGTGGCGGCCATACCGCCCTCTGCGAACGAAGGCTTTGTTACCTTCGGTGCATTCCACCAGTCCAACAAGATGTCGCCTGTGACGCGCCGGCTATGGGCACAAGTTCTGGCGGCAGTGCCTGATTCGCGCCTCGTCATTGTCGGCGTACCGCGAGGCCGCACCGAGGATGACTTGCGGCGCGACCTGGTCGGGCCAGAAGTGGGCCCCGAGCGCATCACCACCGTGCCATACAGGGCGCTGGAGGACTATCTCCGCGGCTTCGACGCGGTGGATATTGCGCTCGACACCATGCCCTACAGCGGCGGCACGACGACCTGTGACGCGCTCTGGATGGGCGTGCCGGTCATAACGGCCCCGGGTTCGCGGTCCGTTTCACGAAGCGCCGCCAGCGTTCTGAGCGCCGTCGGGCTTTCCGACTGGATCGCCGCTGATGCCGGGGATTACGTGCGCCGCGCAGCGCGATTTGCAGGCGAGCGCGAGCTTCTGGCAGAGCTGCGCGGCTCGCTGCGCGAGCGCATGCGCGCGTCAGCGCTGATGGATGAGGAACGGTTCACGCGCGACTTGGAGCACGCCTATCGCCAAATGTGGCGCAAATGGTGCGGGGAAATCCCGCCTGCCTAGGGCTGGTAGCCAGGGATCTTCGACTCGTCGACCTCGTCCATCTGCTCCTTGTCGAGGAACATCTCGGCGTAGCGTCGGTACACCTTGCGGCGCACGAAGACGTCGAAGAGGTCGGGATCGACATGGTGATTTTCCTTCATGCGCCCGAGGATCTGGAGCGACTCCGACAGCGTCTTGCCCTTCTTGTAGGGGCGGTCTTTGGCGGTGAGCGCCTCGAAGATGTCAGCGATCCCCATGCAGCGCGCCTGCACCGACATCTGCTCGCGCGTGAGGCCGCGCGGATAGCCCTTGCCATCCATCCGCTCGTGGTGGCCGCCCGCGTATTCCGGCACGTTCGTGAGGTGCCGCGGCCAGGGTAGCGACTCCAGCATCTTGATGGTGGCGACGATGTGGTGGTTGATGATCTTGCGCTCGTCCTCGGTGAGAGTGCCGGCACGGATGGTCAGGTTCCTCACCTCGTCGGCGGTGAGGAAATCGGCCTCGTGGCCGGAGACGTCGCGCCAGCGGTAGCGTGCGATGCGCTTGACGTGCTCGATGTCCTCGTCGCGCATGCGCTCGCTGCCGATGTTGCAGGCGTGCAGGAACTTTCGATCCTCGTCGAGACGGCGCAACTCATCGCGCAGGCGCGCCTCGTCGTCGGCCATCTCCATGCGGCTCATCGAGGCGCGGCGCTTGAGCGACTCGATCTCGAGGTCGCGCTTGAGCACCTCGAAGCGCGTGTCGATGAGCTGCACGCGGTCGAAGATGGTCTCGAGCTTGGTCGCCTTGTCCACCACGTGCACCGGCGTTGTCACCTTGCCGCAGTCGTGCAAGAGGCCGGCGATCTTGAGCTCGTAGCGGTCCTTGTCCGTCATGCGAAACTGGGCAAGCGGACCCTCGGTCGTCTCATTCACCGCCTCGGCGAGCAGCATGGTGAGCACCGGTACCCGCTGGCAGTGGCCGCCCGTGTAAGGCGACTTCTCGTCGATCGCGCCGTTGATCAGGCTGATGAACGACTCGAACAGGCTCTCGAGCTGGTTGATCAGCATGCGGTTCGCGAGTGCGACGGCGGCCTGCGAGGCGAGCGATTCGGCGAGGCGCTGGTCGGAGGCCGAAAAGGCCACGATCTCGCCGGAGCGGGGATCCTGCGCGTTGATGAGCTGCAGCACGCCGATCGTCTCGCCCTCGTGGTTCCTCATCGGCACGGTGAGGAAAGACTTCGAGCGGTAGCCCGTCTTCGCGTCGAAGGCGCGCGTGCCGGTGAAATCGAAGCCCTCCGCGGTGTAGGCATCGGCGATGTTGATGGTGTTGCCGGTGAGCGCCGCCTGCGCCGCGACCATGGTCTGGTTCGGTTTTCCGTCCTTGTAGAGCTGGATCGGGTAGAACGGCACCGGGTTGCCGGTCGTGCCGCCGAGGTAGTACTTGAGCGAGCTCGTGCGCACGATCTCGAAGCGCAACGTCTTCTCCTCGGTGAGGCGATAGAGCGTCCCGCCGTCGGCCCGGGTGATGGTCTTCGCCGCGGTGAGGATCGCCTCGAGCAGCCGGTTGATGTCGCGCTCGGCCGAGAGCGACGCGCCGATGGCGTTCAGCTGATCGAGGCGCTGGACGAGATCGTCGGCGGCGCTCGCCGCCGCGCCGCCTGGAAAGCGCAAGCCCTGCGTGCGGTCGATGCTTGCGCCCATGGCTCCGGCTATCGCGCCGTCACTTGATGCAGACGGCGCGCACCTCTTTGATGTGGGTGACGCCGGAGAGGCATTTCTCCAGGCCGTCCTGCTTGAGGGTGCGCATGCCGTCGTCCAGGCACTGCGCGAGCATCTCGGCGACGCGCGCGTGCTCCTGGATCAGCTTCTTCAGCCTGTCGGTCGCAATCAGCAGCTCGTGCAGGCCGCAGCGCCCCTTGAAGCCGCTGCCGCCGCACTTGTCGCAGCCCACGGGCTTGTAGAAGGTGAGCTGGCCGCGGTCGTTGCCGTAGATCCTTACCCACTCCTTGTAGACCGCCTCCATCGAGCCCTTCGGATCGGCCTTGAAGCGCGGCGTGTTCATGAGCTCCTCGCAGTACTCGCGCAGGAACGCGGTGAGCTCCGCCGGCTCGGGCGTATAGGTCTGCTTGCAGGAGCACAGGCGCTTCGCCAGGCGCTGCGCCAGGATGCCGAGCAGCGCGTCGGAGAAGTTGAACGGGTCCATGCCCATGTCGAGCAGCCGGATGATCGATTCGGGCGCCGAATTCGTGTGCAGCGTGGCGAACACCAGGTGGCCGGTGAGCGAGGCCTCGATGCCGGTCGCCGTGGTCTCCTTGTCGCGCATCTCGCCGACCATGATGATGTCCGGGTCGGCGCGCAGGAATGCCTTCATCACCGCGGCGAAGTCGAGCCCCGCCTTGCGGTTGACCTGCACTTGGCGCAGGCCCTTCTGCGTGATCTCGACCGGATCCTCGGCGGTCCAGATCTTGGTGTCGGGCGTGTTCAGGAACTTGAGCACCGAGTGCAACGTGGTCGTCTTGCCCGAGCCGGTCGGGCCGCAGACGAAGAACAGGCCGTAGGGCTTGGAGACGGTGGCCTGCAGCTTTTCGAGGTTGGCGCCCGAGAAGCCCATCTTCTCGAGCGGCATCGGCTCGCCGGCGGCGAGGATACGCATGACGATGTCCTCGACGCCGCCGGCGGTCGGGATGGTGGCGACGCGCAGCTCGATGTCGAGCGGGCCGAACTTCTTGAACTTGATTTTCCCGTCCTGGGGTTTCCTCTTCTCGGAGATGTCGAGGTCGCACATGATCTTGATGCGCGCCGCGATCGCCGCGCGGTAGCTCGCCGGCACCTCGATGTAGGGACCGAGCGAGCCGTCCTTGCGGAAGCGGATCTCGGTCTTCGCCTTGCCCGGATAGGGCTCGACATGAATGTCGGAGGCCCCCTGGTTGTAGGCGTCGACGATCACCTTGTTGACGAGCTTCACGAGCTCGTTGTCCGCAGCCGCCGAGGCTTCGTCGCCCGCAGTTTCCAGCGCCTCGCCCGGGTCCTCGCCTTCCATGCCGGAAAGGAGGTCCTGGACATTGCCGAGGTCCGCCATGGCCGCTTCAGCGCCGTAGAACTGGTTCAGGGTCTCCCTGAATTCCTTGTGCGTCGTCACCCGGTAGCTCAGGCGCGACTTCGGAAAGACGTTCGAGGCGATGCGCGAGGAGCGGATGCGCTCGGGGTCGAGGCACAGCACGACGATGCCTTCCTTCGTCTCGTCGATCGGCACCCACACGTTGCCCTCGACGTATTCGCGCTTCAGGTTCTTCAGCAGCTCGCCGGGCTTCACCCGGTCTGCCTTGTACGGCTCGTAGGGCACACCGAAGAACTTGGCGAGCGCGTGGCCGATCGCCGGGATCTTCACCTGGAACTCATCGGTCAGCACCTGCTCGATGTCGATCGCCTTCTTCCTCGCCTGGCGCGCGGCGAGGTCGAACTCGCCCGCCGAGAGCACGGCGTCGGCGATCAGGTAGTCGTACTTGGTCTTCGCGAGCTGCGGCTTCTGGCGCTGCTTGAAGGCGATGGCGAGCGTCTGCGAGAGCTCGCTCACCCCTTCCTCGGCGAGCGCGCCGAAAGGAACGCCCGCCTTGTTGTTGATGATCTGGATGACGCCGATCAGCTCGTTCGAGCCGCCCTCGACGATCGGCGCGACGAGCTGTTGCTTGGTGCGGTATCCGGTGCGCTTGTCGACTTCCTGCAGGAAGCGCAGGTTGGCATTGATCGCGCGCAGCTCGCCTTCGTCGTAGCAGTCCTTGATGTTGATGGTCTTCTTGGAAAGCGCCGCGTAGCCAGCGATCGAGTGCTCGGCGATCGGCAGCTTCAGGTCCTTGAAGGAGTTGAGGCCGGTCTTCACCTTGGAGACGATCGCCTGCCTGTCCTCGCCCACCGAGTAGATGGTGAGCCGGTCGGCGTTGAAGAGCGCGCACACGTCCGTGCTCACCTCGAGCATGATCTCGTCGATGTTGTTGGTGGCGTGGATCTTGTTGGTGACCGCCTGCAGCTGCTTCTGGAACGCAAGGCGTGCGGCGACGTCGGTCTGCGCCGCCGCCGGACTGAGGACTGCGCTCATGCTTTGGCCTCCCTGCTTGCCCTGTGATTCATGATAGCGTCAGACACCCTGATTTACCAAAGCTTTTTGCCCGCAGGGCGCCGTTCGGCGGCCTGCTTCAGGCCACCCTCCAGCAGCCATATGCGAAAGCCGCGCTGCGCAAAGAGAAACGCCGCGGCGGCGCTGCGCCGGCCGCTCTGGCAATAAGCCACATATTCGCGCGAGCGATCGAGCACCGCGAACATATTGCGCACTTCGGCAAGCGGCACGTTGATCGCGCCGGGCAGCTTGTCGTGCTGGTATTCCGAGGGATAGCGCACGTCGAGCCACGACGCGCCGCCGCCCACTTTCTGCACCGCCTCGTGGAACGTGAGCCGCCGCAGCAGCGGCTCGCGCAAGAGCTCGTTGAAGTCGTGCCGGCGCACGCGCAGGAGCTCGCCCGCAGTGAGCGCGAGGACCGTGGCGTTTCTCTTCGCCTCAGAGACGAGCGCCTCCTCGCCGAAGGCGTCGCCGCTTTTCAGCTCCGCGAGCAGCACTTTCGCGCCGCCGACGACGCGCTCGACCTGCAGGCGACCCGCCGCCACCAGGTAGTAGTAGTCGCCCTCGTCGCCCTCGCGGATCACCACCTCGCCGCGCGCCACCTGAATGCGCTCGAAGCGCTTGAGCAACTCCTCGACATGCGCGGCCGGCAGCGGCGCGAGCGCGCCATGCTTCAGGTTCTTCAGCGCAAAGGCGCCGTTCACGAAGCGCGCGTCGTTCTTCACCGCGTGGTCCCAGGTGGCGAGCACTTCGAGCAGCTCGTCGTCGAGCGCCAGCAGGTCGACATCGGTGATCGCCTTGCTGCGCACGATCGGCGGGCGCGCGCGGTTGAGTGCCTGGCAGCCCTCGCCCGTGCCGCCGACCACCACCACCGTGCCGCCGCCTTCGAAGGAGAGCAAGAGCTCGCCCTGCACGAGGAAGAGCGCCCGTCCCGGCTGGCGCTCGCGCAGCGGATCGCTGCCCCGCGGCGCGCGCTCGACGAGCGCGAGCTCGGCGAGCTCGGCGAGCCGCTCAGGCGTGAGCCCGGCGAGCGGCGCGAGCGCGGCAAGCTGCGTGGGCGTCGGACGCGCGTCGGACACTAGAACTCCAGCACCAGGTTGTTCTGCAGCATCTGGGGCCGGAACCTGCCCGCGCATTCCGCGATCTCGAGCATCGTCGGCTCGATCTCGCCGGGCTTGAGGTGCGTGATGTACACCTCGGCGTCGAGCTCGAGCTTGGCGAGCTCCTCGGCAAGGGTCGCCGGACAGAGATGGCGCGACATCTCGGCGAGCGCGCGCTCCTTGTTCGAGAACGCGGTCTCGATGATCAGGAACTTGAGATTCGAGATGCGGTTCACCTCGCGCCAGAGCGCGTCGTTCGGGCCGGTGTCGCCCGTGAACACCAGGCTCGCCGCGCCGCTGTCGAGGTGGTAGCCGACCGCCGGCACCGTATGGCGCGCCGGCAGCGCGGTGATGCTGCGCGCGCCGAACCGCACGGTCTCGCCGACCGCAATCTCCTCGTAGCGCAAGAACGGCGCCTCGGCGCTCGGGATCTCGCTGAAGTCGGGCCAGATCGACCAGTTGAACAGGTGATTGCGCATGATCTGGATCGTCGCGCGCGTCGCATAGACCACCAAGGGCTTGCTGCGCATGCCGCCCACCGTGTCGACCAGGAACGGGATCGAGGTGACGTGATCGAGGTGCGAATGCGTGATGAAGATCGTGTCGATCTGCGAGAGCTCGGCGAGCGTGAGATCGCCGACGCCGGTTCCGGCGTCGATCAGGATGTCGCCGTCGACGAGAAAGGAGGTCGTGCGCAGGTGCCGCCCGCCGATGCCGCCGGAGCAACCGAGCACGCGCAGGCGCATGCCGGCGGCTACTTCTCGTCGAACACCGTGACCGGCTCCCAGTCGGCGGTCATCGGCGTGCTGCGCGCGCGTGTGATTTGTTCCACATACATGCGGTACAGCATGCAGCCTGGAGCCAGCCGTTGCAAATTGAGAAGATTGACCTCTGCCAGGTCCCAGTTGCGCGCGCGGTAGGCGCGCAGCGCCTGGCCCCAGATTCTGAGCTCCGCCTCGCTTTGCGCTTCGAGCTCGACCGCGAGGCCGAGAGGCTCATAGATCGTGATCGCTTCGTCTTTGCCTTTCACTTTGATGCGGTCGACTTCGCGGAACGCCACGTCCTCGACCCTTTGTCGCGTGCTCTCGCCCACGAGGATGCCGACACCATAGTGCTTGGTGCGGCCTTCGAGGCGTGAGGCGACGTTCACGGCGTCGCCCATCGCCGTGTAGGCACGGCGGAGCTTCGAGCCCATGTCGCCGACGCGCACCGTGCCCGTGTTGATGCCGACGCCGATGGCAAGCTGCGGCCAGCCGCGCACGGAAAAACGCTGGTTCAGCATGTGGCAGGCGGTCTGCATATGCAATGCGGCAAGTACGGCGTTGCGCGCATGCTGCGCATCCTCGACCGGCGCGCCCCAGAACGCCATGATGGCGTCGCCGATATACTTGTCGAGCGTGCCGCGGTGGCGGCCGCGGATGATCTCGCTCATCGTGGTGAGGTAGTCGTTGATGAACTCGCGCAGCGCCTCGGGGCTCAGCGCCTCGGAGATGCCGGTGAAGCCGCGCACGTCGGAAAAGAGAATCGTCAGCTCGGCGCTCTTCGGTGCCATGTTGTAGCGCCGCGGATCGCGCGCCATCTGGCGCACCAGCTCCGGCGGCACGTACTGGCCGAAGAGCTCGGTGAACTGGCGCTTGGCGCGCGATTCGACGAAGTAGCCGTACGCCATGTTCATCGTATAGAGGGCGAGCACCATGAGGAGCGAGCTCGCGAGCGGCAGCACGAGGCCACCGTGCTGCCACACCGTGACGTTGAAGCCGACGATCAGCGCCGTGCCGACGGCCACCGCAAGCGTCGCCCACAGCGCCGAAAGCATCGGGATGAGAAGCGCGAGCACGGTGCCGCCGACGAGGACCAGCACGACCTCCGCGCCGAGCGTGTACCAGGGCCGGCGCTTGAAGTCCTGCTCGAGCATGCCGGCGAGCATGTTGGCGTGCACCTCGACGCCGGGGAGCACGTTGTCGACCGGCGTCGAGCGCAGGTCGCCGAGCGTCGGCGCCGTGGCACCGACCAGCACGATCTTGTCCTTGAGGGTTCCGGGCGCGACGCGGTCCTTCAGCACATCGGCGGCGGGCACGTATTCGAAGCTCGCCTTGTGCCCGCGGTACGGAATCAGCGTGGCGGCGTTCTCATCGACCGGGATCTCGAAGGGCCCGACCTTCAGCGTCTCGAGCGCGTCGTCCTTGAATCCGGGCTCGAGCGCGGGCGGCGCGCCAAGCGATTTGGCGAGCAGCGTGCGGAACACGGCGAGCGAAAACGACTCGTAGTACTCGCCGCCGAACTCGGCGATGAGCGGCATCCGGCGCAGCACGCCGTCGGCATCGGCGAGCTGGTTGATGTGTCCCGCGGCGGCCGCGCTCTCGAGGTACGCGGGCAGGTTGCCGGTGTAGCCCTGCCACTGGTGGAACTCGGCCCGGCGGCCGCTGAAGCTGCCCGCGGGAAGCACGGGCTTGGGGATCACATTGGCGCGCACGGCGCGCGCCTCGCTGTTGAAGTAGTAGCCGAGCACGACCGCTCGGCCCTTCATCGCAGCGGCGAAGCGCGCGTCGAAGTCGAGCCCCGGGCGCAGTCTTGCGTACGCCGACCGCAGCTGCGGCAGCTCGCGCGCCAGCCGGTCGAGCGCATCGATGCCCGAGCTCGCATCGTGTTCCGCCCACACCACGTCGAAGCCGACCAGCGCGACGCCGTGGCGCACGAAGAGCTTGTCGATGAGCTCGGCCATGAGATGTCGGCTCCACGGCCAGTGGCCGAGCTCGCCGAGGCTCTGCTCGTCGATGTCGAGGATGACGATGCGCCGCTCGACGCCGCGCGGCATGGTCACCGCCAGCCGCGCGTCGTAGATCAGGTTGTCGAGCTGGGTGACGAAACCGACCGGGTAGAGGCCAAGCGCCTGGCCTACCAGCAGGAGCACGATCGCAAGGCCGAGTCCGATCCTTACGAGGTGCTGTCTCAGCGTCGGCCTTTCAGGCCTTCAGGAAGAATTCCATCTTGACGCCAGCCAGTTCAATGACGTCGTGATCCTTGAGCGAGTGGGGCGCAGCGCCGATTTCCTGGCCGTTGACCGTCGGCCGCTTGTCGCCTTCCACATGGGTGATGAAGTAGCCTTGCGGCCGCCGCGTCAGCACCGCCACTTGAACGCCGGGCTTGCCGAGCGTGGTGAGGGGCTTGGTGAGCTCGAGCTCCCTGCCGGCGTTGCCGCCCGAAAGGAGCTGGATCGCCCCGAGCGGCTGCACCGGTTTCGTCGGCGCGGCCGCGCTCGGCGCGGCAGGCGCAGGTGTCGAGCGCGCGTCCTTGTCGGCGATACCTGCGGCGGTGGCGCTCGCCCCGGCCGCCTGCACCGCGGCCTGGCGCTGGGCGACGGCTGCCTGGGCACCGGCGCCGGCGCCAGCGGCCTGCGCGGCCTTCATCGCCGCCGGGCGCAGCACCATGGTCTTCTCGAAGTCCGCCTTTTCGCCGGTCGCCGCGGGCGCCGCCTCGCCGACGAACTTGAGCTTGTATTTGCCCAGTTCGATGACGTCGTTGTTCTGCAGGAAATGCTTCTTGATCGGATTGCCGTTCACGATCGTGCCATTGGTGCTGCCCAGATCCTCGAGGAACGAGTCGTTGAGGATGGTCACGATCACGGCGTGCTCGCCGCTCACCGCGAGGTTGTCGATCTGGATGTCGTTGTGGGGCTTGCGGCCGATGGTGGTTCGCTCCTTCGTCAAGGGGATTTCCTTGAGAACGAGGCCATCCATGCTGAGTATCAATTTCGCCATAGCCGCCCTATTGGGAGCTTATTTTAACCACGCGAACATCTTAGCCATGACGCCGCGCGGGCCGGGGTACTCCCTGAGGACCCGGACCAGTATAACCGAAACGTTGTCTCGGCCCCCGTTGTCATTGGCCATCTGCACGAGCTGCTGGGCGGCGAGCTTGAGGTTGCCCCCCAGCGCATGCAGCGTCATGCCGATGTCTTCGTCCTCCACCATGTCGCACAGGCCATCCGAACACAGCAGATAGATATCGCCCGGCTTGGTCGGGTATTCGTGGATCTCCGGCTCCACCGTCGGATCGATGCCGAGCGCCTTCGTCACCAGGTTCTTGTGCGCGGCCCTCTTCGCCTGCTCGGCGGTGATGATTCCGGAGTCGATCTGCTCCTGCAGCAGCGAATGGTCGCGCGTCACCTGCCTGAACTTGCCCTCGCGCATCAAGTAGAGCCGCGAATCGCCCAGGTGGGCGACGAGCACGCGGTTGTCGTAGAACAGACACACCACCAGCGTCGTGCCCATGCCGGCGTATTGCGGCTGGCTTTGCGCCGCCTGGTAGATGGAGCTGTTCGCCTTCAGCACCTGCTCGCGCAACAGGAGCGCGGCGACTTCCTGGTTGTTTTTCTGGTCGATCTCGTAGGGACGCGCATTGGCGAGGATCTGGCGCATCTCGGTGACGATGACGGTGGTGGCCATGCCGCTCGCCACCTCGCCCGCGTTGTAGCCGCCCATGCCGTCGGCGAGCACCACGAGGCCGTTCGCCGGGTCCGCCGCGATCGAATCCTCGTTGTGAGAGCGCACCATGCCCGGGTCGGTGCAGGTGGCGATCTCGAGCGTCTGCGTCAGGTCCATGCTCACGCGAGCACCACGACGGCGACGCCGAGGAACCGGTCGGTCTTCCACACACCCGCTTGCACCGCGCGCCTCTCCCCTCGTTGTTCCGCGAAAAAATTCTACGCTACGGCCTCATTGGGCACTGAGGCCGGGCGCGCGGTCACAACTCCCCTGAAGACAGAGCCCTGAGGCGCATTGTTGCAGCCCAACATTCGCCGCGTCAAATGGCCCGCGACTTCTCGCACGCTTCAAGCGCCGAGCAGCATTCCCGCCTTGATCGCACCCATCGAGAGAAGTTCGGCGGCGGCAAGCTTTTTGCCTTCGCCGAGCTTTGCGCGCAGCACTTCGATGCGTCCGCCCTGCGCGCTGACCTGGAAGCTCTTGTCCGTAACTTCAACGACTTCGCCGAGCTTGCCCTTCACCGCGCCGAAGGTGCGCACGATGTGCTTGCGCGCATCGTAGATCTGCAGTTCCTGTCCGGCGAGCGCGGTCCAAGCGCCGGGCGCCGGGTTGCAACCGCGGATCGTGTTGTAGATGAAGTCGACGTGATTCGCCCAATTGAGCCGCGCCTCAGCCTTGCGGCACCAGCCTTCGTAGCTCGCCTGCGACTCGTCCTGCACCGTCTCGCGATGCTTGCCGGCCACCACGAGATCGGCCGCTTCCAGCATCGCCTTCACGCCCATCGGGAAAAGGCGGTCGAAATACACGCTGCCGAGCGTGTCGTCCGGGCCGATGGGCGTTTCCTTTTGCAGGATGAGCGGCCCTTCGTCCAGGCCGTCAGTGGGCCGGAAGATGCTGAGCCCGGTCTTGGTATCGCCGCGGATGATCGGCCAGTTGATCGACGACGGACCTCGGTACTTCGGCAGCAGCGACGGGTGGTACTGGATCATGCCCTGGCGCGGGATGCTCACGAAGTCCTGCGGCGCGAACTGCAGCACGAAGGCCATGATGCCGATGTCGGCGTTCAACTTCTTCATCGCCGCGCGCGCCTCGTCGCTTTTCAGCGATGCAAACTGGAGCACCGGAAGGCCCTTTTCCTGCGTCGCGGCCTTCAGCGCATCGACGCGCGCGCCAGGCTTTTCCGGCGCGCAGAAAACGCCGGCGACCTGGTCGCCGCGCGCGAGAAATGCTTCCAGCACCGCTTTGCCGAAGTCCTGCTGGCCGATGATCGCGACGCGCATGTCAGAGCGCCTCCGCCTTCTTCGGCGTCTTCGGCGGGAGGGAGAACGCGCCTGCGCTCTTCAGCGCCGCGATGCGCGCTTCATCGTAGCCGAGCACCTCGCGCAGGATTTCTTCGGTGTGCTCACCGAGCGTCGGGCTGCGCTTGATCACGGCCGGCGAAGCCGACAGCTTGATCGGCATGCCGACGTTGTACCACTTGCCGCGCTGCGGATGGTCGAGCTCGACCCACATGTCGCGCCCGCGCACGTGCTCGTCGTTCGCCAGGTCCGCCGTGCTCATGATCGGCCCGCAGGGCACATCCAGCGGATTCAGGATCGCCATCAGCTCGCGCTTGGTGTAGTTCTTGGCGAAGCGATTGATGAGCGCCCACATCAGGTTCTGGTTCTTGCGCCGCTCGCCGATCGTCGCCAGCCGCGGGTCGGCTGCCATGTCGGGCACGCCCACTTCCGGGCCGATGCGCTTCGCGAGGTCTTCCCACACCGCTTCCTGCACCACGACGTACAGCCAGTCGTTCGGCCCGTTCGGCTTGCAGTGAATCGCATTGCCGAGCTGCCCGCCGCCCGAATCGTTGCCGGCGCGCGGCACGTCGCCCATTCCCTGGTACGTGGGCACCGAGTACTCCGACAGCGGGCCGTGGGCGAGCCGCTGGTGGTCGCGGAACTTGACGCGGCAGAGGTTCATCACGCCGTCCATCATCGCCACCTCGACGTACTGGCCCTGGCCGGTATGCTCGGCCTGGCGCAGCGCGGCGAGGAGCCCGATCGCCAGATGCAGGCCCGTGCCCGTATCGCCGATCTGCGCGCCGGTGACGAACGGCGGGCCGTCGGGCACGCCGGTCGTGCTCATCGCACCGCCCATCGCCTGCGCCACGTTCTCATAGGCCTTGAAGTCCGCATACGGGCCCGTGGAGCCAAATCCCTTGATCGAGCCCATGACGATCTTCGGGTTGATCGAGCGGATCTTTTCCCACGGAAAGCCGAAGCGGTCGAGCACGCCCGGGCCGAAGTTCTCCATGATGAGGTGGCATTTCTTCAGCAGATCGACGAACACCTGCTTGCCCTCGGCGCTCTTCATGTTCACCGTGATCGAGCGCTTGTTGCAGTTGAGCATCGTGAAATAGAGGCTGTCGGCGTTCGGCACGTCGCGCAGCTGCGCGCGCGTCGCGTCGCCCTGCGGGTTCTCGAACTTGATGACATCCGCGCCCAGCCACGCGAGGAGCTGCGAGCACGTCGGCCCTGCCTGCACGTGGGTCATGTCCAGTATGCGTACGCCTTTCAGAGCTTCCATATCTATTTCTTCTTCGCGGCCGACGGATTCAGGCTGGTGATGCGGCCGCTCTCGGTGCCAGCCGTTTCGTCGATGACTGCGTTGATCAGCGTCGGCTTCTTCGAGCGCAGCGCCTCTTCCATCGCCTTGCGCAGCTCGGCCGGCGTCGTCGCGTTTACGCCGACACCGCCGAAGGCCTCGATGATCTTGTCGTAGCGTGCGCCCTTCACGAACACCGTCGGCGCCGGGTCGCGGCCAGTGGGGTCTTGGTCCGTGCCTTTGTAGACGCCGTTGTTGTTCATCACCACGATGCACACCGGCAGGTTGTAGCGGCAAAGCGTTTCCACCTCCATGCCGGAGAAGCCGAACGCGCTGTCGCCCTCGACCGCGATCACCGGCTGCTTAGTCACCACCGCCGCCGCCACGCAATAGCCCATGCCGACGCCCATGATGCCCCAGGTGCCGACGTCGATGCGCTTCCTCGGCTTGTACATATCGACGATGCTGCGAGTGAAGTCGAGCGCATTCGCGCCTTCGTTCACCAGGATCGCGTCGGGGTTGGCTTTGATCAGGTCGCGCACGACGGCAAGCGCGCTGTGGAAATTCATCGGCGTGGGATTCTTCGCCAGCGTCTCGGCCATTTTCGCCACGTTGGCCTTCTTCTTCTCGCTGATCGCATTGAGCCAGTCGGCCGGCGGCTTCTGCCAGCCGCCCAGACTCGCCAGCATCGCCGAGACGCAGGAACCGATATCGCCGACCACCGGCGCATCGATGCGCACGTTGCTGTCGGCTTCCTGCGGCGAGATGTCGATCTGGATGAACCTCTGGCCGCCCCAGTCCTTCGCGCTCTTGCCGCCCCAGGTCTTGCCCTTGCCGTGCGAGAGCAGCCAGTTCAGGCGCGCGCCGATCAGCATCACGACGTCGGCCGCAGGCAGCACGAACGAGCGGGCGGCGGAAGCGCATTGCTCGTGCGTGTCCGGCAGCAGCCCTTTCGCCATCGACATGGGCAGGTACGGGATCCCGGTTTTCTCGATGAGATTTTTTATTTCTGCATCGGCTTGCGCGTACGCCGCGCCCTTGCCGAGGATGATGAGCGGCTTCTTCGCCGAGCGAAGTAAATCGAGCGCGCGCTTCACCGCCTCGGGCGCGGGAATCTGCTTGGGCGCGGGATCCACCACCTTGATGAGCGTGCGCTTGCCCGCCTCGGCGTCGATCGCCTGCGCGAAGAGCTTCGCCGGCAGGTCGAGATAGACGCCGCCCGGGCGGCCGGAGCAGGCGGCGCGGATAGCGCGCGCGATGCCGATGCCGATGTCCTCCGCATGCAGCACGCGGTAAGCGGCCTTGGCGAGCGGCTTGGCGATGGCGAGCTGGTCGAGCTCTTCGTAGTCGCCCTGCTGCAGATCGACGATCTCGCGCTCGCTCGAGCCGCTGATCAGGATCATCGGAAAGCAGTTCGTCGTGGCATGCGCGAGCGCGTTCATGCCGTTCAGGAACCCGGGCGCCGACACAGTGAGGCAGATGCCGGGCTTCTGCGTGAGGAAGCCGGCGATCGAAGCGGCGTAGCCCGCGTTCTGCTCGTGGCGGAACGAAAGCACCCGCAGGCCCTCGGCCTGCGCGCGGCGCGTGAGATCGGTGATCGGGATGCCGGGCAGCGCGAAGAGGATGTCAATGCCGTTCAGCTTCAGGGCATCGATGACGAGCTGGAAGCCGTCGGTGAGTTGCGTTGCGGCGCTGCTGGCGACGTGGGGTTCGGCGGTGCCCATGGGAATGCCTCCGTGCGGGAGGGCTATGGTAGGAAGGCCGCCCGGCTGCGGCCTTGACTGAGGTCAAGGGCCTACAATCGCGCGTTCGTGAATCTCGCTTCGCATCCCCAGAGGAACTCGATCCGGCTGCAGCTGCGGCAGAACCAGGCGCTGCGCGGCATGAGCGCGGCGCAATGGAGCGAGCTCGAGCCCCTCCTCGCGATCGGCGAGCACCGCAAGGGCGATCTGCTGGTGCGCCAGGGCGACGAGCAGATGCAGCAGTTCTTCGTTCTCGAGGGCATGGTAAAGCGCGTGGTGTCCAATCCGCACGGGCGCGAGATGATCCTGCGCTTCGCCGCCGAAGGCGAGATGGACACCTCCTACGCGGCCTGGCGGCTGCGCACGCCGCTGCCCTACTCGATCGTCGCCGTCACCCAGGTGCGCAGCGCCGAGCTGCCGCTCGCGCTGTGGGCGCAGTTCCTCGAGCGCCATCTCGAGATGAAGCTACGTTTCGAGTACGAGGTGATGAGGCTCATGTCGGAGGTGATGGCGCACACCATCACGCTGCATCTGCTCGATGCGCCCGGGCGCCTCGCGCGCTTCCAGAGGAAGCACCCCGAGCTCGCCGGGCGCATCCCGAAGAAGGAGCTCGCCGCCTACCTCAATCTCACCCCGGAGACGCTCTCGCGCCTCAAGCAGAAGCTGCCCTGAACGAGGGCGCCGCGCCCGCCTGTGCTGCGACGCGCGCCTTGTGCGCGCGGCGCATCGGCCGCAGCACGAACCACGCCATGAGCGCGGCCACCGCGTTCATGATCGCCGCAACGACGAACACCGCGTGCCAGTTGCCCGTCGCGCTCATCAGCACGTTGGCGAGCGGCACCAGCAGCGAGGCGGTGCCCTTCGCGGTGTAGAGCAAGCCGGCGTTGGTAGTGGCATAGCGCGCGCCGAACGTGTCGGTGCAGGTCGACGGGAAGAGGCTATAGATCTCGCCCCAGGCGAAGAACACGAGGCCGCTCAAGATCACGAAGTGCAGCGGGTCTTGGCCATAGCGGTAGAGCGCGAAGATGCCGATCGCCTCCAAGCCGAAGGCGATGAGCATGGTGAGCTCCCGCCCGATGTTGTCCGACACCCAGCCGAAGAACGGCCGCGTGAGCCCGTTCAGCACCCGGTCGATCGACAGCGCGAAGGTGAGCGCCGGCAGCGTGATGCCGATGATGCTCACCGGGATCTCGGCGATCTTGAAGTCCCTGGCGATCGGCGCGAGCTGCGCGGTGGCCATCAGGCCGCCCGCGCCGACCAGCACGAACATCACGTACATGACCCAGAAGACCGGGTAGCGAAGTATTTCCATCGGCCGGAAATCACGCCGCGCCTGCTGCAGCTTCTCGCTTACCACCGAGACCGCCGCGGTGATGCGCCGCGTATCAGTGAGCAGCATGCCGATGATCAGCACGACGATGCCTTGCCCGAGGCCGAAATACAAGAACGCCTTCTCGTAGCCATCGGCCTTGATCATGTTGGAAATCGGAATGATGGTGAGCGCCGAGCCCGCGCCGAAGCCGGCCGCGGTCAGCCCGGCGGCGAGCCCGCGCCGCTCGGCGAACAGCTTCACCGCGTTGCCGACGCAGGTGCCATACACCGCTCCGGCGCCCGTGCCGCCGATGGCCGCGGCGACGTAGAGCATGGTGAGCGAGCCCGCGACCGAGTTCATCGCCCACGCGATCGCACACAGAACGCCGCCGACCAGCACGACCGGGCGCGGACCGAAACGGTCGACGAGGTAGCCTTCGATTGGCACGAGCCAGGTTTCCGTCAGCACGAAGATGGTGAACGCGACCTGGATCGCGGCGCGGCCCCAGTGGAATTTCGCATCGATCGGATTGACGAAGAGCGTCCAGCCATACTGCAGGTTGGCGATCATCGTCATGCAGATGATGCCGAACAAGAGCTGCCACCAGCGTCCCGACAGCCTGCCTTGCGGCATCGAGGCGGTTTGTCCGTTCATACGACCATCCTCCTTTTTGGATCTGAGTTGTGTTTAAGACAACGCTACATCATTGCACGTTCATGGAACGCTCGCCTCACCCTTAGGCTCCTTGCGGCGCGCGAGCGCCTTGCCCACCACGACCACCAGGACGGCGCCGACGACGGGCGCGATCCAGTCGAGCCAGTGCGCGTTGGCCTTCACCCAGTCCGCGACCGCCGGATCAGTGACGCCCATTTCTCCGGCCGTCCAGCCGAGCACCGCCGCGCCGAGCGTGATGATGATCGGATAGCGCTCCATCAATACCATCAGCAGCGTGGCGCCGAAGATGACGAGCGGGATGCTGATCACGAGACCGAGCACCAGCAAGAGGATGCTGCCCTTAGCCGCGGCGGCCACCGCGATGACGTTGTCGGTGCTCATGATGAGATCGGCGATGAGGATGGTCTTGACCGCGCCCCAGAGCTGCGTGCTCGCCGCGACCTCGCCGTCGTCCTCGTCTTGCGGCACGAGGAGCTTCACCGCGATCCAGAGCAGCGCCGCTCCGCCCGCGAGCTTGAGGTAGGGAAACTCGAGCAGCTTCACCGCCACGATGGTGAGCGCGATGCGCAGCACCACTGCCGCGCCTGCGCCCCAGAAGATCGCCTGCTTCTGCTGGTGCTTGGGCAGCGAGCGCGCAGCGAGCGCGATCACCACCGCGTTGTCGCCCGACAGGATGATGTTGACCCAGATGATGACCCCGAGTCCGATCCAGAACTCGGGCGACACGAGGGTCTCTAGCATCGCGGGATTCTAGAACAGCCCGACCACTTTGCCGTCCACCAGATCGATTCTCTCCGCCGAGGGCACCTTCGGCAGCCCCGGCATGGTCATGACGTCGCCGCACACCATGACGACGAACTCCGCGCCCGCTGCGAGGCGAACCTCGCGCACGTTGATTACATGGCCCGAGGGCGCGCCGCGCAGCTGCGGATCGGTGGAAAAGGAATATTGCGTCTTCGCCACGCACACCGGATAGCGCCCGTAGCCTTCCTCCTGCAGCTTCTTGACCTGGTTGCGTACCTTGGTATCGGCGGTCACATCGCTCGCCCCGTAGATCCGGGTGGCGATGGTGCGCATCTTGTCCCAGAGCGGCTGCTCTTCATCGTAGACGTACTTGAAATTCGCCGGCGTCTTGTCGATGAGCTCGACCACCGCGCGCGCCACGTCCGCCGCGCCCTTGCCGCCATCGGCCCAGTGCGTGGCGAGGATCACTGGCGCCTCGTGGTGCGCCATCTTGCGCTGGAGGAGCTCGATCTCCCCCGGCGTGTCGTGATTGAAGCGATTGATCGACACGACGCACGGCAAGCCGTAATGGTTGCGCACGTTGTTGACATGACGCTCGAGGTTGGCGATGCCTTTCTCGAGCGCGGCGAGGTTTTCCTTCGTCACCTCCTTGAGGTCGACGCCGCCGTGGTACTTGAGCGCGCGGATCGTGGCGACGATCACCACCGCGTCCGGCCTGAGGCCGCTCTTGCGGCATTTGATGTCGACGAACTTCTCCGCGCCGAGATCGGCGCCGAAGCCCGCTTCGGTGACGACGTAGTCGGCGAGCTTCATCGCGCTCGCCGTCGCGATCACCGAGTTGCAGCCATGCGCGATGTTGGCGAACGGGCCGCCGTGGATGAACGCCGGGTTGTTCTCGAGCGTCTGCACGAGATTCGGATTCAGCGCGTCCTTCAACAGCACGGTCATCGCACCGTCGACTTTCAGGTCGCGCGCGCGCACCGGTTTGCCCTCGCGCGTGTAGGCGCACACGATATTGCCCAGGCGCTTTTTCAGATCGTCGTGCGACGTGGCGAGGCAGAAGATCGCCATCACTTCCGAGGCAACGACGATGTCGAAACCGTCCTCGCGCGGATAGCCGTTCGCGGTGCCGCCGAGAGCCACGACGATGTCGCGCAGCGCACGGTCGTTCATGTCGACCACCCGCCGCCAGGCGATGCGGCGCACGTCGATGCCGAGCTCGTTGCCGTGGTGGATGTGGTTGTCGAGCGCCGCGGCGAGCAGGTTGTTCGCGAGGCCGATGGCGTTGAAGTCGCCGGTGAAGTGCAGGTTGATGTCTTCCATCGGCACCACCTGCGCGTATCCGCCGCCAGCCGCGCCGCCTTTCACGCCGAACACCGGCCCGAGCGAGGGCTCGCGGATGCAGATAATCGCCTTCTTGCCAATGCGGTTGAGCGCATCGCCGAGGCCCACCGTCGTGGTGGTCTTGCCTTCGCCCGCCGGCGTAGGGCTGATGGCCGTCACGAGCACGAGCCGCGCGTCCTTGCGCGGCTTCAGCGTGTCGAGGTGCTTGAGCGAGACCTTGGCCTTGTAGTGCCCGTAGGGCTCGAGGTGCTCCTCGGCGATGCCGAGCTTCTCGCGGGCGACGGCGGAGATGCGCTGAAGGCGCGCGGCCTGCGCGATTTCGATGTCGGAGGGCATTGCGGACTCCCGGGAACTGGAGCCGGGATTCTCCAAGCAAGCCGGCCGCGCCGGCCTTGACTCAGGTCAAGCGCCTTAATCGAAGCGCGGCCGCAGTTCCTCGCCCGGATGGGTGCGGTAGGCGACCTCGACATGCGGCCGGCGCTCGAGCTCACCTGCACGCGCGCGGCGAGCGCGAGGTCGGCGAGCTTCGCGCGCGAGCGCTCCGTTTCCTCGAACTGCGCAGAGCGCGCGAGCGTCAGCACCTCGTGCACGCACTCCTCGACCGAGAGGCGCTTGGTATTGAGCGCGAGGTCGTAGTGCTCGGACTCGGTCCACTGTACGCCGAAGTGCCGCCGCACGATGACGCTGTGCGCCTCGTCGTTGATGCGGATCTCCTCGGCGATGCGCTCCGCGTCGTCGCTGCCCAGGCGCTCCATCATGCGTGTCTTTCTCAGCCCTTATTGGTACATGAGGCCGCGATGCCGTAGATCTCGTCCGCGGTGTAGATCGCGAGGCTCGTCTTGTCCGCGGTCAGGCGCTCGAAGAGGCCCGCGCTGCCGTCGAGCAGCCGGATCACGGGCAGGCTAAGCGCTTCGCCCAGGCCGCGCGCCACGTCCTTGCCCAACGAGCCCATCTCGCGGGTAATCGCGATGATCGGCATATGCCCTCCCCGGCGGTCGTCGTTCCTGGTGTACGCCGCCGCGCCAACTTACAATCGCCTCCCATGCTCCTCGCACGCATCGCAGCGGCGCTCGCCCTCGCAGCGGCAGCCGCGGCACAGGCGCAGCCGATCGTCTTCGGCCAGTCGGCGCCGCTCACCGGTGCGAACGCCGAGCTGGGCAACGACATCCGCAACGGCGCGCTCGCCTACTTCCGCAAGGTCAACGAGGCGGGCGGCGTGCACGGCCACAAGCTCGAGCTCGTCACGCTGGACGACGCCAACCAAGTGCCGCGCTCGGAAGCCAACACCCGGGAGCTGGTGGAACAGAAGCACGTGTTCGCGCTCTTCGGCTACGCCAGCGCGACGCTGTCGCGCCCGGCGCTGCCCACGGTCGAGAAGCACGGCGTGCCCTTCCTCGCGCCGTTCACCGGCGCCGATCCGATGCGCGTGTTCAACCGCCACGTGTACAACATGCGCGCGAGCTACGCCGAGGAGCTCGAGAAGATCGTGGAGCATTTCGTGCCGCTCGGCGTGAAGCGCTTTTCGGTCGTCTACTACGACGACGTGGTTGGGCGCGAGAACCACTCCGCGGTCGAGCGCGCGCTGAAGAAGCGCTCGCTCGAGCCGGTCGCGACGACCGCTTTCAAGGACCGCGCGAACCCCGATATCGAGGCCGGCGTCGCCGCAATCGCCAAGGGCTCACCCGACGTGGTGATCCTGACGACGCTCTACAAGGCGAGCGCGGACTTCGTAAAGCTCGCCCGCAAATCGGGCGTCGCCGCGCAGATGGTGAGCAATTCGTTCCCTGGCGCGAGCCCCCTTGCGAAGGAACTCGGCAAGGACGGCGCCGGGGTGATCGTCGCCACCGTGGTGCCGCCGCCGACCAAGCGCTCGCTGCCGATCGTCCAGGAATACCAGGCGGCGATCGAAAGACAGACCGGCAGGAAGGACTTCTCCTTCACCTCGCTCGAGTCGTTCATCGCCGCGAAGGTCGCGGTGCAGGCCTTGCGCCGCGCCGGAGCCACGCCGACGCGCGAGAGCTTCATGCGCGAGCTCGATGCGCTGAAGGATTTCGACGCCGGCGGCTACACGCTGAGCTTTTCGCCGACCAACCACAACGGCAGCTCGTTCGTCGAGCTGACCGTGATCGGCAAGGACCTTAAGTTCGGCTACTAGCCGTAGAGCTCGTC
>VBCM01000227.1 GCA_005883675.1 Betaproteobacteria bacterium
CGTACCGGTCCTCGAGGCGCGGCTCCATCTGTAGCGACTTCACCGTCTCCATGCCAGCGACGTATTCGGTCAGGAATGCCTGGTTGCGCGCGCCGAGGAGAAATTGCTTGTTGATGCGTGCTCGCAGCACCGGAACCACAGCGATCGAGAGCGCAGCGACGAGTCCCAGCATGCCAAGTGCTATGAGCGTGAGCTGCCAGCTGTAGGCGAACATCACCGCGACGAAAATGAGCAGGAACGGGAAGTCGAGGATGAGCGAGACGGCCGCGCCGGCCATGAATTCCCGAATGTTCTCCACCGCGTGCACTCGCGCGATCAGGGTGCCGGTGGGTCGGTGCTCGAAGTACGGCAGATGCAGGCGCAGCAGGTGGCGGAATACTTCACTGCCAAGCACTGCGTCGACTCGGTTCCCGGTGTGCAAGACGAGATATTGTCGAAGCCAGCTCATCGCGGCGTTGAAGAGCATGAACATGGCCAGGCCGACCGCGATCGCGATGAGCGTGCTCTGCGTCTGGTGCACGACCACCTTATCGATGATCACTTGCGTGAAGAGCGGCGTGGTAAGGCCGATGAGCTGGATGAAGAGTGACGCGAGCAGGACATCGCGCCAGATGCGCTTATGCTTAAGGAACTCGTTCCAGAACCAACGGAAGCCGAACTTCGCGAGCCCAGGGTCGCCATCGGCAGCGAGCTTTTCTGCCGCTTCGTGCCGCACGAGCATCGCGTCGGTCTCGAAGCGCCCGAGCGCGGTCAGGGGACAGGTGAGCGGCGTTTGGCTCCCTGCTTCGAAGTACAAGAGGTGCGTGCCGTCCGATTTGACGACGATCGCAGGCCTCAGCGTGTCGCCCTTGACGAAGGCGATGCAGGGCAAAGCAGCTTTCGCTAGAGTGCTTCGTCTGGTGCGAAAGCCGAGCGCTTGCAGCGCTTCAACGCATCGACGATCGGAATGCGGGGCCGGAAAACGCTGCAAGAGCAGCGACGGCTCGAATGGCACGCGATTGATCTGGCACAGACTGCCGATCAGCCAAACGAAATCCGTCGCGGACAACGCCGCTGGCGCCACCATTCTCCCCTGTCTCGCGACGGCGATTCGCGAGCCCCCAGAGACACCCTAGCGGACTCTCAGCAAAAAGCCTAGCCCGTGCGTGCCGGAGTGACGCCGGCGCTGCTTTAAATTGGTGCGTTAGCGCACCGAAGCGGCCGGTTTTTATCCGTCCGTCCTGAGTCTTTACGTCGCCGACTAGTTGTTGCCGTGGCCCCGAATTCGCCTAAGACGGCGCAGGAAGCTTCTTGTGTGTGCCGTCGCAGAACGGGCGGCCGCTAGTGTGCTTGCAGCCGCACAGCCAGAGTTTCTGCGCCTCCGAGATGGTGAAGCGCGAGGGCGTGAACTCCGAGCCCTTGTGCGAGCCGTCGCAGAAGGGCTGGCGCTTGGAGCGACCGCAGGCGCACCACCAGTAGTCGCCCGGGGCGAGCTCCACCGCGTAAGGGCCGCGTTGCGCGCTGAACGGCTCGGCCATGCGTTTCCTCCTCTAGTAAGCGTTGGGATCCTGGAAGTTGGCGAAGCGCGTGAAGCGGCCGAGGAACGTGAGCTCGATGCGGCCGATGGGGCCGTTCCTCTGCTTGCCGATGATGATCTCGGCCCTGCCCTTCGTCTCTTCCTTGTCCGGAAAGTACACCTCGTCGCGGTAGATGAAAAGGATCACGTCGGCGTCCTGCTCGATCGCGCCCGACTCGCGCAGGTCGGAGAGTATAGGCTTCTTGTCGGTGCGGCTCTCGAGCGAGCGGTTGAGCTGCGAGAGCGCCACCACCGGCACGCGCAGCTCCTTGGCGAGCGCCTTCAGCCCGCGGCTGATCTCCGAGATCTCCCGCTCGCGGCTCTGCTCGCGTCCCCCGGCCGTGCCGCCCGAGGCGAGCTGCAGGTAGTCGTTCACCACCATCCCGTGCTGCTCGGGGCTCTTGAAGATCGTCGGGTCGGCGCGCCAGCGACGGCACTTGGCGCGGATCTCGAGCAGCGTCGGCGCGCCGAAAGCATGCGCATCGCGAGCTGGCTGCCGCTCATTTCCATACTGAAGATAGCAACCGGCATCCGCACGCTTGGATGCAACGCCACGTGTTCGGCAATGTTCAGCGCGAAGGCAGTCTTGCCCATCGATGGGCGCCCGGCAATGATGATGAGATCGCCCGGCTGCAGGCCCGCGGTCTTCTGATCCAGGTCGGCAAATCCGGTCGGCACGCCGGTGACGTCCGACGGATTGTCCTGGTTGTGCAGGTAGTCGATGCGCTCGTAGACCCGCGCGAGGATCGGTGCGATGCCGATCAGCCCCTGGTCCTTGCGCGCGCCGGATTCGGCGATCTGGAAGATCTTCGACTCCGCCTCGTCCAGGAGCTGCCCGACCTCCTTGCCGGTGGGCGCGAGCGCGCTCTCCGCGATCTCGGTGGCCACCTGCGCGAGCCGCCGCTGCACCGAGCGCTCGCGCACCAGCTCGGCATAGCGGCGCACGTTGAGCGAGCTGGGCGTGTTCTGGGCGAGCGCGGCGAGATACGCGGTGCCGCCGGTCTTGTCCTTGTCCTCGCTCGCTTCGATCGATTCGGCGACGGTGACCACGTCCGCCGGGCGCGAATGCTCCACGAGCTTGGCGATGTGCCGCCAGATGCGGCGGTGGTCGTCGCGGTAGAAGTCTTCCGCGCTGACCAGGTCGCCGACGCGATCGAACGCCTGGTTGTCGATGAGCAGCGCTCCGAGGAGCGACTGCTCCGCCTCTACCGAGTGCGGCGGCACCCTGAGCGAGACGAGCTGCGGATCAGCCGCCGGCTCGCGCGCGACTTGCTGGGCTAGGGCCATTCTTTGTGCTTACCTCCCGGCCGCAATCATAGGGTCGAAGCTCTGCGATACGCCGGGCGCGGGCAGCGCGGCCGGCGTGCGCTGGCGCGGATTTAAGCACAAGGGCGCAGGTCGCGCCCGGCCTGTGGATTAGCTGTGCGAAGCGTGTCGATACTTTGTGGATCGGCCTGTACAGAAAAAAATTATTTTTCTTGACAGCGCCGAGCGATCGACCGGCGAGAGCAGATCTCGTCCGCCTCCCACGGTGAGAACGTCCAACATGCCCGCGAAACGTGCCGATTGCGCAACATGACGCATCGCGACGACCGATTGTTAAACGGAGTGAGGAATCTGCAATCGCCAAGAGCCGGCGAGCGCGTGATAGTCCCGGACGAGGGGCGTACACGTTCACTTGCCGAGGGAGGCCAAAATGCTTCGCCGCTTCGTCAGCTCCGCATTCGCACTGGCTTTGCTGCACAGCCATCCGGTCATCGCCCAATCGTGGAGAACGCTGGCCCCCATGCCAAACAGTCTGTTCGGTGTAGCGGCCGGGGCCGTGGACAACACCCTCTATGTCTTGGGCGGTTCCAGCAGCGTTTCCCCAGCAACCAGCGTTTTCGCTTACGACCCTGGTTCGGGTACTTGGACGACAAAGGCTCCCATGCCCGTAGGACGCATCGGCGCCGCCGCAGCAGCTGTCAACGGTGTCCTGTATGCCTTCGGCGGCACCGGCGACGAAACTGGAGTCGAAGCATACGATCCCAGGACCAACACCTGGAGCGTCAAGGGGCGCATGCAGACGCCACGCGTCCTGGGTGGCGCAGCCGCGGTCAACGGTGTCATTTATGTCATCGGCGGCATGAACTCCACTGCGCTGTTGTCCTCCGTGGAGCGTTACGATCCGTCCACGGACACCTGGACGCAAAAGGCTTCGATGCCGACGCCGCGCACGATGCTGGGGGTCGGCGTCATCGACGGCATCATTTACGCCGTCGGCGGATTTGGCGGTATTGGAAATGAACTCGAGGCCTATGATCCCGCGAGTGACACGTGGACAAAAAAGTCCGCAATGCCGACTGCCAGACGAGAGCTGACGGCAAATGTGTTGAATGGCGAGTTGTACGCTATCGGCGGGATAACCGACAGCTTCACTAACGCCGTGGAGGCCTACAACCCGACCACCAACACCTGGGCCAGCAAGCCAGTGATGCCGACCGTTCGATCAGATATCGCATCTGCCGCCGCCAATGGCGCGATCTATGTGTTCGGTGGTATCGACGCCCTCGGGATTCTGTCCACGAACGAGGCGTTCGGCAATTTCACGCAAACAATAGTGAGCATAGATATAAAGCCGGGCTCGTCTCCCAACACCATAAACCTCGGCTCTTCCGGCGTGGTTCCCGTGGCCATCTTGAGCAGCCCAACGTTTGACGCCACACAAGTCGATCCGGCAACTATTAGGTTGGCGGCCTCCGCTGTGCGACTGAATGGGCAAAGCGATAAAGCCAGCTGCAATGTTCGAGATGTGAACCGCGATGGCCGGCCTGATCTCGTGTGCCACGTAAAAACAGATCAGTTCGCGATCCAGCCCGGTTCCACGTCTGCGGTATTGACAGGGCGCACGTTCAACGGCCAGGATATCCAGGGAGTGGATTCCATCCAGATCGTGCCCTGAGCGGTAAAGGCAGTAGACAAAAAAGGGCCCATTCGGGCCCTTTTTTGTTGCCGATCCAGTGGCTGCTTTACTGCTCGCCGAGCACCGAGACGGTGATGGTGACGGTGACGTCCGTGTGCAGCGCGATCTGGATGGGGAAGTCCCCCACCTGCTTGAGCGGCCCCTGCGGCATGCGCACGTTGGCGCGCTCGACCTCGTGGCCCTGGGTCTTCAGCGCCTCGACGATGTCGTAGTTCGTGACCGAGCCGAAGAGGCGCCCATCGGGGCCCGCCTTCTGCGTGATCTGCAGCGTGAGCCCCTCGAGCTTGGCGCCGCGCTCCTGCGCTTTTCCGAGCGTCTCGGCCTGCGCTTTCTCGAGGTCCACGCGGCGCGATTCAAAGGCTTTGAGATTCGCCTCGGTCGCACGCTTCGCCTTGCCTTGCGGGATGAGGTAGTTGCGGGCGAAGCCGTCCTTCACCTTGACGACGTCGCCAAGCTCGCCGAGGTTGGCGACCTTCTCCATGAGTATGACTTGCATCAGTGCAGATCCGTGTACGTCAGGAGCGCGAGGAACCGTGCGCGCTTGATCGCCTCCGCGAGCTGGCGCTGGTAGCCGGCGGCGGTGCCGGTGATGCGCGCGGGGATGATCTTGCCCGTCTCGTTCACGAAGTCCTTCAGCACCTCGATGTCCTTGTAGTCGATCCACTCGACCTTCTCGGCGGTGAAGCGGCAGAACTTGCGGCGCCGGAAAAGCGCGCGCTGTCCCTTGTCCTTCTTGTCCTTGGCAAATTTCCCTTTGCCCTTGCCTCTGCGTGGCGGTGGCATCTTCTACTCTCCTTCCACAAATTCGATATTCGTCACATGCAGCATCAGTCGCTTGGCGCGCCTGCTTTTCGCGCTGAGGAACCCTTGCACGTTCACCGCGCTGCCCAGCGGCCTGCCGGCGACGAGCCGCGCCTGCGCCTCGAAGGCGATGGCGCCGATCTCGGCCTGCACCTTGCGCTTCACGCCGGCTTCCTCGAGCTCGGATTCGTGCACGAGCTTGAATTCCAGCGCCGCCACGCCCGCGGGCGTGTGGCGCAGCGGGCCAAGCTCAAGCAGCCGGCCGCTCAGCTCGAGCCGGTTCAGCGCCAATATCCGGGCCGCGCTCCATCATCGACTTCGACTTCTCTTCCTTCATCATCGGCGAGGGCGCGGTCACTGCCTTGTCCATCTTGACGATCAGGTGGCGCAGCACCGCGTCGGAGAACTTGAACGAGTGCTCGAGCTCGGTGAGCGTCTCGTTGTCGCACTCGATGTTCATGAGCACGTAGTGCGCCTTGTGCACCTTGGCGATCGGGTAGGCGAGCTGGCGCCGGCCCCAGTCCTCCAGCCGATGCACCGTGCCGTTACGGCCCGCGATCAGGCCCTTGTAGCGCTCGACCATGGCGGGCACCTGCTCGCTCTGGTCGGGATGGACGATGAAAACGATCTCGTAATGCCGCATGCTGATTGGCTCCTTTCCCATGGGTTTGGCCGACGCGCCATGCGTAGCGGTGCGACCAGGAAGGGGCGCGATTGTACCGGAAAACCGCGGCCTTGCGCGCGCTTAGCCCGGACCGCCGATACCCAGCTCGAGCTTCACCTTCTCGAGCACGGGGCCGACCTTCTGCACCGCCTTGCGGATCTTCGCCGGATCGGTCTCGAGCGTGCGCGCCCAGAAGTCGAGCGCCTCGGGCTTGAGCTCGATCAGCGTCGGGTCGGGCGGACGGTAACTGGAACCCTGATTGGCCATGTGCCTTCTGACGCGCGCGCCAGGCCGAGGTTCACCGCTATCACGGCCTGCCGATGAAGTCGGTCTTGCCGATCTCGACGCCGTTGTGGCGCAGGATGTTGTAGGCCGTGGTGAGGTGAAAATAGAAGTTCGGGTACGCGAACCCGAGCAAGTACTGCATCCCCTTGTAGCGGCGCTCGCCGCTGCGCATCGGCAGCACGATCTCCTTCTCCTCGCTCCCTTCGATGCGCTCGGGCTTCACCG
>VBCM01000228.1 GCA_005883675.1 Betaproteobacteria bacterium
AGCTCGTACACCTTGGCGATTTCCGAGCGGAAGTCCGGGCCGCCGGCGAGCAGGAATGGCGGCTGCCCCGGTACGAATAAGTCGCGATCGAGGCGCGACGGCGCGCGCACGGCGCGCGAGGCGGCGGCCCATAGCAGCTGCTGGCCATCGGGTTTCCAGGCCAGGCGGACGGAGGGCAGGAACTCCGTGCCCGTGTAGACGTTGCTCTCGAGCTTGGAACCGAGCGTCAGTCGCCAGCGGTTGCCAAACGCGATCTCGTCCTGGGCGAACACGTTCGTCCAGCGCAGCGTTGTTTTGTCGGGAAGGAACGCAAGCTGTGCGCTGTTCGCCACGCGGTCGCGCGTGCGCCGATGGCCGCCGCCCCACGTGACGAGCTGGTCCGGCGTGGCCTGGAATGAGTGCTGCGCTTCGGCGTCGAAAGTGTTGAGCCGCTCGCCGAAGCTGCCGGGAATGTCGCGCTGCGTGTTGTCGTAGTACACCTGCGCGCGAAAGCGCTCGCGTGTCACCCGTCCGAGGAGGTTGCCACCGGCGATGGTGATGTCTTCGCCCGCCGCCTGCTCGATCGAGCCGCGGTAGAGATCGCCTTGCAGCGTGAAGCCGCTCGCGGGCGTCCCCCAATCGCCGCGGAAGCCGCCCTTGGCGTTGCGCCACCCGTCGCGCACGCCCGCGCCGTCAGCGCGCATCGTGTGATCGCGGTCGAACGTCTTGGCATAGATACGCATGGCGCCGCCGGACAGGTCGAAGCCGTGACGCGCGGATAGTCCCCGCTCGCGGTCGCCGACGCCTGCCTCTGCGAGGGTGCCGCGCGTGTCCGAAGCGCGACGGGTGATCACGTTGATTACGCCGTTCACCGCGTTCTCGCCCCAGAGTGTTGCGCCGGGGCCGCTGATCACCTCGATCCTCTCGATGTCGTCGAGCAGCGTGTCCTGCGCGTCCCAGAAGACTCCGGAGAAGAGCGGCGTGTAGACGGTGCGGCCGTCGATCAGGACGAGGAGCTTGTTGCCGATCGAGTTGTTGAAGCCGCGCGCGCTGATCGCGTATTGTCGCGAGTCGATGCGCGCCACCTCGAGGTTCGGCGCGAGGCGCAGCGCCTCCGGCAGGCTCGTCACGCCTGAGCGACGGATATCTTCGCCGGTGATCACGTACAGGGCGGCAGGCGCGTCGGCGAGGCGCTCGGCACGGCGCGACACCGAAGTCACCTCGAGATTCGCCAGCTCCTCGAGGCTCATGTCGGCGAGAGAGCTGGCTGCGACGCTCTGCGCGTTCGCGGTAGCGACAAAGGACACCGCCACGATCACCGCGGCGAGGATCCGCGCTGCTGCCCACGCCAGCGCCTGTTCGCGCTTCTCGGTACGAAGCGTCGACAGGAATGCCGAATCCCCGCGCTGCACGATTTCCCCCTGTTCTAGCGAGCCTTTGGTCCAGGCTGCTTATCTGTTTATCCTTTGAGATAACAAACTAGTAAGGAGATTCTTCCGCGTCCATAAGTGAAGGTACCGATAGGGTTTTCTGGACGTCGAGAGATCGCTACAAGTGCGTCAGTTCTTTCCTGACACGCGCGTACCAGTTGGTGCGTTTACGCACACATTTCGGGGGTTCATGCGTTGTGGAGAAAGAAGGGCGCGAAGCAAAATTTCGTGGCTGCTAAAGTGCAACGCGATGCCGCGTTACGCGATCAACAAATGAGCCGGCCGCTGCGGCGCGATGCATTGCGCGTCATTCTGGATGTCGTCCGCGAGGCGACGGGCACGGCGCTCGACCCGGAAGCGCGCAGGCGGCTGGAAGGCGTACTCGAGCGCCTCGTCAAGGGTGACGTGCCGAACGCGGTGGGCGAGTCGTTTTCGCCGCGCGAAGTCACCATCCTCTTTGCCGACTTGCGCGGTTTTTCGGCGATGGCCGCGGCTCATGCGGCGGAGGTGATGGTTCGCCTGCTCAATCGCTGCTTCGGCACCATGGTCGACATCGTCGCCCGCCACTACGGCACGGTCGACAAGTTCATCGGCGACGCCATCATGGTGACCTTCGGCGGCGATCCGGCGGCGTCGCGCGATCACGTACGGCGCGCGCTGCTCTGCGCGGTCGAAATGCAGATCGCGATGAACGAACTACGGCCGCTACATCGCGAAGAGGGCGTGCCGGAGATGTACATGGGCATCGGCATCAGCACCGGCAGAGTGATGGCCGGCCTCATCGGCTCGGAGGCTTACCGCGCCTACACGATCATCGGCGAGGAAGTGAACATAGCCTCGCGTATCGAGGCGCTGAGCCTGCGCGGCCAGGTGCTGATGAGCGAGGCGACCTATGCGCACTGCAGCGATTTCGTCCATGCCGGCGAGCCGGTGGAGGTGCATGTGAAGGGCAGGGCGGAGCGCATGCGCGTGCGCGAGGCGCTCGGCATCCCGGCGCTCGGCAAGATGGTGCCGCGCCAGGACGTGCGCAAGAGCCCGCGCGTCCCGGTGCGGCTCGATTTCAGCTACTGGCAGCTCGACGGCAAGGTGGTTCGCGCGGACGCGTCGCGCGGCGTGATCCGGGACATCGGCTACAACGGCGCCCTGGCAGAGCTCGAGCGGCCGCTGCCGCGGCACGCGGAACTCAAGCTCGCATTCGAGCTACCGGCGCTCGGCTATCACGCGGGCGAGGTCTATGCGCGCGTCGTCGCCAGCCGCGAGCAGGACGGCCGCGCTCTGGCAGGGTTGGAGTTCACGTCGCTCGCCGACGAGACGAGCGCCAAGATACGGCTATTCGTGCAGATGCTGCTGCAGGGCGAATACCGGCAGGTCGACTGAGCTAGGTGTTCGCGGCGCCGAACGCCGCCTCTGCGGCGCGGTGCACGTGCCGCGTGGCAAGCATGGAGGCGAGATCCTCATCGCCATCGATCACCGCGGCGAGGATCTTGGAGTGCTCGTCCCAGTCCTGCTCGGCGCGCCGCGCGTGTTCCGGCCCCGCTTCGGCGAGCTTGTCTCGGCGACCGACGCTCCGCGGCGCGGGCGTTCTTGGAAGAACTCCGCGTCCGGGCCGGCGTCCACTCGACCATGCACTCCTAGTGAATGCGGCCCGAACGCGGTGGGACCGAAATACGGTGACGCGGACCTGGTCATTGCCGGGAGCGAGATCATCATCGAAGTCCTCCTGGCCGCGCAGGAAATCGAAGCCCCGCGCGCCTTCGCCGATGGCATGCTCGATCGCGTACTGCAGCAGCACGCTTGTCGGGTGCCACTGCGCATATCGCGGGTCGAACTCGGTCTGCATAACGACCATGCGGTCGCGTAGCCGCATGGCGCACGCGACCGCCGCGATGCCTCCGTCGATCTGCAGGCAGTAAAGCCGCAGCCGCCCGTCTTGCAGCGCCTCGCACATGGCTGCACGCTGTAGCAACGGGTGTCGCGCATCATCCGGCGCGGAGCGCATACGCCTGAGCATTGCAATCGTAGTAAGCATCGCGTCGACGCCGGTATGCCACACGAAAAACCGCGTCGGGTGCGCGCCGAGCAGCGCATGGCGGCGATGGCGAATGCGCGCCCGCTGCTCGGAGCTAAGCGAGCGCAAGTATGCGTTCCAGTTTACGGGCAGCTCCAGATGAGCAAGCCGCTTCGCGCGTTGCACCTCGCAGCGCAGCTTCGAGGCGTGCGCGGCATTGGCGAGCGTCATCGGCAGCGGGATGCTTGCATCCATTTCGGCAAGTTGCAGGACGTCGTAGCCGCGCATCGCTAGCAGCGCCTGCGCGAGCACGCGCGCGACGGCCTGTTCGTTACCGCGCTCGAAAAGCGGACCGACGTTGTAGGGATTGCGCTCTCCCTCCGTGCCGAGCAGTCGCAGGGCGCGAAGGCCCAGGCGGAGAACGCCACTCCTGTCGAGGTACAGGGGCACGATGCCGCTCGCGACACCAGCGCGCCGGGCGACGAGGATCTTCAAGGCGCGCAGCCGGCGATGCTGCTCCCACCAGCCGAAATGCCACATCCACGTGTTAAACACGCTCGTCGCTGCGGCCTGGGCATTCAGGCGATCCCATTCGTTGGCGAGCGCGCAGAACTCACGGACGCTGGAGACGAGCCGCACTTCGGTATGCGGTGGCGGCATTAGCGCCGCGTCGCTGGTCGCAACGGCGGCCGCGCGTGGCAGCTCGACTTGCGGGATGTCGCTGGGATGCATGGGGAGCTCTTTCTGCTTGTAAGAAGGATGCGTCAGGGAAGGGACACGCTTTTTGCGAAGTTGCGCACCTTTGCGTTGGTGCGCGCGACATAGACCTTGCGCGCGCGGAACGCCGCCGCGGCGATCGTCGGGCGGCAGACCGTGACGGACACGGTTTCGCGCCAATGGGTCGCGAGGCGTTCCTTGTAGCGGTGCTCGCCGCGCAGAAAATCGAGCGCATGGTTGCCCTCTGTGATTGCATGCTCGAGCGCGTATTCGAGCAGCACGCTGCCCGGGCTCCAGCGTGCGTACTGCGGATTGAACCCCGCTTGCACGAGGAAAATATGCTCGCGCAAGCGGTATGCGTACAGCATGGCGGCGAGGTCGCCGCCGATTTCCAGGCAGTACAGGCGCAAGCGGTCGCGTGCCAGCGCGTCGCGCATCGTAGCGAGATGCAACTCGCGGTACTCCGCGCTCGCGAACGCAGAACTCGCGGCGCCCCAGCGCTTGCGGTGCAGCTCGGCGAGGCGTAGGACGGCAGCGCCGAGGCGTTCGGCGTCGTTCCACACGAAAAAGCGCGTGCGATGTTCGCGCTCGAGGTTCAGGCGCTTTTGGCGAATCTGCGCACGGCGGTGTCCGCTAACTGAGGCGAGGAAGTCGTTCCAGTCCTCAGGCAGGCGCAGACAGGCGATGCGTTGCGCGCGTCCCAGCGAGCAGCGTAGCTGCGCCAGCTGCGCGGTCGCTGCGAGCGCGGCGGGGAATTCAGAGCAGGCGTCGATGTCTGCAAGCGCCGCGACGTCGTAGCTTGGCAGCCGCAGCATCGCCGTTGCGAGCATGATGGCGAGTTCCGCTTCCTCGCCGCGCGCGAACAGGGGGCCGAGATCGTCTGGGTACGTGTCGCCGCCCTCACCGAGCAGTCGCAGCATGCGCACCGGCAGCCCGAGCTGCGTGGTGGTTTGCGCATAAAGTGGCAGGATGCCGACGGTTTTGTCACCACGAGTGGCGACGATGACCTGCAGCTCGCGTTCGCGACCATAGAGCCGCCACCATGCGGCTTGCCACGCCCAGTCGTTGAACACGCTCGCCACGGCCGCTTCGCTGTGCAGCCGCTGCCACTCGGGACGCAGGCTTTGCAACTCCAAGGCCGTGCGCACGAGTCGCACGCGCACGAGCGCGTTGGGCTGGCCACTGTATCTGCGCTCTTCGCCGATTTGCTGTAACACTGTCTCTCCTGACACTGGCATTCTTTCACGCGGGGTCAGACGGCCGTTGTGCTTCGGCGACGCGCCATACGGACTACGTGACGAGCATGACAGGTTGACGTCACGGGCCGGGTGACAACGTCGACGGAATTCAAGTCTCCCCGGAGAGCGAGGAGTCCAGTGTCTACCTTGAAAATCTTAGGTTCCCGCCTGCGCGGGAACGCCGATCAGGCCTTCGCGGCGCTGAAGGCCGCCTCGGCGGCGCGGTGCACGTGCCGCGTGGCTAGCATCGAGGCGAGATCCTCGTCGCCATCGATCACGGCGGCGAGGATCTTGGAGTGCTCGTCCCAGTCCTGCTCGGCGCGCCGCGCGGTGTTGGCGGCAAAGACGAGGTTGGTGCGCTCGCGCAGCGTGCGCATGATGTCGAAGAGGATGCTGTTCCTGCCCGCCTCGGCCAGCTTGTCGTGGAACTCCCCGTTCAGGCGCACGAGGTCGTCGGCGTTCTTCGAGCGCGCGGCGCGGTTGCCCTCCTTCAGCACGCGCTTTAGCTGCTGCACGATCGCCGGGTCGTGGTGCCGGGCGGCGAGGCGCGCGTTCAGGCCCTCGAGCGTTGCCCGCACCTCGACGAGATCGCGCGCGACTTCCGGCGAGACGTCGGCCACCGAGGCGCCGCGGCGCGGCTGCACCGCGACGAGGCCCTCGCCCGCGAGCACGCGCAGCGCCTCGCGGACCGGGATGCGCGAGACGCCGAGCTCCTCCGACAGGCGGTCTTCGATCAGGCGGTCGCCCGGGCGGCGGCGATTGGTGAGGATCGAGCGGCGCAGCTCCTCGGCGACGCGTTGGCTGAGCGAGAGATGCTCGCGCCCGAGCGTGCCGCGGGAGCCGTTACCCGATTTCATTGCGCCATGATACCGGCGCGTTGCACGACGCGCGCCCAGTGCTCGCGCTTGTCTTTCAGCCACTGCGCCGACTGCTTCGGATCGAGATCGGTCGCCGCGTAGTCGGCGAGGCGATTTTTCTCGCGCACATCCGGCGCGGCCATCGCGTTCTTCACCTCGCGCGCGAGAGTGCGCACGATCTCCTCCGGCGTGCCGGCGGGCGCGAGCAGCGCATAGGCGAATGAGGCGTCGAAGCCCGGGTAACCCGCTTCGGCCACCGTCGGCACTTCCGGCGCGACCTCGGTGCGCTTGGTGCTCGACACCGCCAGCGCACGCAGCTTCCCCGATTTCACATGCGGATAGACGCCGGTCGTCACGGCGAAGATCGAGTCCACCTGGCCCGCCACGACGTCGACGATCGACTGGCCAGTGCCCTTGTACGGGATGTGGTTCATCTCGACGCCGGAGGTGGCGAGGAAATAGGCGAACGACAGGTGGCTCGGCGAGCCGTTGCCGCCAGAGGCGTAGTTGAGGGGCTTGTGCTTCGCCAACTCGACGAGCTCGTGCACGTTCTTCGCCGGCACCGTTGCGTTTACCGCGAGCATCTGGCCGTAGGTCACCGGCACGGAGATGACGACGAGGTCCTTAGCGACGTCGAAGGACATCGTCTTGTAGATCGACGGGTTCACCGTGAACGTGGTGTCGAGCGCAAAGAGCAGCGTGTAGCCGTCGGCCGGGCTCTTCGCCACGATCTCGGCGCCGATGTTGCCGCCGGCGCCGGCCTTGTTCTCGATGACGAAGGGCTGCTTGAGCGCGCCTGCCAGCTTGTCGCAAATGATTCGCGCGAACGTGTCGAGCGGGCCTGGCACCGTGGTGACGATCACGCGCACCGGCTTCGCCGGGTAAGCCGAGGGCTGCGCCGCCGCGGGCGCGGCGATGGCGATCAGCGCTACGGCAGCAATGCGTTGAAACAGCGTCATGCAATATCTCCTCGTTTGGAACTCATTTCTTGATGTCGGGCTCGACCACTACGCTGTACTTCGGCGCAAGCAGGTCTTTCAGCGCCTGGAGCGCGGCGAGCGCGCATTTCGTGTCCTGCTCGCCATTGCCGCCCGAGAGCCCGACCCCGCCCACCACCTCGTCGTTGACGACGATCGGAAAGCCGCCGACGAACGCGGCGAAGCGGCCCTCGAAGCTGAGCTGGATACCGAAGGCCTCGTTCCCCGGCAGCGCGGGTCCGCCGGGCGGCTTGGTGAAGAGGTGCGTCGA
>VBCM01000229.1 GCA_005883675.1 Betaproteobacteria bacterium
CACTCGTCGAGCGTCTGGTCTGTGTACGGGGTCCCAGTGGCGAGCGTGTAGACGCTGACGTACCCGGCGCCGCATCCCCCATCGGGGTGACAGTCGTTCGTTAGTCGGACGTCGGCGCCCGCTCGGGCGATTCCGAACGAGAACGCCGCCAGGGACGCAAGGACGACAGCAAAGGCAATCCTACTCATGATTTCTCCTCCCTCTTGTTCGAGGCTCGATACTAACTCCTGCCGGCCTCAGCGGCTAGAAGCCGTCGCCGCGTGCCTAGAGCACGCGGCCGCTCGCCTCGTCGATGAGGTGCATGTAGCGCAGATCGGCGAGTAGCGGCGCGCGCTTGCCGGGCTGCAGGTTCGCCGACGGGTTCGTACGCGCGCATACCTCGCCGCCGTTCAGGCTGAAGAAGACCAGCGTCTCCATGCCCAGCGGCTCCGTCACCTCCACCGTGACGTCGAATGGCGCCTGGCCGGGAAGCGTCTGGGCGCGCGTCTCGGTGAGGTGCTCCGGGCGTAGGCCGAGGAGCAGATTCGCCTTGCCGACGTGGGAGCGGTAGCGCGCCACGCGCTCGGCCGGCACCGGCAGCGAGATGTCGCCATGCAGGCGAAGGCGCAGCGCGCCGGCGCTCTCCTCGAGGCCGCAGCGCATCATGTTCATCGCGGGCGAGCCGATGAACCCCGCGACGAAGATCGTCGCCGGCGAGTGGTAGAGCTCGTGCGGCGTACCGACCTGCTCGATGAGCCCGGCGTTCATCACCACCACGCGATCGGCGAGCGTCATCGCCTCGACCTGATCGTGCGTGACGTACACCGTGGTGGTGCGCACTTTCTGGTGCACCTTCTTGATTTCCGTCCGCATATGCACGCGCAGCTTGGCGTCCAGGTTCGAGAGCGGCTCGTCGAAGAGAAACACCTTCGGGTTGCGCACGATCGCGCGGCCCATGGCGACGCGCTGGCGCTGGCCGCCGGAGAGCTGCTTGGGCTTGCGCTCCAGCAGCTCGCCGATGCCGAGGATGCCGGCCACCGCCTTCACGCGGCGCTGGATCTCGTCCTTCGGCACTTTCTTGAGCCGCAGGCCGAACGACATGTTCTCGTGCACCGTCATGTGCGGGTAGAGCGCGTAGTTCTGGAACACCATCGCGATGTCGCGGTCCTTCGGCGGCACATCGTTCACCAAGTCGCCGCCGATCAGGATCTCGCCGTCGGTGATGTCTTCCAGTCCCGCGATCATGCGCAGCGTCGTCGTCTTGCCGCAGCCCGACGGTCCGACCAGCACCACGAACTCCTTGTCCGCGATGTCGAGGTCGATGCCGCGCACCGCCGGCACGTCGTCGTAGTCCTTGACGATTTTCCGCAAGTTGACCTGCGCCATCGCTAGCCTTTCGTTGCGCCCGCCGTCAGGCCGGCGATGTAGTAGTCCATGAGAAACGCGTAGATGAGAAGCGGCGGCGCCGCGCCGAGCAAGGCCGCGGTCATGATCTGGCCCCAGTTGTAGACGTCGCCCTTGATGAGGGTGGTGACGATCCCGGCGGGCAGCACCATCTGGTCGACCGAGGTGGTGAACGCCATCGGGTAGAGGAAGTCGGCCCATGAGACGGTGAAGGCGAAGATCGTGGCAGCGATGACGCCGGGCAGGGCGACCGGCAGGAAGATGCGCGTCAGCACCTGGAAGTACGAGGCGCCGTCGATCAGCGCCGCCTCGTCGAGCTCCTTCGGGATGCTCGCGAAGTAGCCGATCATGATCCAGGTACAGAAAGGCACGGTGAGCGTCGGGTACACGATGATCAGCACCCACCAGTGGTTCATCATCTCGATGCCGGTCCAGTCCTGCACGAACGCGAAGATCTTGAAGAGCGGGATGAAGAGCAGCGTTTCCGGTATCAGGTAGGTGAGGAAGACGCCGGTCGCGAGGGTGGCGGAACCCCAGAAGCGCATACGCGAGAGCGAGAACGCGGCGAGGATGCTGATCACCATGGTGATCGCCACGACCGAAAGCGAGACCACCAGCGAGTTGCGGAAGAACGTGCGGTAGGCCTCCGAGTCGAACAGCCCGAAGTAGTTCTCGAGCGTCGGATGAAACACCCACCACGGCAGCGTCACCGCCGAGATCTCGGCGCTCGTCTTGAGCGAGGTGACGAGCATGTAGAGCGGCGGCGTCAGGAACAGGACCGCGAAGAGCACCAGGAACACGTACGACCAGATGAGGGCCCAGCGGCGCTCGCGCCGCAGACTCGCGGTGCGCGGGCGCTCGAGCACGGCGCTCATGCCTCGTTGCCGCGGCGGTTGATGTCGCGCAGGATGAAGTAGGCGGCGACGCCGAGGATCGGGAACATGAAGAGCGACACGCAGGCCCCGAGCGGCAGGTCGCCGCCCTCGATGCCGAGCTGGAACGCCCAGGTGGCGAAGACGTGCGTCTGGTCGATCGGGCCGCCGTTGGTGAGGATGCGCACGATGTCGAAGTTGGCGAAGGTCACGATGAGCGAGAAGAGCACGGTGATGGCGATGATGTTGCGCATCATCGGCAGCGTGACGTACCAAATCTTCTGCCACCAGTTGGCGCCGTCGATGGCGGCGGCCTCGTAGAGCTGCTCGGGAACCGATTTCAGCGCCGCGAGGTACATGATCAGGAAGAAGGGCGCGCCGTACCAGACGTTCACCAGGATGACGGAGAAGCGCGCCCACAGCGGATCGCCGAGCCACGGCACTCCGTGCAGGCCGATGCGCGACAGCACCCAGTTGAACGCGCTATAGGACGGGTCGAAGAGCCAGAACCACGCGAGCGTGCTCATCGCCGGAGGGATCACCCACGGAACGAGGAGCATGCCGCGCCACTTGCGCTGGCCCTTCGCCGGGATGTTGTGCACGAAGTGCGCGACGACGAAGCCGATCAGCGCTTTGAAGATGACCGCGCTCACGGCGAAGATCACCGACTGCTTCACCACCATCCAGAAGAGATCGCGCCGGAAGAGGAAGCTGAAGTTCCCGAGGCCGACGAAGTGCTCCATCCCCTTGTTCAGCATCGCGAGGTACAAGGAGTAGAACGCCGGATATACAACCAGCGCGCCGATCAGCGCGATGAGCGGCAGCGCCATCAGGAACGCGATCCACGACTTGCGGCGCACGAAGCGCCGCCGCGTGCTGCGGCGGCGCGTCGCCGGCAGCGGCGCGGCAGCTTCGGCGGCTATCCCGCTGGCCATGACCGGCCTAGGTGCGCGCGTAGCCCTCGAGCTCGGAGGCGGCCCAGGCGATCGCTTTGTCGATCGACTCGCCGCCCTGCGTGCAGCGCGCGATCATCTTGGTGTTGATCGCCTGCACGTACATCTGCTGCGCGATGTTCGCCGGCGCCGGGAAGCCCGCCATCCACACTTGCTGCGTGTCGCGCGGCGGATAGTGGTACACGGTGCCCTTCGGCGGCGAGACCTCTTCCCATACCTTGAAGTTGCGCATGCTCTCGAACGACGGAATGTCGTAGCCGCCGCTCGCATTCACCAGCTTCTCGACGTTCGGGCGCTGGTTCAAGTGCGCGAGCAGGCTCTTCGCCGCGCTCTTGTTCTTGGAGAACTTCCACGTGCCGAGAAAGAACGGCAGGAACGGCGCGAAGCGGCCCTTGGGCCCCTTCGGCATCTCGAAGGTCCAGCACTGCTCGGCGACCTTGATGTTGTCGCGCTTGGCGACCGCCCAAGCCGACGGCGGATTGAAAATCAGCGACCCCTGACCGGAGATGAGGTAGCGGTTGTTCGACGCGTCGTCCCAGGCGAACACATCGGGCGGCAGCGCCTTCACCAGCCGCTGCGCGTACTCGAGCACCTGCTTCATGGCGTCGGACTTCACCGTGACGTTGCCCTTCGCGTCGGCGAACTGCGCGCCGTAGGAGGCGAAGAGCGCGCCGACCCAGTCGACCGAATCGGTGGTCTGGCCGAGCCCGAGGCCGAAGGGGTTGCCCGCCTTGAACGCTTTCTCGGCGGCGACGACGAAGTTGTCCCAGTTCCAGTTATCCGATTCCTTCGTCGGCGGCTTGCCCGCGGGGTACATCGCCTGCACGTCGATGCCGCAGTGCTGCTTCAGGAGGTCGATGCGCGCGCAAGGCGGCTTGACCTGCGTGCCGGTCACGGCCGGCACGCCAAGCCAGTGTCCGCCGGCTTTGCCGAGATATTCGACGGCCGGTGCGGTCTTGCCGTTCTGCTTGATGAGCCCGCTC
>VBCM01000230.1 GCA_005883675.1 Betaproteobacteria bacterium
AACATGTGCACCCGCACGAGGCGCGCCTGGTTCTTCGGATCGTCGTTGAAGTGCTGGTGCCACAGGAAGTGGTCGACGATGATGAGGTCGCCTTTCTTCCACCGGTGATGCTTGCCCTTGTCGGGCGCGGTGCCCATGAAGCTGTGGCCGTCGCCCTCGACCACGTAAAGCCACGCTTCGCCCGGATGGCGGTGCAGCGACTGCGTCTTGCCCGGCGCGAACTGGATCATGACCTGCGTGATGCCCGAGGCTTCCGAGCCGATCGCGCGGTCGACCAGGAACTTGGTGCGCGTGCCGCGCGGCGTGGCGAGCAGATCCTGCTCGTCGTAGGGCGTATGGATGCGGCCGCTGCGCCGCTTTTTTGCTTCCGCCGCCAAACGTCTGAGCCTGCGCGCATATGGATCGTCGCCCTGCGGGCCGTCGCTGAACGCGGGCTTGGGCGGCAGCTTCTCGAACGGTTCGTGGCCGCGATCCTCGATGACGCACATGCCGAGCGTCCACAGCATGGGCTCGGATGAATAGCTCATGAAGCGCGCGGTCTTCGTGCCATCGTTGCCCGAGCGGTGCCAGCTCCAGGCGGGGATATGGATCGCATCCCAGGGCTTCCACTCGTAGCGCTGGCCGTCGATCTCGGTCCAGCCCGAGCCCTCGACGATGAAGAGCTGCGCGTCCCACGAATGGCGATGGATGGTCGTCACCGTTGCGGGATCGATCTCGTGCACCAGCGCATCGAGGCAGCGCGTCGGCGAGTCGCCATCCCAGCCCATGTATACGCCGCTGCGCATGCCGCGCGCGGTGGGCTTCAGCACCACGTCCTCCTTGCGGATCACGCTGCGCCGGTTCTTGCGCCACTCCTCGATGAACTCCGCCCGGCGCTTCTTCTGGATGTGGTAGTGCGTGACCGCGGTCGTGGTCTTGGTGGACATTTCCGCTCAGTTTCCTATATGTGGAACCGTGTTCCCGCGGGAGCAAAGCACCATAGAATAACGCGCCTTGCAGGTCAATCAATGAGAACGCTACTTGCCATTGCGCTCGCCGCGACGCTCGGCGCCGCGGGGGCGCAGGACAAAACGGTCGTGCTCTACACGTCGCTCGCGCCCACCGAGTCCGGGCCGCTCGGACAAGCGTTCGAGAAGAAGTCCAGCATCAAGGTCGAGATCTGGCGCGCGCTCAGCGAAAAGGTCGTGCAGCGCGCGCTCACCGAGGCGCGAGCGCGGCGCAACGCGGTCGATGTGATCGAGACGAACGGCCCCGAGATGGAGATGCTCGCCCGCGAGGGACTCTTCGCGGAGCTCAAGTCGCCTTATCTCGCCGACATCCCGCCCGCCGCCATCCCGAAACATCGCCAGTGGATTCCCGACCGGCTGAATTTCTTCGTCGTCGGCTACAACACCAGCAAGGTGCGCCGCGAGGAGTTGCCGAAGGATTACCGCGGGTTCCTGGATCCGAAATGGAAAGGCCGCATTGGGCTGGAAGCGACCGACACCGAATGGATGGCCACCCTCGTCAAGCGATGGGGCGAGGCGGAAGGCTTGGCCTACTTCCGCAAGCTCGCCGACATGCGGCCCGACGTGCGCAAGGGTCATGTGCTGCTCGCGGAGCTGATTGCGGCGGGCGAGATCCCAGTCGGCCTCACGGTGTACAACAGCAACGCCGAATCGTTCAAGCGCAAAGGCGCGCCGATCGACTGGGTGCCGGTGCAGCCGGTGGTGGCGCGGTCGCAGGGCATCGCCATCGCGCGCGCAGCGCCGCATCGCGAGGCGGCGCAGGCGTTCGTCGATTTCGTGCTCTCGCCCGAGGGCCAGAGCCTCTATGAATCGATGGGCCGCGTGCCGGTCAGCACCAAGGTGCGCACGCACATGAACCAGTTCGAGTACACGCTGGTCGACCCGGCGACCGTGCTCGACGAGCAGGACAAGTGGACGCGCGAATGGGACAAGCTCTTCATCCAGAAGTGAGCGTACTCGCGCTCGTCTTCGTGCTGGGGCTTAAGCACGGGCTCGATCCCGACCATCTCGCGGCGATCGACGGCTTCACGCGCACCACGCGCTCGCGCTGGTGCGGGTTGTTCTTCTCGCTCGGCCACGGCCTCGTCGTGACGCTCGTCGGCGTGGCGGTGGCGGCGCTCGCCGCCGCCTGGCAGCCGCCGGACTGGCTCGAGCACAGCGGGGCGTGGATCTCGATCGGCGTGCTGGCGCTCCTCGGCGGCGCGAATCTGCTCGCCGTGCTGCGCACGCCGGTGGGGCAGCCGGTGGCGCTCGTCGGCGTGCGCAGCCGCTGGCTGCCGGCGCGGCTCGCGCAGACGAGCCATCCGGCAGTGATCGCGGCAGTCGGCGCGGCATTCGCCATTTCCTTCGACACCATGAGCAACGCGCTCCTCTTCTCCGCCGTGCGCGGTGCGCTGTTCGCCGCGGTGCTGGGCCTAGTCTTCACGCTCGGCATGGCGACGACCGACCAGTTGAACGGGTGGTGGATCGCGCGGCTCGTGCGCCGCGCGGACGAGCGCGCCGCCGTGGCGTCGCGCTGCATGAGCGTCGCCATCGCCTTTCTCTGCTTCGTGCTCGCCGCGTACGGGCTCGTCAAGTATGCGCTGCCGCAGCTCGGCGAGCGGACTGACCGCTGGGCGCCCGGGCTTGGCGCCGCCACGTGCGTCGTGCTACTGCTTGTCTACCTATGGACCGCCCGCGCGCGCGACTCTCATCCGTAGCGAATTCGATACGGCTCCTCACTTCGTTCTCGGGCGAGGAGAATGAGCTCGGCATCACCACGCTCGCCACACGGCTGCGGCTCGCCAAGAGCACAGTGCATCGGCTCGCGGCGACGCTGACGAGCGCGGGCTTCCTCGAGCAGAACAGCGAGACCGGCAAATATCGGCTGGGGGTCGCGCTCTTCGAGCTCGGTGCGCTCGTGCGCCGGCGCATGGATGTCGCCAATGAAGCGCGGCCGAAGCTCCGCGAGCTTCTGGAAAAGACCGGCGAGACGGTGCAGCTCGGCATCGTCGATCACGAGAGCGTGCTCTACGTCTACGAGATGGAAAGCCGCCACGCGATCCGCATGGCCGCCGCGGTCGGCGGCCGGGCGCCTTTGCATTGCACGGCAGTGGGCAAGGTGCTCCTCGCCTACCAGCCGACCGACTACGTGAAGCGCGTGCTCGGCAACGGCCTCAAGGCGTGCACGCCGAAGACGGTGACGCGGCGCGACGAGCTGCTCGCCATGCTGGAAGAAGTCGCTTCGCGCGAGTACGCGATCGATGACGAGGAGAGCGAGCCGGGGCTGCGCGCGGTCGCGGCGCCGGTGCGCAACCACACCGGCGTGGTGATCGCGGCGCTCGGCGTCGCCGCGCCGGTGCAGCGCATGACGAAGAAGGCGATGCAGGATTGCGTGCCGAGCGTGATGGCGGCCGCGCAGGCGGTGTCGGCGCGCCTGGGCTACGAGCCGCGCCGCGGACCGGTGGAATGAGCAAGCCGCAGAAACCCAAGCCTCCGCACACGCTCGCCGATCATGCCTATGGCGACGACATGGAGCACACGCACGACGACGATACGGACCACGATCACGATCACGACGTCGGTCCGGCCGGCCCGATCGAGGACAACCCGCTCTGGCAAGCGGACAACATCACCCTGACGAGCGTCGGCATCGACATTGGCTCGGCGGGCACGCAGGTGATCTTCTCGCGCGTGCGCATGCGCCGCATGGGCGAGGATCTGTCGAGCCGCTACTTCGTCGTCGGGCGCGACACGCTCTACCAATCGCCGGTCGCGCTTACTCCCTACGTGAGCGATGTGCGCATCGACGAGCGCGCCATCGGCGAGATCATCGACGACGCCTATACCGGCGCCGGCATCCATCCGGACGACGTCGACACCGGCTCGGTGATCCTCACCGGCGAGGCGCTGCGGCGCGAGAACGCGCAAGCGATCGGCGAGCTCCTCGCCGAGATGGGCGGCGAGTTCGTCTGCGCCACCGCCGGCCACCACATGGAAGCGATGCTCGCCGCCTACGGCTCCGGCGCGGCGAAGCGCTCGCACGACGACGACTGCCACATCCTCAACGTCGACATCGGCGGCGGCACGACCAAGCTCGCGCTTGTCGCGCACGGACACGTGGAAGCGACCGCCGCCATCCACATCGGCGGCCGGCTCATCGTGCTCGATGAGGCCGGCCGCATCACGCGGCTCGATCCGCAGGG
>VBCM01000231.1 GCA_005883675.1 Betaproteobacteria bacterium
ATCAACTTCGTGCTTGCGCTGGCGGCAACAGGCGCGCTCGCTGCCGGCGAGAAGGTCGTGACTCCGGTGCCCACCAAGCAAATGCGGCCCGGCTACGGCGTGGTCGAAAGGGTGACGCCGGTGCGCGTCGTGCCGGAGCGCTCGGCAGCGGCCGGTGGCTCGGCCGCCGCCAAGGACTCACACCCGATGTACCGGGTCGCGGTGCGCATGCCGGACGGCAGCTTGCAGTATCGGGACCTCGACCGGCCGGAATTCAAGGCCGGAGACGATGTGCTTCTCACCAACGCTGGCGACATCGTCCCCGACTAGGTATTGTTACGCCCCGGAGGGGAAGCATGGGGCGGTTAAGAAGCTGGGCGGCGGCGATTGCCGCCGTTTTCCTGTTGAGCGCTCAGGCGATGGCGACGACTTTCGTCTACGTGTCGAACGCCGAGGAAGGCGACATCGGCCTGTATCTCATGCAGCCCGATGGCACGCTGCAGCCCGGTCCGCGCTTCAAGGCGGACAAGCTCGTGATGCCGATGGCCGTGAGCCGCGACAAGCGTTTCCTCGTCGCCGCGGTGCGCTCCAAGCCTTATCTCGCCTACACCTACAGCATCCATCGCTCGAGCGGCGCGCTGCAGCTCGTGAGCACCGGGCCGCTTGCCGAGAGCTTCCCGTACATCTCGTTCGACCGCAGCTCACGCTGGCTCTTCGGCGCGTCCTATGGCGCCAACCTCGTTAGCGTCAATCCGGTGGGCACCGACGGCCGGATCGGCGAGCCGCTGCAGGTGATTCCCACTGCACGCAACGCGCACGCGATACATCCCGACCGTACGAACCGCTTCGTCTTCGTCCCGCACCTCGGCACCGACCAGGTGTTCCAGTTCCTGTTCGACGAGAAAACCGGAAAGCTCACCGCCAACACGCCGCCACTCGTACAGCTCAAGGCGGGCACTGGGCCGCGGCATCTGCAGATCTCGGCCGACAACCGCTTCGTTTATCTCTTGAACGAGCTGACGGCCACTGTCACGACGCTCGCGCTCGATGCGAAAACCGGCTGGCTGAGCGAAGTCAGCTCCACCTCGATCCTGCCGCCCGAGAGCAAGCTGCAGCCCGGTGCGCCGCGGCCCTCGCCCGGGCGCAACGTCGACAACGACATCTGGGCTTCCGACCTGCACCTCGCGCGGGACGAGCGCTTTCTCTACGCCGCCGAGCGCACCAGCAGCACGATCAACGCGCTGCGCATCGACAAGGAGACCGGGAAGCTCACCTATATCGGCAGTACGCCGACCGAGAAGCAGCCGCGCGGCTTCGCCATCGGCCCGGCCGGGCGCTACATGATCGTGACCGGCGAGAAGTCGGACACCATTTCGTCCTATGCGATCGACCACACGGGAGCGCTCAAGCTGATTGGCAAATACCCGACCGGCAAGGGCTCCAACTGGGTCGAGATCGTCGCCTTCGACTAGCGGAAACCTTCTTTGGTGCGCGACACAGTGGCATGCACGATGAGCGCTGCCGCGCCGAGGAACGCTGCCATGCCTAGCGCCCCGCGCTTGAAGGCGGAGAAAAGGAGGAGCCCGGTTCCGGCGAGCGCCTCGAGCTGTGCTGGATTCATGCCCGCATGAATGCAAGGATCGCGCCGACTCCGCTCCTTCCTTGGGCCGCCCGCGTCTACCGGCCGGTCGAGCCTTACGCCTATACGCTGATCCGCGTCGCCACCGGGGCGATCTTCATTCCGCATGGCGTGCAGAAGCTCTTCCTCGGTGGCGCGCACACGGTCGCCACCTTTGGTCTCGGCGCGCTCGAGCTCGTCGGCGGGCTGCTCCTCATCCTCGGCATTCTGGTGCGGCCGATCGCCCTGCTCCTCGTGATCGATGTCCTGATGGTGATCGCGGCGAACATCGGCAAGGGCTGGCTCTGGACGCGCGGCGGCGTGCAGTACCACAGCTTCCTGCTCGGCATGTGCCTCGCGCTCGCCATCGGCGGCCCGGGACGCTATGCGGTGGGCTATTGGCCCAAGCTCGCGCTCGATGCGTCGTTGAAGCCGCTCAACGACAGGCTGCTCGCGCTCGGCTATGCGCTCGCGCGCGTGTGGTTCGCGCTCCTCATCCTGCCGTCGGGCTACGAGAAGGTGTTCGAGAACGGCGCGGCGCGCATCGCCGCGGGCAACGTGCTGAAGACCGGCTTCTATCCGCCGATGTTCTGGGCATGGGTGGTGGCGCTCCTCGAATTCATCGGCATGATCCTGCTCGCGCTCGGACTTGGCACGCGCCTCGTCGCCTTCATGATGGCGATCGAGCTCGGCGTGATCGTGGTCACCATCCAGGCGCCGAACGGCTGGTTCTGGACTTCGCGCGGCACCGAGTTCGCGCTGATCCTCTTCGTCGTCTGCATCGCCTTCGTCATCGGCGGCGGCGGTCGCTACTCGCTCGATCGGCGCCTGGGCCGGGAGTTCTAGGCCCAGCGATTGCTACGGCTACTGCGCTCTCACCACTGGAGGACGCAGATGACCAAGCTCGCACTTCCGCTTTCCATCCTGGCCGCGGCAACGCTCGTGGCCTGCAGCTCCAACCGGGCGCCCGCGCCGAGCACGATTTCCAGCGCCGCGCCGATCGTGCCGCAGAAAGCGGCCTATCGGCCGGGGACCGGTGTAGTGCAGAACGTGATATATGCGCCGGCGCCGATTTCGTCGGTGAGCGGCGGCACCGCCACCGGCGCATCGGGCCACGTCGCCGGCACGTCCGGCACCGACCGCCCCGAGCCGCCGGTGGGCACGCCGAGCAGCTCGAGCGGCCGCCTCGTGCGCCTCGCCATCAAGATGGACGCGGGCGGCGACGTGCAGTACGTCGACACGGACAGCAGCGAGTTCCAGAAAGGCACGCGCGTCGAGCTCACCTCCGACGGCATGATCAAGAAGCTGTAGTGATTCACTTGCCGAGCAGGTAGAGCTGCCACAGGTCGCGCCGGCTCTTGCGCAGCACGGGATGCAGCGCAAGGAGGCCGGTGCGGCCGACGCTTTTCTCCAGATACCCGAGCTCGGCGAACTTCTCGCGCGTCGCCGCGTCCAGCGGCACGTCGAAGCCGTTCTCGCGCGCGAGAAGCACGCCTTTCGCGCGCAGCGCGAGCTCGGTATGCACGCGCAGATAACACAGCATGTCGGCGACCACCGGCCCGTGGAAGCGCGCCTTCAGCGCCTGGAGGTAGCGGCCGATCGGCGAGTCCGCGAGGCGCCCCGAGTTGATGAGCTCGAGCATCTCCGCGTCGGCGTCGAAGCCGCGGCCGAGCCAGTCGGCGAGCGCGGCTTCGCCGCGCGCGAACACCGCCCACAGCACGAGCGGCAGCACGAAGACGATGCCGAGCGTGGCCTGCAGCGGCGAAAACAGGAAATGGTTGAACGCCGAATGTAGGAGCACCGCGAGCGCATACCCGGGCGCAAGCGCGCGCCAGCGCCAGCGGCCGCCGCCGCGTTCAAGCCAGGCGAGCGCGAGCACCGCGAAGCTCGCCGCGGCGCCGCCATGCATGAGCGCAGTGCCGAAGCCGCGCACCACCCAGGTGCCGAGAGCCGAGTCGGGCTGCAGCGCGAGATAGTTTAGGTTCTCGACGAGCGCGAAGCCCGTGCCGACCGCAAAGCCGAAGATGGCGGCGTCCACCAGGAAGCCGACGCGGTGCGCGCGGATAAGCGCGGCGATCACCAGCGCCTTGAGCGCCTCCTCGATGAAGGGCGCGACGTAGCGCGTATAGGTGGCAAACTCGAGGTGCGCAAGGAGCGCACCGTTCACCGCATAGGCGACGCCCGCAGCGAGCATGCCGGCGAGCACCACGCCGACGACCGCGCGCAGCCGCACGAGCTTGTAGCTGTCGAGCAGCAGCAGCACGGCGAGGAAAGAGGCGACAGGCAAGAGCCCTAGCGCCGGGCGCAGGATGTCGGCCATCACATGATCTTGAGCGAAATCATCCACTCGTCTCCGGTGCGCACGCCGGCGCGGTAGCCGACCGCGTAGCCGGCCGAGAGTGTCATCTCGTACCAGTGCAGCACGCTGAAGCGCAGGTCGAGCTGCGCGCCGATGTTAGCGTAGCGCGTGCGGTTCGCCGGATCGCCGGGATCGGTCCACAGCGCGCTCGCAAACACCGCCGGCCGCAGCCACGCAAGATGGAAAGCCGGCGTGCCGACCGACTCGAACACGCGCGGCGGCAGGTTCGCTTCGAGCATGTGGCGCGTGAAGCTGCGGCCGTTGATCTCGTTCAAGCCGAAGCCGGGGAAGGCGTAGTACTCGCGGTAGCGCTTTTCCGTGCGCGCATCGACGTAGTTGTTGCCGAAGCCGCCGATGTAAAAGTTCGCGTACGGATCGGAGCGCTCGCCGTGGGCGACGCCAGCGGCGTTGCGCAGCCATAGCGACGCGTGGCCGATCGGTAGCGCGATGCCGACGTCCAAGCCGCCGCGGAGCTGCGGGATCGTGCGATTGTCGGCGTGGTTGCCGAGCACCACGGCGTTTGCCAGCACGCCCTTCTCGTCGTCGACCGCGCCGCGCGACTTGCGCGTGTCGGTGAAGTAGAGGCCCGCTTCCGCCGTGACGAGCCGAGGCGCCGTCGCCCGGATGTTTTGCG
>VBCM01000249.1 GCA_005883675.1 Betaproteobacteria bacterium
GCCGTCGCGGCGCGCGCGACAATACGTAGATCCCATGAACGTCTTATTCGTCTGCGAGGACAACTGCGCGCTCAGCCTGATGGCCGAGTCGATCCTCGCCACGCTCGGCAACGGCCGCTTTCGCGCGTACAGCGCGGGCTGCGCGCCGGCGAGCGCGGCGAGGCGGCACGTGGTCGAGTTCCTGGCGCGCCATCACATGCACACCACGGGCCTACATCCCAAATCGCTCGAGCGGGCCCGCCGCGAAGCGCCGCCGATGGATTTCATCATCACGCTTGCCGACGCTGCGGCTGACGAGAACTTCGCGGACTGGCCAGGCGCGCCCTTCGTCGCGCACTGGAACGTGCATGAGGAAGACGACGACCCGGCATCCGAGGCGACGCAGCGCGAAATCTTCTGGACGCTCTGGCGGCGGATCAAAATCTTCGCCAGCCTGCCGCAGGGCACGCTCAACCGACGCGCGCTCGAGCGCCGCGCGGTGACGCTGGAAGCGAGCTACCTCTAGCGCGCGTGAAGTCGCGCATTACGCTCATCACGCTCAGACCGAAGGCATCATCGGCACCCAGTTCGAATATGGCGCGGTGGCGTTCTTCGATCTACAACCCGGACTGAAGCTCGCGCTCTGGCCCAGAGCGAGCCTCGCGCGTGATGTCGGCATCAGCGTGACACCGAAGAGCGCGACCGAATTCAGCCTCGCGCACAACGTGCGCTCGAAAGCCGAGGTGGACGCCGTCATGGCGCAAGCGGCGCGGGCTGGAGCCCACGTCTTGAAAGCCGCCGAGGATACGTTCTATGGAGGCTACGCCGGCTACTTCCAGGATCCGGACGGCCACCTCTGGGAAGTGGCGTGGAATCCGCAGTTGCTGCCGCCGGAGTGACGCCTAGCCGAAGCGGCCCGTAATGTAGTCCTCGGTCTGCTTGCTCTGCGGCTTGATGAAGATCGTGTCGGTGTCGCCGTACTCGATGAGCTGGCCGAGGTACATGTACGCGGTGTAGTCCGAGACGCGCGCGGCCTGTTGCATGTTGTGCGTCACCAGCACCACTGTGTAGTCGTTCTTGAGCTCCGTGATCAGCTCCTCGATGCGCGCCGTGGAGATCGGGTCTAGCGCCGAGCACGGCTCGTCGAGCAGCAGCACTTCCGGCTTGATGGCGATGCAGCGCGCGATGCAAAGGCGCTGCTGCTGCCCGCCGGAGAGGCTGTCGCCGCTCTGCTCGAGCTTCGCGCGTACTTCGGGCCAGAGCGCCGCGCGCGTCAGCGCCCATTCGACGCGCTCGTCCATCTGGCGCTTGCTCAGGCGCTCGAAGAGGCGCACACCGAAGGCGATGTTGTCGTAGATCGACATCGGGAACGGCGTCGGCTTCTGGAACACCATGCCGATCTTGGCGCGGATCAGCGGCAGGTCGCGCGCCAGCTCGATGATATTCACGCTGTCGAGCAGCACCTCCCCCTCGGCGTGCTGGTCCGGATAGAGCGAATACATGCGGTTAAAGCTGCGCAGCAGCGTCGACTTGCCGCAGCCCGACGGGCCGATGAACGCGGTCACGCGGTTCGCGGGAATGTCGAGCGTGATGTCGTGCAGCGCCTGGTAGGCGCCATAGTAGAAGTTGAGGTGGCGCACCCGCAGCTTCGCCGGCAGCTCGGCCACGGCCGGTGCCGGCTCGCCGGCGCGCAACGCGGTGCGAATCAGCGGACGGTTCAATCTTTCCTCGTGAAGAGCACGCGTGCCACGTCGTTCAAACCCAGCACGGCGAGCGTGATCAGCGCCGCGCCGCCCCACGCGAGCCGGTGCCAGTCGGCGTACGGACTCATCGCGAACTGGAAGATCACCGTGGGCAGGTTCGACATCGGCCGGTTGAGGTCGAGCGACCAGAACTGGTTGTTGAGCGCGGTGAAGAGCAAAGGCGCGGTCTCGCCGCTGATGCGCGCCAGCGCGAGCAGGATGCCGGTGAGTATCCCGGTGCGCGCGGCGCGATAGGTGACGAGCACGATCATCTTCCAGGTCGGGCAGCCGAGCGCCACCGCGGCTTCGCGCAGGCTGTTGGGCACGAGCTTCAGCATGTCGTCGGTGGTGCGCACCACCACCGGAATGACGATCAGGGCGAGCGCGATGGCGCCGGCCAAGCCAGAGAAATGCTTCGCCCGAGCGACGTACACCGTGTAGACGAAGAGACCGATGACGATCGACGGCGCGGAGAGCAGCACATCGTTGAGGAAGCGCGTGGCCGCGGCGAGCCAGCTCTTCTTGCCGTACTCGGCGAGATAGGTGCCGGCGAGGATGCCGACCGGCGTGCCGAGCAGCGTGGCGGTGCCGACGATCACGAGGCTCCCCCCGATGGCGTTGGCCAGTCCCCCGTCATCACCGGGCGGCGGCGTCATCTGGTAGTAGAGCTGCGCGCGCAGGAGCGCCGCGCCACCCTCGTAGAAGAGTGTGCCGAGGATCCACACCAGCCAGAAGAGGCCGAAGGCGAGCGCCAGGCACGAAACGAAAAGCAGGAGCGCGTTCTGCCGCTTGCGCGCGCGATAAAGCGGGTTCAGGTCCGCGCTCCTTCGTGGCGCGCGAGGCGCATCAGCAGCAACTTGGAGAAGGCGAGCACGATGGTCGTGATGAGGAAAAGGAGCAGGCCCAACTCGATGAGCGCGGAGAAGTACACGTCGCCCACCGCCTCGGTGAACTCGTTGGCGAGCGCCGAGGCGATGCTGTTACCCGGCGCCATGAGCGACGCTGCGAGCTGGTACGCGTTGCCGATGACGAAGGTAACGGCCATCGTCTCGCCGAGCGCGCGGCCGAGGCCAAGCATGATCCCGCCGACCACGCCGACCTTGGTGTAGGGCAGCACCACCCGCCACATCACTTCCCAAGTGGTCGCGCCGAGGGCGTAGGCCGACTCCTTGAGGAGCGGCGGCACAAGCTCGAACACATCGCGCATCACCGCGGCGATGAACGGAATCACCATGATCGAAAGGATCAGCCCGGCCGTGAGCATGCCGATGCCGAGCGGCGGCCCGGCGAAAAGGCGGCCGAGCCCGGGCACCGAGCCGAGCGATTCAATCAGTGCCGGCTGCACGTGCGCCTGGAAAAGCGGCGCGAAGACGAATAGGCCCCACATGCCGTAGATGATCGACGGGATCGCCGCCAGGAGCTCGATCGCCGTGCCGAGCGGGCGCTTGAGCCAGGTCGGCGAGAGCTCGGTGAGGAAGAGCGCGATGCCGAAGCTCACCGGCACGCCGATCAGCATGGCGATGAGCGACGTCACGAGCGTGCCGTAGATCGGCACCAGGGCGCCGAAATTCTCCTGCACCGGGTCCCACTGCGCGCTCCACAGGAAGCCAAGCCCGTACTTCTGCAGCGTGAGCTCGCTACCGATCACGAGCGAAATCAGGATCGCCGCGAGCAGGGCGAACACCAGCAGCGCGAAGAGCCGCGTGAGGTTCTCGAACAGCGCGTCGCCCCAGCTCCCATGGCGGGGCGAACGCGCTGCTACTTCATCGGTACGGGCGGATTCGCTGATCGGCAGAACGGCGCTCAACTGACGGCTCCTGCGATTCTAAGCGACGCTCAGTAGATGGGCTTGCCGCCCGGATCCTTGAGCTGCGACTTCCAGCTCGCCTGGATGAGCTTCACCACGCCATCGGGCATCGGCACGTAGTCGAGCTGCTCGGCGAGGCTGTCGCCTTTATCGTAGGCCCAGTTGAAAAACTTCAGCACCTCGCGAGCGTTCTCGGGCTTCTCCTGCACCTTGTGCATCAGGATGAAGGTCGCCCCGGCGATCGGCCAGGCGCCTTTGCCGGGTGCAGCGGTCAGGATGAGATACATCCCCGGCGAGGCTTTCCAATCGGCGCCCGCGGCCGCCGCCTGGAACGACTTCGCGTTCGGCGCCACGTATTCGCCTTCGCGATTCTTCACCAGCGCCACTGCCATCCGGTTCTGCTTGGCGTAGGCGTACTCGACGTAGCCGATGGCGCCGTCGATGCGCTGCACGTAGGAGGCGACCCCCTCGTTGCCTTTGCCACCGACGCCGGTCGGCCAGTTGACCGCCGTGCCTTCGCCGACCTTCGCTTTCCAGTCCGCGCTCAGCTTCGAGAGGTAGTTCGTCCAGATGAACGTAGTGCCCGAGCCGTCCGAGCGATGCACCACGCTGATCGCCGTCGCGGGCAACTGCACACCCGTGTTGAGCTTGGCGATCGCGGCGTCATTCCATTTCGTGACCTTGCCGAGGTAGATGTCGGCGAGCACCTCGCCCGTAAGGCGCAGCTCCTCGGTCGCGACGCCCTTCAGGTTGACGACCGGCACATCGCCGCCGATCACGGTCGGGAACTGCAGCAGGCCGCTCTTCTCGAGCTCCTCGGGCTTCAGCGGCATGTCGGACGCGCCGAAGTCGACCGTCTTCGCGCTGATCTGCTTGATGCCGCCGCCGGAGCCGATCGACTGGTAATTGAGGCTGACGCCCGTCTCCTTCTTGTAGGCATCGGCCCATTTAGCGTAGACGGGGTACGGGAACGTGGCCCCGGCACCGGTGATGTCCACCGCGAAGGCGGGGGCAACGCATGCCGCAAGCGCGGCGGCGGCCACGAATGGTCTCAACATCGTGATCAGTCTCCTCGGGTGATTGAGTTCATCGCGCAGCCTAGGTCGCGAATGTTGCCGTTTCGTGACCGTCGGCCGCGCCGTCATGGAACGGTCATATGGGGGACCTAGTCTTGTCATAATGACGGCTGGCATGCCCGTGAGCGAGCATCTTTCCAAGAAGTTCGACGCCGAGCTCGAGTCGATCCGCTCGCGCGTGCTCGAGATGGGCGGCCTCGTCGAATCGCAGATCCGCCGCGCGCTGGAAGGCCTGCAATCGGGAGACCGGGCGCTGCTCGACGACGTCATCGCCACCGACCATCGCGTGAACGGCATGGAGGTGGCGCTCGACGGCGAGTGCAGCCATGTGATCGTCAAGCGCCAACCGGCGGCGAACGACCTGCGGCTCATCTTCGCCATCACCAAGACGGTGACCGATCTCGAGCGCATCGGCGACGAGGCGCAGAAGATCGCGCGTATGGGCAAGAA
>VBCM01000250.1:0-3916 GCA_005883675.1 Betaproteobacteria bacterium
GATGGGTGCGCGCCACCGGATGGGCGTAGGACACGCCGGCCTGCGGCTCCACCATGTGCTTGCGATCGAGCACGCCGCCGTCGTAGTCGTAGACCTGCACCGCCTTGCGGTCCGCGACGCGCTCCTTCACCTCGGCGGGCAGCGCCTCGTACGCCTTGTACGCATTGGCAAAGAGCGTGTTGCCGCCCTCGGCCGGGATTTCGATGGCGTACAGCATGGTGCCCATCGCCGGCCGCTCCTTGTAGCACTGGTCGCTGTGGAACTGCATCTCGCCGAGCGGCAGCGCGCCGACCAGCTTGCCGTCCTTCTTGCGGTTGCCGATGTACATCACCGCCTTGTTCGTCTCGGAGTGGTGGTTGGTGTGGATCGGCGACAGCGGCCCGAAGCGCTCGGCGAAGCGCACCTGCTGCTCCTCGTCGAGGTCCTGGTCACGCAGCAGGATCACGAGGTGCTGGTGCCACGCGTCGCGGATGCGGGCGAATATAGCGTCGTCGATCGGCCGCGCTGCGTCCACGCCGCGGATCTCGGCGCCAAGTGCGGATGAGAGCGCGACCACCTCCATCCGCCCGATGGTAGCGAAAAAAGGCCCGCCGAACGCTCGGCGAGCCCTTTGCAATTACTGCTTCGGGATACCGGCGGCGAACCAGTTGCCGCCACCGCCGACGATCAGCAGCACGGGCCGGTCGCACTGTGCGGGCATGCCCGAGAGCTGGCCGTCGATGCGGAAATCACCATCGGCCTCGAGCGGCACGAGCTCGGAGTCGAACGGGGTGCCGGTGCCGGCGCCGCAGAAAAGCCGCGCCCGCACGCTCTGGTTGGCGCTGGTGCCGATGCTGTCGCCGCCCGCGATCAGCAGCCCGCGACCCTCGACCGAGATGCGCCCGTCGCTCCTCACGTCGGCGCTCAAGCGCGAGATCACCCACGGCTGGCCTCCCGGGTTGACGCCGCGCACGATGTTGGCGACGACGCCGACCCTGGCCGGAACGACGCCTATTCCACCTTCGAACCTCACGAGCCGATCGTCCGCCGTCGCCTGAAACGCAACGCCGAACGCCGCTGCGAATACAGCAGCAGCAACCGCTTTATTCCTCATAGCACGCTCCTCACCTTGTTGAGTTTCGATTAAGAGCAGTGCCACGCGCGTGGATCTGCGAAGGCGAGAACACGCGATGTCAGAAACTAATTCCCGGCGAAGCGAAACACTGCCGGCCACATCGCGGAATAGGAATATGGCCGGCAGTTGCGTGCGGCGCGGCGGTTACTGCAGTCCGGTGCAGTTCGCGTAGTACGTCACCGTCGCCGGCCAGTCGGAGAAGATGCCGACGATGCCCACATCGCGCGCGAGCACGTCGAGCGCGATATAGACGTCGCTGTCGGTCTTGATCACCTGCCCGGCCGGATCGAAGTAGTAGTAGAAGCCCGCCTGCGAGGCGCCCTTGCGCAGGTCCGACCGCTCGAGCGTCCAGGTGATGATCTTGAAGCCGGCGCGCTTGATGTCACGCGCGTATTGCGACGCCACGAGCTTGCCGTTACTGACGGTCAACAGCGCCGGGAACGGCGGCGCGAAATAACGGCCGCCCGCTTTGTAAAGCGCCACCATCTCGGCGAAGGTCTGCCCCGGAACCGGCGGCGTGGCAGTCGGATCGATGCTGTCGAGATAGACCGCCTGCTTGCCGAATTCCGGCGCGTGGCGCAGCCAGTAGAGGATGTCATCCTTATTGAAGGACTGGAGGAAGACATCGTCCGGGTCGACGTGCGCCGCGCGCAGCTCGTCAATCATCGCCTGCGCATACTGCTCCTGTCCGCCGAATACGCTCCTGACACGGTCCGGATGGACAGGGAATTTCAGCTCCGGCGTGTGCTTGACGCCGTTGTGCTCGTTGAGTGCGATGCTCTCTGCGAGCGTCATCAGCGTGCCGCGGCCGGTATTCAGATCGGTGCGCCAGGACGGCGTTCCGGCGAGGAACCCTTGCGGCGTGGTCGCGCCCGGGGTGGATGCGTCCATCTTGCCGCGCAGCGACTTGAACTCCGCGAGCGTCAGGTCACTGGTGCAGCACTGCGGGCTCGAGTTCGGGCCGCGCCACGGCACCGTGCACTTGGCATTGAGCGGCGTCGCTACGATGTTGGTCGTCGTCGCGAGGTCGCATTCGTCGTGGCGGCAGACGAGCGCGCCGTCTTTCGTGAACGTCGTGTCGCACTCGACGATGCCCGCGCCCATGCGTGCGCCAGCCTGATAGGCCTCCTTGGTGTGCTCCGGATACTGCTGGGCGGCGCCGCGGTGGCCGATCGAAAAGGAGCTGGTGCGGAACGGTCCTTCGCTGCATTTCTGCAGCCGATCCTTCAGCTCGCCGGGCTTCAGGCCTTCGATCAAATAATAGGGCCGCGTCCCAAGCTGGACATTCCTCGGTCCGCTGTCGTAATCCTCGCCCGCCACGGTTGCGGTGGCTGACAGGCACAGCATCGCGCCCATCGCCGTTCTTGCGATCTTCATCATGACCTCCTCCCTGGTTGAGTGCTGCGTGCAAAAACTACCGGCTGCGCGTGACCGCGTCGTGACTGTCTGTTTCGCAATGCCGCCGTGGCCACCATTTGGCGATCGCAGCGGCGATGACGGTCGCGCCTACGAGCGTCGCCGCCGGCGCACCCATGATGTCAGCGACGAAGCCGGCCTGCAAGCGCCCCAGCGGTGCGCTGCCGCGAGTGGTGAGGACCACGACCGACATGACGCGGCCGCGGAGCGCATCGGGCACGAGCGTCTGGGCGAGCGTATTGCGGTTGACGCCCCAGATGCCGTCACACGTGCCAAGCAGGAAAAGGAGCGCAGCCGAGAGCGGCAGCCACGGCGAGACGGCGAAGGCGGCGAGCAGCAGGCAGTAGATGGCGCCGGCGTAGAGGATCACGCGCATGTGGCGCGTGAGCTGGGCGAACACCATGAAGATCATCGCCAGCATGCCGCCGGCGCCGAGCGCGGAGAGGAGCCAGCCGAGGCCCTGCGCGTCCGTGCCGATGACATCCTTGGCGATGATGGTGATGAGCGTGAGGTTGTGACCGAAGAGGCCGCTCACCACTTCGAGGGCGAGCGCGACGCGCAAAGGCGGGTGCTCCCAGACGAAACGCAGGCCTTCCTGCATGCCGTGCCACAGTGTCCCGGGCGCGGCGCGCTGGTGCGGCTCGCCGCGCGGCAGGCGCATCGCGGCGAGCGCGGCCAGCATGCCGATGAAGCTCGCGGCGTTGATCCAGAACGGAGCCGCATAGCTGCCATAGGCGAGCGCCGCGCCGCCGATGGCCGGGCCGATGAGCACGCCGCAGCGCACCGCGACCGCGTTGAAGGTGACCGCGCTCTGCATGGCGGTTTTCGGCACCAGGCCGGCGAACAGCGCCTGGCGCGCGGGCACCGAGAAAGCGGAGAGCGTGCCGTTGACGAAGGAGAGTACATACAGGTGCCAGTACTCGAGTCTCCCGCTCCAGGCGAGGATGCCGATGGCGAGCGATGTCGCGAACATCGTCGATTCGGTGCAATAGAGCATCGCGCGGCGCGGCAGGCGATCGGCGACCGCGCCGCCGACCAGCGCTAGCGCGATGGTCGGCGCGGCGCGCGCGAGGCCCGCAAGGCCGAGCAGCACGGCGGATCCGGTGATCTCGTAGAGGATCCACGAAACCGCGGTCTGCTCGACCCACGCCCCGGTCTGCGAGGTGAAGTGCCCGACGAGGTAGAGGACGTAGTTGCGGCTGCGCAGCGCTTGCAGTCCGCGCAGCATCTAGCGCGCTGCCCTCGGGCCGCGCAGCGCCATGCGGCTAGAGCCAGGGCATCAGCGACGCGTGGATCACATCCGGCACGCCCTGCCCGCCTACCGAGCGAATGGCCAGGTCCACGTCCTTGAGGCCGAAGCGATGCGTGGTGATCTTCTCCAGCGGA
>VBCM01000250.1:4025-10962 GCA_005883675.1 Betaproteobacteria bacterium
GAGGATCGGGATCGTGCCCGCACCCGCGGTGCAATCGAGCACCACGTCGACACCCTTGCCGTCGGTGATCTCCTTGATGCGCGCGAGCGGATCTTCCTTGTTCACGTCGATCGTGTAATCGGCGCCGAGCTCCTTCGCTACCGCGAGCCGCGCGCCATCCTTCGCCGTGCCGGTGACGATGATGAGCGAGGCGCCAGCCTGCTTGCAGATCACGGTCTGCGAAAGGCCCTGCTGCCCCGGCCCCTGGATCAGCACCGTGGCGTTGTAGCCGACGCCGCCATCGAAGAGCGACCACTCGACGCCGTTCGCCATCGGCGTCACCAGGCCGGCGAGCTCGGGCGTCACGCCCTGCGGCACGTGATGCACCACCGCGTTCCACGGCAGATAGACATATTGAGCGAAGCCGCCCCACAGATGCGGCGCGCGCTCGGCCGAGGTGTAGCCGTAGCGGATGCCCTCAGGGTTGTTGCGCCAGTCGGTGTTCTCGCAGTGACGGTATTGCCCGGCGTGGCACCACTCGCACTTGCCGCACATCACATAATGCTCGACGAAGACGAGGTCGCCTTCCTTGAATCCCTTCCGCCGGGTGAACTCGCGCCCCGCCTTGGCGATGACGCCGATGTTCTCGTGGCCCATGATGACCGGAGCGGCGCTCGGCGGCGTCTTGTAGAGCTTGACGTCGGTGCCGCAGATGCCGGCGACTTCCATCTTCATGAGCGCGCGGCGAGTACTTTGTCCATAATTGGCGGAGTTTCTCATGCTTGCGCCCTTCACTAGGAGCCCGGATCGCGCGGCCGCCGCCTCGCGCGTCAAGCACTGGACGCGCGAGCGCTTCCGCCTCGGCGGCGACGCGACGATCCTCGTGACCGAGCTGGAAAGCGCGACGCCCGGCTTTCCGCCGCTCACCACGGTCGTCGCGTTCTGGAGCGCGGAACGAAAGCATTACCACTTCCGCGTGTTCAAGCCGCTCGAGGACGTGACCGAAACCGATGTGCCGCCCGCGTGGTATCGGGAAGCGCTGGCCGTGACGCCGGGCGTCGATTGCGGCTGCTGCTGAATGCCGCGTTCTGCGCTGCGGAACTAGGCTCCGGGTAGCGCAATGGCGCTAGACTAATGCGGCTCGCAACCGAGGAGGAACGCATGGCTGTAGCAACCCGGACCAAGCCGCAGATCGCCACCATGAACGCCGTGCACGACCTGCCGGTGCTGGTCGCGCGCGACGAGGGCTACTTCAAGGACGAGGGCCTGGACCTCGAGTTCGTCACCACGCCCGGCATGGCGCAGGTGACCACCTCGCACTTCGTGAAGTTCGATTCGGTGTTCGACCGCCCGCTCGATTCCGTCTACAACGAGGGCGGCATCGACCAGTACCGCATGTGCGAGTGGGGCATCATGAAGCGCGCGGTGGAGGCGAACGCCCAGGGCCTGCGCCGGCGCAAGATCGTGGCGCTCGGCGCCTCGATGTCGAAGTTCGCGATCGTGGTCAACTCGAGCTCGAAGATCTACGAGCCCGAGATGCTGAAGGACAAGCAGATCGCGGTGACGCCGAATAACGGCTCGGAGTTCACCACGCTCAAGATGATGGAGGGCTTCCTCGAGCTCGAGCACGTGAAGCGCACGAACGTCGGCTCGATGCTGAAGCGCCTGGAAGCCGTGCGCGACGGCAAGGTCGCCGCGGCGAGCCTGATGGAGCCGTGGATCAGCGTCGCGCAGAAGTGGGGCATGCGCATCCTCATCGAGTCGCACTCGACGCGCGCCGAGGCGGCAGGCGACGACCTCGACGCCGAGACGCTGCAGAGGATGTTCCGCGCCCAGGCGCGGGCGGTCGAAAAAATCGAGAAGGACCCGCGTCCCTACGTCCACTACTTCATCCGCGAGACGGGCGGGCTGCTGAAGTCCGAAGAGTTCCAGACCTGGCGGCTGCTCCACGCCGCGCCGCAGCCCTACACGCGCGAGCGCTGGGACGACACCTATCGCTGGACGGTGAAGTGGAACATGACCGTGCCCGGCGCGACCTACGAGAACACGGTCGACAACCGCGCCTGGACTTGAATTCCGTACTAAGGTACTAAGTACGGAATTCGGAGGTGGGTATGAAGAAAGTCAAGGCGTCGATGATGAACGCGATCCACGACCTGCCGCTGCTCGTGGCGCGCGATGAAGGCTATTTCCGCGACGAGGGGCTCGACGTCGAGATCATCACGACGCCGGGCTCGGGGCAGCGCGATTCCGATCACCAGGCGCTGCGCGCCAACGTCTTCGAGCGCACCATGGAAGCGCTCTACGACCAGGGCGCCTGCGACCAGTTCCGCATGTGCGAGTGGGGCGTAATGAAGCGCGCGGTGGAGTCGAACGTGGCGCAAGGCCACCGGCCGGCGAAGATCGTGGCGCTCGGCTCGGCGATGTCGACCTTCGCCATCGTCACCGATCCGAAGGTGCACATCTACGAGCCCGAGCAGCTCAAGGGCAAGCCGATCGGCGTCAGCCCCTTCAACGGCTCGCATTTCACGACGCTGAAATTGCTGGAGGGCTTCCTCAAGCGCGAGCAGATCAAGACCACCTTCGCCGGCACGATGCGCGAGCGCATCGAGGCGCTGAAGCGCGGCGAAGTCGCGGCGGTGAGCCTGATGGAGCCGTGGATCAGCGTCGCCGAAAGACAAGGACTGCGAGTGTTGATGGAGTCACACTCCACGCGCAGCGAAGCGGCGAGCGACGAGCTCGACGGGCCAACGCTGCGCAAGATGTTCGAGGCCGAAGCCGAGGCCGCGCGCGCGATCGACAAGAACCCGGCGAAGTACGCGCATTACCTGGTGGCAGAGGCCGGCGGCATGCTCGAGCTCGAGGACTTGAAGCTCGCGCGCATTCTCAACGCGCCGCCCGAGCAGTACACGCGCGAGCGGTTCGACCACACTTACCAGTGGACCGTCGGCTGGGGCCTCGTGCCGCCCGGCGCGACCTACGAGAACACCGTCGACAACCGCGCCTGGCAATAATTCCGATCCAGGGTCGTAATTATCCTGGGGCGGCGATGCGACTCATCGCGCTGCTTGCCTTTGCGTGTCTGACCGGCGCGCCGCACGCGCAGGACAAGCTCCCGCTCATCAAGATCGTCGCCACCGGCGGCACGATCGCCAACACGCCTTCCGGCCGGCTGCGCGCGGGCGATGTCGCCGAGGCCATTCCGCAGCTGAAAAAGGTCGCGCGCCTCGAGGTCGAGGAAGTGATGCGCGTCGGCTCGAGCGCGATCACGCTCGAGCAATGGCTGACGCTCGCCCGGCGCATCAACGAGATCTTCGCGCGCGAGCCGGAGGTCAAAGGCGTGGTGGTGACGCACGGCTCGAACACCGTCGAGGAAACGGCGTATTTCCTCAGCTTGACGGTGAAGAGCGACAAGCCGGTGGTGCTCACCGCCGCGCAGCGCCAGTTCACCACGCTCAGCTCCGACAGCCCGAAGAACTTCCTGCAGGCGGTGCGCGTCGCCGCGGCGGACGAAGCGCGCGGCAAAGGCGCCCTGGTCGTGACGAACGACGTGATCAATGCCGCGCGCGATGTCAGCAAGAACATCAGCTACCGGGTGGAGACTTACTCGAGCCGCGACATCGGCGCGCTCGGCTTCGTCGATGACGATCGCGTGACGTTCTATCGGGCACCGACCAAGGCGACCGGCGGCTTCGACATCGCGCGCCTGCAGAAGCTGCCGCGCGTCGACATCGTGTACACGTACGCTGACGCCGACGGCGCGCTGATCGAGGCCGCCGTGGCGCAGGCGAAAGCCGAGGGCCTGGTGATCGCCGGCTTTCCGACGGGCTCCGGCACGCCGGCGATGGACGAAGCGGTGAAGCGCGTGATCGCGAAAGGCGTGCCGGTGGTGATGACGAACCGCGGCGGCATGGGCCGCGTCACCGAGACGGCTGCCCGGGCTGGCGAAAAGCGGCCGCTCATCTACGGCGACAACCTCACGCCGCAGAAAGCGCGCATCCTCCTGATGCTCGCGCTGACCAAGACACGCGACCCGCCCGAGCTGCAGAAGATCTTCGAGACTTACTGATCGCCTGACCCCGAGCGAGACATTCGCCGCATCGCCCAGCGCAATCCAGCGTCTCAGGCTGTATTACGCGCGGCACGAGGGCCGCGTAGCGGCGCTCTTCTTCACCGGCGGCTTCATGTTCGACACGGTCGCAGTCGGCCGGGTCGATTCGTGGCACATGATCGCGCAGCAGGCGCTTTACCTCGCGATCGTCACGGCCGTGCTGACGCAGATGTTCTTCGTGCCCGACGAGCCGCCGCTCGAAGGGCTGTCCCCGGTCAAGCGCTACTACTACCGCTATCGCATCGCGATTCTGAGCTTTTTCCTCGGCACGCTGCTCAACCTGTACACCCTATTCTTCTTCAAGAGCTCATCGCTTCTCGTCTCGTTCTCCTTCCTGCTGGTGATGATCGCTCTGCTGCTCTTGAACGAGTTCGGGCCGTTCAGGCGGCTGGGGCTCGCCTTCAAATTCGCGCTGCTCAGCCTTTGCGGCCTGTCTTTCTGCGCGACCGTCGTGCCGGTGATCTTCGGTGAGGTCGGTGTGGCGATCTTCCTGGCGTCGATGGCCGTCGGCTGCCTGCCGATGCTGGTTCTCGCCGCGTGGATCAGCAGACGGACGCCGGAGCGCTTCCCGGCGGCGCGCAACCAGATACTCGTGCCGTTCGGCCTGATGCTGATCGTGTTTCTCGGCGCGTACCTTTTGCGGGTGATCCCGCCGGTGCCGCTGTCGATTCCGTTCATCGGCGTGTATCACTCGGTCGAGCGCAAGCAGGACGGCTATCAGCTCAGCCATGAGCGCCCGGCGTGGGCCTTCTGGCGCAACGGCGACCAGCAATTCCGCGCCCAGCCTGGCGACCGGATGTACGTCTTCTTCCGCGTCTTCTCGCCGGCGAGCTTCGCCGACGAGGTCAGCATGCGCTGGTTTCACCGCGAGTCGCACGGCTGGGCGCTGCAGGACACGATCCCGATCAAGATCGTCGGCGGACGCGCCCAGGGCTTCCGCGGTTACGGCTTCAAGTCGAGCGTGTACTTCGAAGTCGAGCCGGTTCCTGCCTCACCGCGCACTTTTACGGTCGACATTCACTAGCACTGCTAAATCGGGGTCAGAGCCCCAATTTAAATAGGGCTCTGACCCCGATTTCCGTTTAGGAAATCGAGCAGCAGCGCCGGCGCGTTCGCCTCGGTCTGCTGCTCGGGCAGCACGTCCCAGTACTCGCTCTGCGGCAGGCACTCTTCGAGGTAGCGCGCGGCTGACGTCGCGTGCGACTCGTCCCTGCCGGGGACGATGAGCGCGGGGATGTTCAAGCCGAAGAGCTGCTCGGGCGCTGCTCCGGGCGACGTGTCGCGATCGAAGAGCGTGTTGCGCATGCGCTCGACGAGCCCGCTGTAGATGCGCACATCGTGCTTCACATAATCGGCGGCGAACGCCGCATCGTTTCGGAGCGGCGTTGCCCACGGCCCGCCGCGCGGATCGGCGTTGAAGGCCTTCCCCTCCTTGCGCACGTGCGCGACGACACCATCCAGGCCTGCCTGTCGGGCAAACGCCAGATGATCGGCAAAGCGCTGGTGCGCTTTGATGCGGTACTTCGCGCCGCCCACCGGCCACCACAGCAGCATGCTCTGCGTCGCCTGCGGATACGCGACGGCGAACGCGATGACGCACGAGCAGCCCATGCAGCCGCCCATGACATGCGCGCGCTCGATGCCCAAATGCTCTAGCAGCAGCTTTCCCTGCCGCGCGTAATGCGCCCAGGTCATGAGCTCGACGCGCCCGCCGGAGGCGCCGCATTCGCGCCGGTCGAACGCGATGCAGCGATGGCGCTCGGGCAGATGATCGAGCAGCTTGACGCGCGCATAGACGCCCTGCGTGCGCCACTTGTCGATCGTCGCGTCGAAGCCGCCGGGCGCATACATCAATAGCGGTGGCCCGTCGCCCAATACTTCGTAGCGCGTGCGCAGCCCGTCGATCAGCGCTTCAGCCACGCTGACCCTTGATCTGCCGGCCGGCGCGCACGTCCTCCGCGTACGCCGAAAGCGCGCCGAGCGCGATGCTCGCTACGTGCGCGTAGGTCTCGGCGTGCGAGTCTAGCCACTGCGCGCCATAGCCGATCGCCGCGTGCGCCATGCGGATACGCCCGTCGAGCCACGGCCCGCCGCCAAGTCCGCCGATCACCGGAATCTTCACCGCCTGCGCCACCGCCGCGCCCGCCTCGGGCCCCGAGTGCCGGAAGTCGAGCATCACCGCTCCCGCGGCTTCCAACTCCTTCGCCTCCGCGACCAGCTCAGCGGTGGGCCGCTTGCCGTGGAATTCGGCGAAGACTGCAATGCCCGCCTTCGCCATTGCCTCCACCCGCTGCGCCGGCGCCAGTACCTTCACCATATCCGCGCCGCCGTCAGCAACCAGGCGCTTGGCGTCGTCGAGCGATCCCCAGGGCACGTCGCACGAGAGGAGCGCGCGCTTCACCCCCCGGCGCACCGCCTTGCAGACGAGGAGCATCTCGGCGAGCGAGACCGGCGCTTCTTCCGAGCGCCCCCAGAGGTTTACGCCGACGGAGTCGCCGACCGAGACGAGGTCGACGCCGGCGCGCTCGGCGACGAGCGCCATCGGCGTGTCCCAGGCGACGACGCCGACGATCTTGCGTCCCTCGCGCTTCATCGCCTGCAGCGCGGCGATAGTGATCCGGTCCATGAGCGGCGTATTTTGCCCGAGTACACTAGGCGCCCCATGATCATCGACATCCACGGCCATTACACGACCGAGCCGCAGCCGCTCCTCGCGTTCCGCGATAAGCAGCTTGCGGGGCTTGCCGATCCGATGAGGAAGCCGGCAACCACCGAGCTCGGGATTACCGACGAGCAGCTCGTCCAGAGCGTGCAGCCGCAGCTCAAGCTGCAAAAGGAGCGCGGCAG
>VBCM01000251.1 GCA_005883675.1 Betaproteobacteria bacterium
TGCATCGCGGTGCGCACCTCGCGCCAGAGCTTGTCGACGATGTCGGCGGGCGTGCCGGCGGGCGCGAACATCGCGAACCAGCCGCCGTCGTGATGGTACGGGATGCCGAGCTCCTTCATCGTCGGCACTTCGGGCGTCTGCGGATGGCGCTTGTCGCCGGTGAACGCGAGCACGCGCACCTTGCCCGCCTTGTAGTGGCTCATGAGCGGCGGCGGCGAGGCAAACATCGCCTGCACTTCGCCCGCTGCGAGCGCTGCGGTTGCCGGCCCGCCGCCCTTGTACGGGATATGCGTCATCTTGATGCCGACGGTGTTGTCGAAGACTTCGGTGGCGAGGTGCCAGGTATTGCCGACGCCCGGCGTGCTGTAAGCGAGATGCACGTCGGGCCGCTTCGCGTACGCGAGAAATTCCTGCATGGTCTTCGCGGGCACCGAGTTGGCCACGGCGAAGAAGAGGCCCCCGTTGGTTACCAGGTTCGTCACGGGCGCGAAATCCTTCTCCGTGTCGTAGGGCAGGCTCTTGTGCACGTACGGATTGATCACGAATCCCGACGAGTAAACGAGCAGCGTATAGCCGTCGGGCGCCGCCTTCGCCACCGTGGTGGCGCCGACGATGCCATTGGCGCCCGGCTGGTTCTCGACGACGAACGGCTGTCCCATCTGCTCCTGGAGTTTCGCCGCGACGACACGCGCGACGATGTCCGGACCGCCGGTCGCTGCGGCGACCACCACGCGCACCGGGCGGTTCGGATAGTTCTGCGCCTGCGCGCACGCGGCGCCCGCGATGGCGAGCGCGGCGAGCGCCGCGGCCCATTGGCTGCGTTTCACTGGATACTCCTCTCGGCCGGCGATGGTTCGAGGTAAGGCGCCGGCGCTCCCTTCGGGATTATGCCGCTCGGGTTCACTTTCTTCACCGACCAGTAGCCGATCACGTAGTAGCGCGGCTTCACCGTTGCCGCAATCCCCGGCACGCGGTAGAGCTCGCGCAGGTAGCGGCTGAGATTCGGGTAATCGGCGATGCGCTGGCGGTTGCAGCGGAAGATCGAGAAGTACGCGACGTCGAAGCGCACGAGCGTCGGAAGGAGACGCCAGTCCGCTTCCGTGACCTGCCGCCCCGCGAGGTAGGGCTGGCGAGCGAGCCGCGCCTCCAGCTCGTCGAGCGCGCCGAAGAGCTCGTCGTACGCCTGGTCGTAGGCCTTCTGCGAGCGCGCGAAGCCGCAGCGGTAAACGCCGTTATTCACCTTGGCGTAGACGAAGTCGTTGATGCGATCGATCTCGCCGCGCAACTGCGGCGGGTAATAGTCGGTGTCGTCACCCGCGATGCCTTTGAACTCGCTTTCCAGCATGCGGATGATTTCGGAGCTTTCGTTATTTACGATCCGTCGGGTCTGCTTGTCCCAGAGCGTGGGCACGGTGACTTTGCCGGTGTAGCGTGGCTCAGCTGCGCTGTACGCCTGATGCAGGTAGCGGAAGCCGTTCACCTTGTCCGGCGTGCAGTCGGGGAACGCAGGATTCGCTTCGAAGGTCCAGCCCTGCTCGCGCAGGCCGGGAATCGCATAGGCGACGCTGATTGCGCTCTGGAGCTTTTTCACCGCGAGGAAAATCAGCGTGCGGTGCGCCCACGGGCAGTTCCAGGCGACGTAGAGATGGTAGCGACCCGCTTCCGCCTTATAGCCGGTCGAGCCGTCGGCGCTGATGCGATCGCGAAACACGCTCTCGACGCGCTTGAACTCGCCGGCCCCGCCCGTTTCCTGCGGCAGCTCCTCGTCCTCGCGCCATGCACCTTCGATCAGCACTCCCATGCGAGCTTCTCCACCTTTGGCCAGGGATCGGTCTCGAGCTTCTCGAAAGGCGCGCGGTCCTCAGGTCCCATGCGCTCAAGGAGCTCCTTTTTCACCGAGGCGCGCGAGCGCATGCGCTCGTACCAGGCGTCGATGCGCGGCAGGCGATCCCACATGCGGTGCAGGCGCAAGAGCTCGAGGCGCAGGATGTACGGGATCACCGCCGCGTCGGCGAGCGAGAACGTCGCGCGCGAGCGAGCTATCCATCATCTCGAGGAGCTGGCGATGGTAGGCGACGGCGTCGCGCACGTACTTGGAATCGAGCCCGTGGAGCGCGACGTCGCGCTTGTATTCAGTGCGCTGCTTGCTCGGCGCCTTGGCGAGCTTCTGCTCGATCTCCGCGCCGCTGAGACCGGCGAACCAGGGCCGGAAAGCGGTGGCGAAGGTGAGGATCGTGCACGAGTTGTGCACGTACTCGTCAATGAGCTTGTTGTATTGCCGCACCAGCGCACGCTCGTGCGCATCGCGCGGCATGAGCGGCGGCTGCGGGAACGCTTCGTCCAAGTAGTAAAGAATCACCGAGGATTCGATTACCGGCCGCCCATCGTGCACCAGCGTCGGCACCACCGCGTTGGGATTGAGCTTCAGGTACTCGGGATCGAACTGATCGCCGCGCAGCGTCATGAGGTGCTCCTGGTACTCGAGCCCCTTTTCGGCGAGCACCACGCGCACCTTCTGCGCGCAGACCGAGTTGATGCTGCGTCGCAGAGCGCGTTGGCGATCGCCGCCACGGTCGGGCCCATCATGCATTCGCCAGCGCCGAGCGACGGCAGCTCGTTCCTGACGATGTGTACTTCGACCGCCGGGGCCTCGCTGAATTTCAATATCGGGTACTCCTCCCAAGTGAGCGCGCCGGGGCGCCATGCCTCCTTGAGCGCCCAGCTCGTCGCCTGTACGCAGCCGCCCTCTACCTGATTCGCGACGCCGTCGGGGTTCACCGGCAGGCCGACGTCGACCGCCGCCACGAGGCGTCTAACGCGCAGCTCGTGCGTCGCCTCCACTTCGGCCACCACCGCGCAGTAGCCGCCGATGTTCTTGTAGCGCGCATAGGCGATGCCATGACCCTTGCCCTCCATCCGCTTCCAATTCGCCCATCGCGATTCGCGAACGACGGCATCGATGACGGCGCGGCCGCGCGGATCCTTGAGATGTCGCAGCCGCAAATCCACCGGATCGACATTCGCGGCCAGTGCCAGCTCGTCCATGAACGACTCGATGCCGTACACGTTGCCGAAGGCGCCGAGCGAGCGCAGCGACGAGCCGGCGACCGGCGCTTCCCGGACATAGTGGTGCATCACGAGCAGATCGGGAAATTCGTAGCCGGGGATCGCATTGCGTTGCGCACCGCCGGCGGGCAGGGGCGGATCGATCGCCGGCGCGCGCTCAAATGGCGGCGCCAGCTCGCCTGCGGCGATGAGCACGGGCTTGCTGGCGCGGCCGGGCCGGTGCGTGTGCCCGTTGCTCCACAGATCGTGGCGCCAGGAAACGATGTTCCCTTGCGCATCGAGCTGCGCGTCGAGCGCCACCACCATGGCCGGCCCGTAGGGCTCCCAGGCGAATTCATCTTCGCGCGTCCACTGCAGGCGCACCGCCCTGCCTTTCGCCATGCGCGCGATGAGCGCCGCATCGAGCGCGACGTCGTCCGCGCCGTTGTGCCCGTAGCAGCCGGCGCCTTCCGCGTGATGCACGACGATCCGTTCCTCGGGCAGGCGCAGCACCATGGCGAGCTCCTGGCGCAGCCCGAAGATGCCCTGCGTGTGCGACCAGACTTCGAGCGGCTCGCCTTCCATGCGCGCAAGCGCGCACGAGGGGCCGATCGACGCGTGGCAGATGAAGGGCTTGCGGTATTCGGCCTGCAGGCGCTTCACGCCGCGCGCTTTGGCCACGGGATCCGCGTTCTCCTTCGTCACCTTGTTTTCGGTCGCATGGCCCTTGAGCCAACCATAGATGTCCTCCGGCATCCTCGCGTCGTCGGTCCATACCGCTTTCGCGCGCAGCTTCTTCGCCGCTTCGATCGCGTCCTCTTCGCGCGCGGCGAGCACCGCGGCGAAACTGCCGTCGCGCACGATTTCCGTCCCCGCCGGCGCTGCCGGCAGAGAAACGAGCCTGGCATACGGTCGCGGCGGCCGTAGGACCCGCGCATGCACCATCCCGGGCAGCACGATGTCGTGCACGTAGCTCGGCTCGCCCGCGATCTTCGCCGGCAGCTCGAGCCGCGGCACGCTCTTGCCGACGAGGCGGTACTCGGCCGGCGGCTTCTCCGGAGCCTCGGCCGGAATGTCGCCCGCCACCTCGAGCTCCCAATACGAGCGCTTGCCGCTGCGCTTGAGCAGCTCGCGCAGCTCGGCGCACGCCTTGCGCAGGCCCTTGCCGCCATCCTGGATCGAGAGGCTGCCGGAGGTGACGCCCTCGTCCGGGCTGTAGGCGGTGCTCGCTGGCAGGATGCACACTTTCTCGAGCGGCACGCCCAGCTCTTCGGCGGCGATCTGCGCGAGCGCAGTGCTGATGCCCTGGCCAAGATCCACCTTGCCGCTCGCGATTGTCACCGTGCCGTCGCGCTCGAAATGCACGCGCTGCGTGAGCCGCCGCGCGTCGGCGAGCGCGAGATGCGAGTCGAGCGACTTATTCATGCGCTGCCCTGAGCACCGCCTTCACCACGCGGTTATGCGAGCCGCAGCGGCAGAGGTGCTTGTCGAGCGCCGCGCGAACCTGGGCTTCCGTCGGGCGCTTGTTGGCGGCGAGCAGCGCCGCCGCGCTGACCGCGATGCCGCTCATGCAGTAGCCGCATTGCGCCGCCTGCTCGGCGATCAGCGCTCGTTGCACGGCGTGCAGCTCACCCTTGGCGGCAAGGCCTTCCACGGTGGTGATTTGCTTCCCGACGGCAAAGGACACCGGCAGGTCGCATGACGCCATCGGCCGCCCGTCGATCAGCACGTAGCATGCGCCGCACAGGCCGCTACCGCAGCCGTAGCGGCTGCCGACGAGGCCGAGCTCGTTGCGCAGGACGTATAGCAGCGGCGTATCGGGCTTCGCCGCCACCGCGTGCGCGGTGCCATTCACGGTGAGGTTCATTGCAACTTCAGGAGCGTGCTCGCGTTGCCGTAGTAGATCTTACGCTTGTCTCCGTCCGAGAGGCCGAGCTCCTCGATCGAGCGGATGCCCTCGCGGATAAACATCGGTCCGCCTTCCGGATCGAACGGGCAGTCGCTCGCGAAAACAACGTGGTCCACGCCGAAGAACGCGATGCCGCAGGCAAGCGGCGCCGCCGCGCCGCCGAGCACAGTGTCGCCGTAGAACATCTTGAAGTGCTCGATCGGCGCCCGTTTCAATCGCTGGAGCACTTGCGCCTCATCGCCCTCGGCGCTGCGCGACCCGAGCTGCGCCCAGAGCGTCTCGGCTCGCCCGGCGAAATACGGGATCATGCCGCCGCAGTGGTGCGTGATGATGCGCAACTTGGGCAGCCGGTCGAAAAAGCCGGAGAACACCATGCGCGCCATGGCGACGCTCGTCTCGAACGGCCAGCCGAGCACCTGCCAGATCTCGTACTTCGATTTCGGCTCACCCGCATAGTCGGCGCGGCTCGCGGGACGCGCCGGGTGCATCCAGATGGGTACGTCGTGGTGGTTGGTCGCGCGCTCGAACACCGGGAAATACTCCGGCTCATCGAGCGGCCGCCCGGCGACGCTGGTGATGATCTGGACGCCTTTCGCACCGAGCTGGTTGATGGCGCGATCCGTCTCGTCCACCGCCGCGCGCGGGTTATTCATCGGCAGTGAGGCAACGAACGCCGGAAATTCCTGGGGCCACTTGCGGCACATCTCGGCCATGCCGTCGTTCGCGACGCGCGCATATTCGGGCGAATGCGCGGCGTCGCCGAGGAGCTCCGGGCTCGGCAGCCCAAGGGTAAGCACCTGCTGCACGTCGCGGAACTTCTCGCGCAGCATCGCCACGCGATGCTCGATGTCCCAGAGCATCCGCAGGCTCGACATGCGCTTCACCATCCCCGGCTCCTTCGAGTTTTGCTTTACGAGCTCGAGGTACGCCTGCGGCATGACATGGTTAAAGATGTCGATCTTCAAGCGGCGATTGTATTGCGCGCGGCCAAAGCGACGCTTGTGCGTTCGCTAGTCCGGCAGCCTGCAGGGCACCACCTGACGGCTATGGCGGCGGTAGACGCGAAAGTCGGTGTCGGTCGTCAGCAGGACGGCGTCGGAGTGCGTCTCCGTCATGCGTACGAGACAGGCGTCTGCGAGGCTCATCGGCACATCGGCGTACTTTCGCATGAGCTTCAGTACCGCCGCTAGGTGGCCGGCGAGCTCGAATGCCGGTCGCAGAGAGCGCCGCAGCAGCATTGCGCCTAGAGCCGGCGCGCCGCGCGCCCCGAGGAGATGAAAAGCTTCCGAAAGAGCGGCTTCGCAGGTGACCCACGGCGGCGGCAACTCGGCGGCCTGCAGCACGGCCCACTCGTGGTGAACGTCGCGCCGGCTCAATAGTGAGATGAGGAAGCTAGCGTCAGCGATTACGCTTGCGCCCATAGCCGGTCGCCTTCAGGTAGCGCTTCTTGCGCATACCGAGGTCCGCTGGCAGGCCGTCCACCGAGCCGATCAGATCCGCTATGTCATAAGGCGGCGCGCTCGGCTCGCGCGCGGCCCCGGCGGCGCGCGCCAGGCGTTCGCGCACCACGTCAGACTTCGAGACGCGGCGACCACGGGCCTCGGCCTCGATCGCTGCGGCGAGCGGTTCAGGCAAACGCACGGTCAAGGTCTTCATACGGAGATAATGTATTACACGTCCGCCATCGGCGCAATACGCCGTTACGGCGTAAACTCCCAAGCATGAAAGCCTGTTTCTTGCGCCGCTACGGCAGCCCTGAGGTGCTCGAGTACGGCGAGCTGCCCGATCCAGCCCCCGGTGCCGGCGAAGTGCTGATCGAGATCCACGCCGCGAGCGTCAACGCCGCCGACTGGAAGATGCGCGCCGGCCAGTACGGTGCCGCGGTCAGCTTTCCGCACGTGCCGGGACGCGACTTCTCCGGCGTAATCGCCCGCGGCGGGCGCGACTTCAAGGCCGGCGACGCGGTCTTCGGCGTCTGCGAAGTGCCGCGCGAAGGCGCCTACGCCGAGAAAATTGCGATCCCGGAGGCGATCGTCGCACGCAAGCCCGAGCGGCTAACGCACGTGCAATGTGCGGCCGTTGCGCTCGCCGGACTGACGGCGCTCAC
>VBCM01000252.1 GCA_005883675.1 Betaproteobacteria bacterium
TGCCTCGAGATGGCCGGAGAAGCGGCGGCGCTTGGCTTGTCAAGCGCGCGCTCCTTGGCTTTGCGAGCATGGGCGCCGGCGCCGGCGACGTCGGTGCGCCGGCGCGCTTAGCGCGCCTTATATATTTGGCCCGCCGCTGGCACGGCGCCCGCAAGCGCGTAGGGTGGACCGATGGAACCGAAAACCACGATCACCGAGCTCAAGGCGCGCCTCGCCAGGGCCGAGTCCGAGCGCGACACCTGGCGCGCCGCAGGCAGGCAGGAGCACTACCTGGAGGCGTACTCCATGGTCGAGGCGCTCGCGATGCAGCTCGAAGAGCTCGAACGCACCGCGCGCTTTGCCGCCGCGCCGCAGGCCCCGAGCGTCTCCACCGCTTCGCCCGCCGCTTTTCCCGATACGCACGCCCGCGAAGCAGCGGGACTCGGCATCACCTACAACGGCCGCAGCTACGGCTACGGCGGCTACCGCTACGACCGCTTCGCCCAGGCGGTGCACTACGCGCGGCTCGACCGCGCGCGCGCCTTTGCCGACCCCGGCACGAAGGACGCCGCGCCGCTCGAGCGCGTGCCTCGCCCCAGCGGCGTCTTCCACTGGGTGAAATACCGCTACGACCGGCTGGCGGATGCCATCGCCTCCGCGCGCCGGGGAGAGACCTCTTGAGAAATACATCGCTCAACCGCCGCAATCGCACGCACTACCAGAAGATCGGCAAGCGCCTGCGCCAACAGGCGAAGCAGCACAAGAAAGAAAGCCGCGCAGCGAAGCAAGCCGCGGCCTGACGGCCGTGCGCGAATTTCCTTCACCAATTCAGTGAAGCAGTTGACTACCGGTAGTCGCGCTCTGAACAGCAGATGCGACGATTACCCCGGCTTTGATGCCCTCAGCACGCGAAACAAAAAGACCGTCCCGCCCGTCGCAACCGGGAGGATTTGGCGGCGGTCAGGCGGCTCTTCGCCCTTCGTCCTGCTTGATCAGCGATTCCGCAGGGATGCCAAGGCCGCGATGCAGGCGCCACACCATCTTGAGCGTCAGCGGCCGCTTGCGATTGAGGACTTCGTACACGCGGTTGAGCCGGCCGATCATGGGAACCAAGTCCTTCGGGCTCAAGGCGGATTGCTCCATCCGGAACCGGATCGCAGCGACCGGATCCGGCAGATCCATGGGGAAGTGCTTGCGCTCGTACGCTTCGACAAGCGTTACGAGGATGTCGAGCCGCTCGCCTTCGGGCGTGTCGCGTTCGGCGAGCATGAGCTTGTCGATCTGCTTGAGCGCCGCCCGGTAGTCCGCCTTCGTCCTGATTGGTTTGATATCCATGCACCTGTTCCTTAGACCGTTTGCGCATCGATGCGATCGTACTGCGCGTGCGTGCCGACGAACCGCACGTACACCACGCGGTACGGATAGTTGATCCACACCACCAGCCCACGGCGGTGGTGTTCCCGGACAGGGGAGCCGGCGTTGCGTCCGATTCAGCGCGCCAGCGGATTGGGCCTTAGCTGCAGCTTGATCGCCTTCGGCCGGTTCTCCTTGCCGCCCTCGAGATGGAAGTTGGTGCGCGTGCCGGAGGTCGTCCACAGCGCGCGGCCCTTCCAGCCCGCGGCCGGATCGTCGATGCGCCCGTCCACGTTTTTGGGAAACACTCATCGCTTTCAGCGACTGCGGCGTCGCGAAAAGATCAAGGTGAGCGTGTCGTCTTTGCCTCGTAATTCACCCTCCGCAAGCGCCCCCTTGCGTGACTATTGCCCTGCACTATTTGCTGCCCGGGACAGAAAATAATCCGCATGGGTGGCGCTGTCGGAGAGGTCCTAATGAGCGCTTCCGCGCCCAGCGTCGAGAATCACGGGTCCGAGCAGAGCCTGCTGGGCGAGAGCGCGGCCATGCGCGGCGTGCGCGCGCAGGTCGCCAAGATCGGCCCCACGCCGAGCAGCGTCCTCATCACGGGCGAGAGCGGCACTGGCAAGGAGCTCGCCGCGCGCGCCGTGCACGCCGCCAGCGCGCGACGCACGCAGGCGCTCGTTCCCATTAACTGCGGGGCGATTCCCGAGGCGCTGCTCGAGAGCCAGCTCTTCGGGCACGTGCGCGGGGCTTTCACGAGCGCGTTGCAGGCTAGCCCCGGACTTTTCGTCGCCGCCCAGGGCGGCACCATCTACCTCGACGAGATCGGAGACCTGCCGCTCCACATGCAGGTGAAGCTCCTGCGCGTGCTCGAGGAGAAGAGCGTCTGGGCCGTGGGCGCCACCAAGCCCGTGCTCACCGACGTGCGCATCCTCGCGAGCACCAACCGGGACCTCGGCGAGGAGATCAAGGCCGGGCGCTTCCGCGAAGACCTCTTCTACCGCCTGAACGTGGTGCACATCTTCCTGCCTGCGCTTCGCGAGCGGAGCGAGGACATCCCGCTCCTCGTGCAGCATTTCGTGCGCGCGCTGAATGCGAAGCTGGCGACGAATTTCCTGGGCGTGGACCAGGAGGCGTTGAGCGTGCTCATGAACCATTCCTGGAAGGGCAATGTGCGCGAGCTCGAGCACGTGCTGGAAAGCGCCATGATCCTGGGCGAGGGGGGCATGATTTCGCTCTCCGACCTTCCTGAGTACCTGGTGAGCGCGGTCGGCACTGCGGGCCGCGAGAGCGACGCGCTGCGCGACGTGACGCGACGCTTCGAGCGCCAGCATATCCTGGCCGTCCTTGCTCAGACGCGGTTCGACAAGAAGGAGGCGGCGCGCCGCCTCGGCATCAGCCTCGCCTCGCTCTATCGCAAGATCGGCGAGCACGCGATCCAGACCAGCGAGCAGTAGCCGGACCGCGGGCCGGGCGCTTCTCATTTGAGCGAAACCGTGCCGCAGAAGCGAGAGCGGTGACAAAAATCAATTCGCGACGACATCGGTCGAATTTCGACGACCGGGAAGAGCGCGCATTCGATGGGTCGCGCACGCGCCGGTGCGTAATGTGCGCAAGCCTGGCGCTGAAGGCTCGATCTTGGAATTGCGAGCACGGCTCGCCGCAGGCGCGTCTAGCCGCGGGTTTTCATGCTGGCATGGGCATTGCGAAGTAGTCGCCGCCAAGTTCACATAAAGGAGACGAGCGATGAACTTTCGTATGCGGCAATTCCTGTCTGGCCTCGTTGCGATCGGCTTGCTGATCTGCGCGGCGAGCGCCCATTCCAACAGCGTGAGCGGAGAGGCGTTCGGTGTTTCGATCGACGCGGCAGGCGTCGTGGTGGGGCCGACGCCTCACGTCGTGCTGCCGCCCGACGGCGGCATGGTCAGAGATCAGCTCCTGCGCATCAGCGTGCCCAACCTCGTGACATCGGCGACGCTGGAAGTCGTCACCACGGGATCGATCGGGGCCGGCACCGCCAGCGCGCAGAGCAGCGCGACGGTGCAAGACCTGAACCTGCTCAATGGCCTGCTCACGGCCCGGCTCGTGGTGGCGATGTCGAGCAGCACGGCGGACGGAGCGCGGGCGACGAGCAGCGCTGAAGGCTCGGCGCTGATTGGCCTCAGCATCAACGGCGGCGCGCCCGCCGACGTGACGCCCGCGCCGAACACCAGGATTTCGGCCGCTCCCGGCGTGACCGTGATCCTCAACGAGCAGATCTTCAGCGGCGACGGCGTGCACACGAGCGCCCTCACGGTCAACATGATCCACGTCGTGATCCAGGACCAGCTCAGCGGGGCGATTCAGGGGAACATCATCGTCGCCTCGGCGCATAGCGACGTAAACTTCGTCCCCGCTCCCAAGGAAGGCAACGCGTTCATGACCGGCGGCGGCAAGCTGGGAAGCGGTCGCGACATCGCCACCTTCGGATTCAACGCCGGCGCGCGGGGCGGCAGCGGGATGCACGGCCAGCTCCAGTACACCGACCACGCGCAGGGGCTGAGCGTGCACAGCCTGTCGATCGACTCGTTCGATCTGATCGCCGGGACCACCTGCGTGACCTTCTCCGGCAGCGCGCGCGTGAACCATGCCGACGGCTACGGCTTCACGGTGCACCAGGCGTGCGATAACGGCGAGCCGGGAGTCGGGAAGGACAGCTTCGACATCTCCGTTTCGGGGCCCGGAGTCTCGTATTCGCGCTCGGGAACGCTGACCGGCGGAAACCTGCAGCTTCACCCGGAATAGCCCGCGCTTCGCTTGGGGTCAGAGCCCGAATTTCGCCTTTTCCTGGTTTAGGGCTCTGACCCCGAATTCATCTATCCGGCGAGCAGGCGACGCGCCAGCAGTGTCTGCATGTCCCTACGGCCGTCCGCCACGAGATAAATATCGACGGAGCTGCTTTCCAACTTGTACACGATGCGGTAAGGCTTGAAGTACGTCTGCCGGAAATCACGTACGCCGAGCGCGAGCAGCTCTTTCGGATACGCACCGCGTTCCGGGTGCTGCCCAAGCGCCGCGATCGCCGCGAGAATACGATCCTGCACGTGGGCAGCACGGGCCTCCCCGTCGTTCGCCGCTATCCAGTCGTAAATGTCGGCAAGGTCCGCCAGAGCGTCCGGCGAAAGCCGGACCTCGAAATTCACTTGCGGCGCGCTCGCCTCGCGCGCAGCCGCCGTACCGCTTCGGCGAGCGGGATGGCCTTCCCTTCATCGAGCTGGCGCTTGCCGAGCGCCAGTATCTTCAAGAGGGCAAGCGTCTCTTGCGTCGCCTCGTACGTCGCGACATCCTGCATCACCGCGCGGGCCTGGCCGTTTTGCGTGATAACAAGCGGCTCGCGCGTTTCCGCAAGCTCGCGAATAAGGTCGGCGGCGTTGGCTTTGACATAGCTGATCGGCTTCACGCGCGTCGGCCTCATGAGACCGAATTTAGTCCTTTATCGGTCCACGAGCAAGCCGCAGGAGCGGCGGCCACTCCTGCCGCAAACTGCGCGGCGACGCTCGTGATCTACGTGCGGGCTTTGGGCGGCAGCGCGACTGCGCGAGTAGTCGCGCTCGTCTACGTCAAGAAGAGCCGCGCTCTTCGTCCTCGGTGAGGTTCCCTCATCCGTGGCGGCGATGTCGGCCTATGCGGGCTTGCAGGAATACGACGAGGCGTTTGCACGGCTGGAAAAAGCCGCTGCCACACGTCGTGACCGGATGATCTGGCTGAAACTCGATCCGTGGCTCGAGCCGCTGCACGGCGATCCGCGATTCCACGAACTCATACACCGCATGAACTTGCCCTCGAAGACGTCCACGGCGGCGATCCGGAAATCGGGCTGACGTCCGGATCTTGGCAGAGCGCGCGGCCATGGCTGCGTGGAATCCCGCAACGGCGTCAACCTTCGTCCACGGCGCGGCGCAGCCAGCGCCCGCCCTCGCGGATTTCCCACGCCACGACCTCGCCATCCGGCATCAAATCGAAGAGCTTTTGCGGCGGCTGCTGCTTCATGAAGGTCTGCAGAGCCTTGAAACAGATTTCGACCCGCCGCGCGATTGGCAGCCGCTGCGGTAATCGGGAAATGATTACCTGGGCACGCCAATCGGCACCCACGGCTTCGAACTCGGTGTCATTCGTCAAGAATATGAGCGCTTCTCGCGACAAACGGTCCCGCAGCTCCGCGTCCGGCATACCGCGTCTGCCGAGCGCGATAACGTGCTCGGCGTCGTAACCGGCCTCGCGAAGCCTTTTGTAAAGCGGGAGCGGAAAGTTCTCGTCGAGCAGTATCTTCACGCGGCCGCGACCGCGGGCGGCTGATGTGCAGCCACGTGGGCAGCGTAGCGCAGCGCCGTCAAGATCTGCTCGCGCGTCACTTGGTAGGCCTCCTCGACCGCGTCATAGGTGTCACCGGCACCCAGTGCGTCAATGATCGTGGCGACGTCAAGCCGCGTGCCGGTCAGGCACGGTTTACCGAAGCGGATTCCAGGATCGACCGAGATGCCGGGGAAGATCTCCATCTACTTATTTTGCTCTCACGCTATTTGCCTTGCTAGGGGCGTAGTGTCCAAGGGCATCGCCAGCGGATCCGGCCTTAGCTGCAGTTTGATCGCCTTCGGCCGGTTCTCCTTGCCGCCCTCGAGATGGAAGTTGACGCGCGTGCCTGAGGTCGTCCACAGCGCGCGGCCTTTCCAGCCCGCGTCCGGATCGTCGATGCGCCCGTCCACATTCTTCGGAAACAAGCCGGATGGATACGGCAAGCGCAGCGTCACGAAGCGCCCATCCACGAACGGCATGATCGAGTCCGAGCCGTTACCCATCGCGATCGGCACGTCGCGCCCGAGGCCGAGCACGTTGTAGCGGTCGACCCACACGTAGTAGCTGATCTCGGCGCTTCCCGGGTCCTTCACGTCGCGGAGCTGCGGCCCGGGGAATTGATGGAGCGTCCATCCCTCCGGGCAATGCTTGCCAGTCGCGGTGGGCCCGTTCAGCACCCTGCATTTGCGGCGATCGAACTCGCCCAGATGCCCGCTCGACAACGCGACCCAATAGACGCCATTGGAATCCACATCGCCGCCGCGCGGCCCGTAGCCCGGGAGCGGCGGCTCATACACTTCCGTTAGGGCGGTATTCACCGGATCGGGCCCCGGCACCACGCGCACGACCTGCCCCGGATAGCCGAGCACCGTGCCCCACACCGAGCCGTCGGCGAGGTTCGGCGCGATCGCGTAGAGATTCAGCAGCACCTGCTTGTCGCGCTGCGGATCCAGCGGCTGGTCGTGCGCGACCCAGGCGCCGCGCTTGCCGTCGCCGTTGGTGTCGAGGATGAGCGGCGTCCAGCCCTGCGATGCGCGCTCGTCCTTCGTCGCCTCGAATTTTTTGACATCCAGCCAGCCGACGACTCCCGGTCCCACCACGCCCGGGGAGAGCCACAGCACGCCGTTCTGATCGAAGTTCAGGTGGTGTGTGGGAAAGCACGTGCGCACCAGCGTCCACTGGTTCGTGTACGGATCGAACATG
>VBCM01000253.1 GCA_005883675.1 Betaproteobacteria bacterium
GCGGGCGTAGAGGTTGTCGATGCATTTCTCGGCATAGCGCCCGAGCGCCGTGCGGTCGTGAGCCTTGATGAGCAGCATGAAGAGGCCGAGGTCGCCGCCGAGGTTGTAGGCGCCTGGCGCGCGCGAGGCTCCGACGTAATAGCGCACCGGATAGCTCTCGCCTTCGACGGTGATGACGCCGCCGTTCGCTTCGAGCGCCGCGTCGTGCTCGCGGATTTCCTTCAGCAGCGCGAGGCTGAAGCAGGGATTGCCCTTCGGATTCATGAAGCCCCATACCGTCGCGCTGGTTGGGTCGTACTCGGTGTCGAACTGGCCGTTCGTATTGGTATTGCCGTAGCGCATGCGCAGGCCCATTGCGTCGTTCATGTTGCTCATTGCCGTCTCCCCGATAGAAAACGCCCCGCGGGTGGGGGGCTCAAATCGCCTAGGCCTGGCAGGATGAAGCCCCACCACTGGCCTCCCGTGACGGATTTAACGCCCCCCTAACCTGAGCCAGCAATCAGGGCCTCCCCGATGCGCCGCCTTGTTGCCTTACGGGCACATCGGTTAAATTGCGAACGCCGAGGGAGCACATGTACGCGATCGTCTACAAGTCCGACGGCTTTCCGATCTGCCGGCAACTGCCGGGCGTGAGCCCCGACCCGGTGGTGACCTGGAACACCGAGGCCGCGGCAAAGGCCTTCATCAGCTCCAAGGGCGGCGATGCCGACTTCCAGCCGCTGCCGATCACCGACGAGACAATGGACAAACTGGCAAAAGCGCTGGGGTGCCCGGTCGAGTCGATGACCTTAGAGCCCTACCCGAGCTAAAACTCCACGTTGTCAATGAGTCGCGTGCCGCCCAGCCTGGCGGCGCCGAGCGCGACGAGCTGCGTATCACCCGCTCGAGGCAGCTCAAGGTCATGCCGGCGGCGCACCTCGATATAGTCCGGGCGCCAGCCAGCCTGCGCGAGCTCGCGCAGGCCCTCGGCGGGCGGCAAGCCGCGGCTTACCGCGCTTAGCACGCGATGCAGGCGCGGCGCCTCGGCGCGCTCCGGAGCTGAGAGGTAACCGTTGCGCGAGCTCATGGCGAGGCCATCAGCCTCCCGTATCGTTTCGCCCGCGACGATCGCCACGGGTATATCAAACTGTCCAACCATGCCGCGCACGATGACGAGCTGCTGGTAATCCTTCTTGCCGAACACCGCGGCACTCGGCTGCACGCAGTTGAAGAGCTTCAGCACCACGGTGCTCACGCCCTCGAAGAAGCCGGGCCGGAAGCGACCTTCGAGCTCGGCGCCAAGTGGCGGGGGGCGCACGATATAGGTTTGTGGCGCGGGGTAGAGCAGGCGCTCATCGGGCGCGAAGAGAAGCTCCACCCCCTCGGCCTCGAGCATGCCCCGGTCGCGCTCCATGGTGCGCGGATAGCGCTCGAAGTCCTCTCCGGCCAGAAACTGCAGCCGGTTCACGAAGATGCTCACGACCACGGCACGCGCTTCGCTCCGTGCCAGACGCACGAGCGAGAGATGCCCGTCGTGGAGATTGCCCATCGTCGGCACGAACGCCACCGGCCCGATGGCGCGCACCGCGCGGCGCAGCTCGCCGATGTCGTGCACGATCTGCATCAGCCGAGGTTGAAGAACTCCCGCCGGCTCTTCATCGCCCGCAGCCGCGACACCAGCAGGTCGAAATCGGCTTCGCGCTCGACGAAGTTGAGATTCTCCGAGTTGACGATCAGCACCGGCGCGGCGTTGTAATGATAAAAGAACCGCGCATAGCTCTCGGCGAGGAGCGCGAGGTACTCCTCGCTCAAGGGCCGTTCGTAGCCGCGCGCTCGCCGGCGCACGCGCTCGATGAGCGTCGCAGGCTGCGCCTGCAGGTACACGACGAGATCGGGCGCCGGCGAGCGCGGGCGCAGCGCCTCGTAGATCTTCTGGTAGAGCGCAAGCTCGTCCGCCGAGAGCGTGATGCGCGCGAAAAGCGGATCCTTGTCCAGCAGGAAGTCGCCGACGAGCGGCCGGCCGAACATGTCGGGCTGAGCAAGCGGCTCGACCAGGCGTGCGCGCTGGAAAAGAAAGAAAAGCTGCGTCGGCAGCGCGTAGCGCGCCATGTCCTGGTAGAAGCGCGCGAGGAACGGATTCTCCTCCGGCAGCTCGAGCAGAAGGTCGGTGGCGAGGCGTGAGGCGAGCCGCCGCGCGAGGCTGGTCTTGCCGGCGCCGATCGGCCCTTCGACCACGAGGTAGCGGAACCTATCCACGGAACACGAAGTACACCGCGCCCACGATGCACAGCGACGCCCACAGGTAATCAAGCTTGACCGGCTGCTTCATGTACAACACGGCAAACGGCACGAAGACGGCGAGCGTGATCGCTTCTTGCATGATCTTGAGCTGCGGCAGCGACAGTTGCGCGTAGCCGATGCGGTTCGCCGGCACCTGCAGCAGGTACTCGAAGAGAGCGATGCCCCAGCTCGCGAGCGCCGCGATCCACCACGGTGCGCTGGCCAGGTTCTTCAGGTGCGCATACCACGCGAAGGTCATGAACACGTTCGAGGCGACGAGCAGGAGCGCACAAGTGCCCACGACGGAGAACTGCATCAGCGAATCCTTTCGACCTTTTGGTCTGCGCGCCCGGCCAGGCACGCCGCCGCGCTGCCACGGCCCGGGATTGCCGCGTGCGGCGCGATCTCGAGGAGTGGCTCCAGCACGAAGGCGCGCTCGTGCATTCGTGGATGCGGAACTACCAGCTGCGGCTCGTCGATGCGCGTGTCGCCGTAGAGCAGGAGATCCAGGTCGAGCGTGCGCGGGGCGTTCGCGACGCTGCGCCGGCGCCCATGCCGCGCTTCGATCGCCTGCAGCTCGGCGAGCAGCTCGTGCGCCCCGAGCGCGGTGTCAACCTCGGCAACGGCGTTGATGAAATCGGGCTGTGCGGTGTATCCCACCGGGGCGCTGCGGTAGAGCGACGAGCGCGCGCTCAGGCGGGTGCGCGGCAGCCGCGTGAGCTCGTCGAAGGCACGCTCGACCCGCGCTTGCGGGTTTTCCAGGTTGGACCCGATAGCGATGTAGGCGATGGTCACGCCGGGGTCGCCGCGGGCGCGGCGGGCTGCTTCTTGCGCCGGCGGCGCCGGCGGCGCTTGCGCGGGCCGGTCTCGGGCAGCAGCATCGCTTTGCGCGTCTCGGCGTCCGCCGCGTGGAAGGTGCGCCACCACGCTTCGAGCTCGGCCGGCACCTCGCCGCTCGCCGCGCGCAGGGCGAGAAAATCGTACGCCATGCGAAAGCGCGGCGATTCCACCAGGCGGTAGGGCCGGCTCCCCGAGCGCAGCTCGAAGCGCGGCTGCATGCTCCATATCTCGCGCATCGTGGCGGTGAGCTTGCGCGTGATGGCGAGCTTCGCGCATTGCGTGTCGAGCACCTCGTCCATGGCGTTCTCGAGCGCGAAGATGGCGCGCTCGCCGCGCGCTGCGCGCGCCTTCCACGCGGCGAGCACTTCGTGCCAGAGCAGCGCCGCGAAGAGGAATGCCGGTGATACCGGGCGCTCGGCGAGCACCCGTTCGTCGGTCTGCGCGAGCGCGAGCGTCACGAAGCGCTCGCCGAGCGGCTGCTCGAGGATGACGTCGAGAAGCGGCAGCAGGCCCTTGTGCAGGCCGACCTCGCGCAGCTGCCGCAGGCACGCGCTCGCGTGTCCCGAGAGCAGCAGCTTCAGCATCTCGTCGAAGAGCCGCGCCGGCGGCACTCGTTCCATCAGCGGCGCGAGCCGGCGGATCGGCTCGCGCGTCGCCGGATCGAGCGTAAGGCCGAGCTTTGCCGCCAGGCGCACCGCGCGCAGCATGCGCACCGGATCCTCGCGGTAGCGCGTTTCGGGCTCGCCGATCACACGCAGCACGCGCCTTTTCAGGTCGGCGAGACCGCCGTGGAAGTCGACCACCTCCTCGGTGGCCGGGTCGTAATAGAGCGCGTTCACGGTGAAGTCGCGCCGGCGCGCATCCTCCGCCTGGGTGCCGAAGACGTTGTCACGCAATACGCGCCCGTGCTCGTCTTTCTCCGCCGTATCGGGGTCCGCGGCGCGAAAGGTCGACACTTCCACAGTTTCGGCACCCATCATCACGTGCACCAGCCGGAAGCGCCGCCCGATGATCAGCGCGCGGCGAAAGAGCGGCTTCACCTGCTCGGGTCGGGCATCGGTGGCGATGTCGAAGTCTTTCGGCACGATCGCCAGCAGCAGGTCGCGCACTGCGCCGCCCACCACGTAGGCCTGGAAGCCCGCCTCGCGCAGCACGGCGCAGACCTTGGCGGCGGTCGGGCTGATGGCGGCGCGCGCGAGACCGTGTTCGCCCCGTGCGACCCGCTGCATTTGCTCGTCGGCAAGCCCGAGCACGCGCCGGATGAACCGCTTGATCATTGGCGGGCGGGCATTCTACCGGCGCAGCCCTATCGGCGCAGAGACAGCATTGGCCATCGGCGGCGGGCCGCCTCGGCGGCGAGCGCTTCGTCGGGGTCGACCGTCACCGGCCGTGTCACGCGCTCAAGGAGCGGCAGGTCGTTGTGCGAATCGCTGTAGAAGGTGCTCTCGTCGAAGTCGCGCAGCCGGTG
>VBCM01000254.1:0-2189 GCA_005883675.1 Betaproteobacteria bacterium
CGCTACTGCACGACGCGACAGCGCTTCAATCTCCCCGGCGAATTGCCCGCATGAAGCGCGCGGCGCTCGCATTGCTTTTCGCCGCCGCGCAGGCGCTCGCGCAGAGCTATCCGTCGAAACCGGTAAAGCTGCTGGTGGGCGTGCCGCCGGGCGGGCCGACGGACACCGTGGCGCGCGCGATGGCGCCGGAGCTCGGCGAGGCGCTCGGCCAGCCGATCGTGATCGAGAACCGCCCGGGCGCGAGCGCTGTCATCGCCACCGACGCGGTGGCGAAGGCGGCGCCCGATGGCCACACGCTCGCCTTCATCTACATCACGCACGCGACCAATCCGACGCTGATCGCGAAGCTGCCCTACGACACGCTGCGTGATTTCGCACCGGTGTCGCTCGTCGGCCGGCAGTCGATGGTGCTGCTCGCGCATCCGGGCTTCGCTGCCGGCACGCTCGCCGAGCTCATAGCCGCCGCCAAGGCGGCACCGGGCAAAATCGACTACGGCGCCTCCGACGCCGGGAGCGCCCCGCATCTCGCCGCGGAGCTCTTCAAGATGATGGCGGGCATCGATCTCACGCCGATCTACTACAAAGGCACGGCGCCCGCGCTCACCGATCTCCTCGCCGGCCACATCCCCGTGATGTTCGTCTCCAACATCAGCGCGCTGCCGCACGTCAAGGCGGGGAAACTCAAGGGGCTCGCCGTCACTGGCGCCCAGCGCACGACGCTTGCGCCTGGCATACCGACGCTTGCCGAAAGCGGACTCGCCGGCTACGAGGCGTACGGCTGGTACGGCGTCGCGGCCCCGGCGCGTACGCCTGCCGCGGTGATCGCACGGCTGCACGCGGAAGTGGCGAGAATCGCGCAGAACCCGGCCATGAAGGCGCGGCTCGGCGCGCAGGGGCTCGAGCTGGTCGGCAATAGCCCCCCGGAGTTCGATGCGTTCATCCGTGCAGAGATCGCCAAGTGGAGCGCGGTCCTCAAAGCCGCGGGCATCAAGCCGGGATAAGGCACTTCGCTGAGTCGTGTCTTGTGCAGTGCACGTGACTTTTTGCCTGCGTGCGGGACGCTCGCAGCGAGCGGCGTTGAAGTCTGTTAACCTGAATCGATCGCAGGGCCAAGGGGGAATCCCGGCGATTGAAGCGTTTGCACCAGCGCGCCAGCGCTGAAGGGAGATGCCATGACGGAACGCTGGGTGTGGCTCTTGCGCTATGTTGTCGTGATCGTCCTCGCGCTCGTCCTCGCTGCGGCGCTCGGCGAGATGGAGCTCTTCAAGGCGACGAAGCTCGGCAAGACAGGGCTCAACGCTGCGCGCCTCGTGCAGTTCCTTAGCTATGGCGGCGCGCTCGCGGTCCTGTGGTTCATGGCCCAGCGGACTGCAGCACTGCTCCCTTCGGGTGACCAGCGCTGGAATGTGTTGAAGAGCATCCTCCTCCCGCTGGCGACATTGATCGTCGTTGCATCCGGGCAGGCAGTGCTGCTCCTCGTGCTGGGACCGTTGATGAGCAAGCTCTGGCAGCAGGCATATAACTGGGTGGCGATTGGCGCCATCATCGCAGCCGCGGTGTGGCTGGTGGCGGCGTTGTTTACCGGATCTGCTTCGCTCGCACCGCTCTTCGGAGGGCGCCACTCTCGGTAGCCGCGTAACACGTCGTTACGCAAGTTGCAGTTGCGACATCGCGGCGTAACGTGCGCCGCGGACAATGAGCGGCATGACGACGACTAGTAATTTTTACTGCCCGCGAGTCCAGTGGCTCCGGCCGTTCGTCGGTTCTGTCACAGACCCATGCGGGGCCGCCAAGTAGGCTTCGCCTGCAAAAGTTGCTTTGCATACCACGGAGGAAAAAATGGAAGAGCAAGCCAAAACACGCTTACATCCCCTGATCGCCGGTGCGGCGGTCGCGGTGATCGTCGCCGCAGGCGTCGCGGTCGCCGCGATCACGGGCTACCTGCCCGGCTCGAACGCCGAGATGGCGCCGGAAGCGAAGCCCGCCGCGCCGCAAGCGTCACGGCCGTCGCAGCAACGGCAACACCTCGCCGCGTCCAAGCCCGCGGAACCCAGGCAGCACGTCGCGGCCGCCTGCCATGACTGCGGCGTGATCGTCGAAGTGAAGGAAGTCGACGTGCTGGGCAAGGGCACCGGCATCGGCGCGGTCGCCGGCGGTGTGGGCGGCGCGGTGCTCGGCCATGAAATCGG
>VBCM01000254.1:2282-15377 GCA_005883675.1 Betaproteobacteria bacterium
CGACGAGAGCGGCAATCCCCTCGCGTGGAAGAGCGGCGACAAAGTCCGCGTCGGTGCGGACGGCGTGATTCGCCCGATCTAAGCTAAACGAGTGCAGCAAACGACGGGGTCAGGCCCTCGGGCCTGGCCCCGTTGCTTTTCAGGGCTTCGCAAACTTGAGGACGAACTCGTCCTTGGGTTGCGGCGGCTCGGGCGTCTCGCGCTCGCGCGGATCGCTCGGGTTGCGCAGAAACGTCCCCTCTCCCACCAGGCGAAAGCCGGCGGCCTCGACCTCTTGCCGCACGAGTGCTTCCTCCACGCGATGCAGCGTGCCGGATTCCGAAATGCCGGTGCCCGCCCGGCCGGCGTGATCGGCGATCACGTATAAGCCGCCGGGTTTCAGCGCCGCGTAGATCGCGCGGTTCAGCTTCGCGCGGTCGACGCCGAGATGGCCGAAGTCGTGGTAATTGAACATCAGCGTCACGAGATCGAGCGCATTGGATGCCACCTCGGGCGGCGCCGGATCCTCGAACGGCCGCACGACCGCCACGATGTTCTTAACCGTCTTCGCCCGCTCGGCGAGCCGCTGGCGCGGATCCGGGCGCGACGTTTGGCCATAGACGCGCCCGGTAGGGCCGACGGCGCGCGCGATGAGCTCGGTGGTATAGCCGCCGGCCGCACTGACATCGAGCGCCACCATGCCTTCGCGCATGCCGATGAAGGCGAGCATCTCGGCGGGCTTGCGGCGCTCATCGTTCGTGCGGTCCGTCGGGCTGCGATCCGGACTAGCGACAATGGTCGCGACGCGCTCGGGCGAGAGCGGCGCCGGCTGCATCGCGGCGCACGCGCCGAGCAGCGCGCCGATAAAGGCTGCTAGCGGTTTTCCCACGCCAAGCGCACCCGACCGATCGCCATCGCCACCGCCGCCTGCGTCGGCTCGACGACCGGTGCGCCGATCGCGTCCTGCAACGGCTTCCTGTGGCGCGCCATGCCAGCGCAGCCCATGACGATCACATCCGCAGCGTGCTCACCGCGCAGCGCTTTGCCGACCTCGACCATGCGCGCAAACGTGCGTTTCTCGTCCGCGAGCTCGGCGATGCCGAGGCCCACCGGCAGCTCGGCGGCGAAGCGATCCATGACGCCGAGCGCGCCCATGTAGCGCAGGTGCCGGGCGATCGACTGCTGCAGGATGGCGATGACGCCGTAGCGCTGCCCGAGCGTGAGCGCGGTGAGAATGCCGCATTCGGCGATGCCGAGCACGGGCTTCTTCGTCACCTCGCGCACCGAGTGCAGGCCGGGATCGCTGTAGCAGGCGATGACGAAAGCGTCGTAGCGAGCTTCGTTCTTGCGTACGAACGCGAGGAGCGGCGAGATCAGGCCATCAACGTGCTGCTGCGTCTCGATTCCCGGGGGGCCTTCCTTGAGCGTCGCTGTTTCGATCGACGGCCCGCCCGCGATGCGCAGCGGCTCGCAGGCCTCGTCGATCACGCGCGTCATGGACTCGGTGGAGTTTGGATTGATGACGAGGATGGCGGCCATGGCGCGATGCTAGCGCACGGCGATGCTCTTGTGCTCGAGGCGCGACACGAGGCGCACCAGCGGCCAGAGCAGCACGAGGTAGATGAGCGCGGCGGCGACGATCGGCGTCGCGTTGTACGTAAGCGCCTGGGCGTTGCGCGCATTGTTCAAGAGCTCGGTGAAGCCGATCACGCTTGCGAGCGTGGTGAGCTTGATGACCTCGAGCGTGTTGCTGATGAGATCGGGCAAAACGTTCCGTGTCGCCTGCGGCAGGATCACCCACAGCATCGTTTGGCCGCGCGAAAGGCCGGTCGAGCGCGCCGCTTCCGCCTGCCCGGCCGGCACGCTCTCCAGCCCGGCGCGGAAGATCTCGCCGTAATAGCTCGAGGTGTTGAGGAGGAAAGCGAGCGCCACGGTGCCGAAGAGCGGCAGATCGATGCCCAGAAACGGCAGCCCGCCATAGATGAAGAGCAAGAGCACGAGCGGAGGAAAGGCGCGAAAGAAGTCGACGTACGCAATGAGGAAGCGGCTTAGCCACTTGCGGTGCAGGTGATACAGCATCGCCACGGCGAGTCCGCTCGCGAGCCCGATCGGCACGACGACGAGCGAGAGTAACAGCGTCATCGTCACGCCCCGCATGAGGAACGGCCACGCCCGCTCGAGGATCGCGGCGTTGAAAAAGACCTGCAGGATCTGCTCCACGGCTAGCGCTTCCAGGCGAAGCGCGTCTCGATCCAGCGGCTGAACATGACCACCGGCAGAAAGAGCACGACGTAGGCGGCGGCGCCGAGCGTGAGCGGCGTGGGGTTGCCCGCCTCGCTCGCGCCCGAGGACGCGTAGTAGATGATCTCGTGCACCGCCACCACCGAGCCGAGCGCGGTGCCCTTGGTGACAGCGATCATGCGGTTGGTGAGCGGCGCGATGGTGAGCCGCACGGCCTGCGGCAGGATCACGTATACGAGCGTCTGCAGCCGCGACATGCCGGTCGAGCGCGCTGCTTCCGTCTGTCCCTTTGGCACCGAGAGGATGCCCGCCCAGAAAATTTCTTCCGCGAACGCGGCGAGCACGAGCGAGAGTGCGAGCCAGGTGGCGCTAAAGGCGCTCATCGCAAGATCGACGTAGGGAAAGGCAAAGAAAAGCACGATGATCACCACGAGCGGCGGCAGCGCACGGAATGCGTCGGCGAAGACGACGATCAGAAAGCTCGCCGGCCGGAAATGGAACGAGCGCGCCATGGCGAGCGCGAGCCCCGCGGCGAGGCCGGTGGCGACGATCGCGGCGGCGAGATACGTCGTCACCCACATGCCGTGCACGATGTCCGGCCAATAGCGCGACGCAACGTCGCCGTTGAAGAAGCTGAAGGCGAGCCGCTGCAGCTCCATCTACTGGTGGCTCGCGATGCGGGCGACGAATTCGCCGACGCGCGCATGGTCCGGCCGCGAGAAGATCTTCTCCGGCCGGCCCTGCTCGAGGATCACGCCGCCGTCCATGAACACCACGCGGTCCGCCGCCGCGCGCGCGAACTGCATCTCGTGGCTCACCACGACCATCGTCATGCCCGACTCGCGCAGCTCGCGCATCACCTTGAGCACGCTCCCCACGAGCTCCGGGTCGAGCGCGCTGGTCGGCTCATCGAAAAGGAGGATCTTCGGCTCGAGGGCGAGCGCGCGCGCGATCGCCACCCGCTGCTGCTGCCCGCCGGAGAGCTCGTTCGGATAGGCACGAGCCTTCTCCGCCAGGCCGACGCGTGTGAGCGCTGCCATGCCCTGCGCCTCGGCTTCGGCGCGGCCGAGGCCCTGCACTTTGCGCAACGCGAGCGTTACGTTGCCGAGCGCGTTCATGTGCGGATAGAGGTTGAACGACTGGAACACCATGCCGATCTTCTGCCGCACGCGGTTCAAGTCGACGTCGGGCCGCGTGATGTCGGTGCCGTCGACAACCACCGAGCCGCTCGTCGGTTCCTCCAGCCGGTTGCAGCAGCGTAGCAGCGTCGACTTGCCGGAGCCGGACGGCCCGATGATGAAGACGAGTTCGCCCTGCGCGACGGCAAGGTCGATGCCCTTCAGCACCTCGAGGGTGCCGTAGGACTTGTGGAGCGCTTTTACTTCGAGGATGGAGCCGATGCTATGAGCACTTCGGCGGATACGGTCCGTGGTCGTAGCCCGGCATGTCGGGCACGCCGTGGCCCGGCGCGACCTTGTATACCCAGGAATCCTTCGCCGGCTTGATGCCGAACCACTTCTCATAGAGGCGCGCCACCGTGCCGTCGAGCTTCATGCACTTAAGCACGTTGTTCACCTGCGCGCGGCCTTCCTTGTCGTCCAGCCGGAACGGCATGGCCCAGACGAGCCCGGTCTTATATAGGTAGGTGGCCTTGACCGCCGGATTCTGCTTCGCCGCCCACAGCACCACCGTGTGCCCTGCCATGTTGGCGTCCGCGCGGCCGGAGAGCACCGCCTGCACGGCGTCGGCGTTCGTGCCATACACGTCGTATTTGAAACCATACTTCTCGGCGTTCGCCTTTGCCCAGGTCTCGTACGCCGAGCCCTTGTTGACCGTGATGGTCTTGCCCTTCAGATCCTCGAGCCCCTTGATGTCCTTGTCGGCCTTCTTCTGCAGGAACAGGTAGTCCGTCTCCATGTAGCCCTCGGAGAAGAGCATCGCCTTGGCGCGCTCCGGCGTGACCGTGGTGGGCGCGATCAGGAAGTCGTACTTCTTGGCGTTCAGCCCCGGAATGAGGGCGGAAAACTCGGTGCCCTCGATCTGGATCGGCCGGCCCATGCGCTTCGCCAGCTCGTTCGCGAGATCGATGTTGAGTGCGGATCGGCTGCTGCGCGAGCGCCGTGCCGGCTGCGAATAGAACAACCAGGAAAAGCGATCGCATCATTTGCATCCCCCGATTTAGGTTCGACTGTTAACGCGGTAGAAAGGCTCGTCAACCATGCCCTCGTGCCAGCCGCGGTACCACTGCTGCATGTACGGCTTGATCTTCGCGAGCATGTCGGCGCGCTGGCGGTGCTCTTCGGGCAGGCCTTTCGAGCAGAACTCGCGCACCTCGGCGAAAAGTGCTTTCACGTCGAGCAGCGTGAGCTGCTTATTCTGCATGGCCACGCGCCCGCCGATCACGACCGTATCGACGTCCGCGCCCATCGCCCGCTGCACAAACGCTTCGATGATGTCGGAGCGCGGATCGAGCCACGGCTCGCTTTCCACCCGCTCGAGGTCAACGAGCACGGCGTCGGCCTTCATGCCCGGCAGCAGTGCGCCCGTCTTGCCCTCGAAGCCGCAGACGCGCGCGCCGTTCAGCGTCGCGATCTCGAACGCCTCATAGGCGTCCAGCGCCGGCTCGGTAAGCTCATACGAGGAGAGGCGATGCACCTTGTGCATCATGCGCAGCTCCATCACCGCATCCTCGTCGTCGTTGATGGTCTTGTCGTCGAGACCCATCGCCACGGTGACACCGGCTTTGCGCATCTGCATTACCGGCGTAATGCCATTACGCATGATGAAGTTGCAGCTCGGGTGATTCGTCACGGAGGCGCCGCGCCGCCCCATGAGCTCGATGTCGGCCTGCGTCACGTGGATGGCGTGGCCGTAGGTGACGTTATTCGCCACGAGGCCGGCGTCGTCGAGCCACTGGAAAGTGGGCTTGCCGTGCCGGCGCAGGCCATAGGCTTTTTGCACCGGCGACTGCAGCGTGTGCATGTGGATCTGGATCTTGCCTGCCGCGGTGTCGACCACGCGGCGGGCGAAGCGCTCGGTAAGGCCGTGCGCCCAGGAGGGCGAAAGGAGAATGCGGGTGTCGGCGTTGTCGTACTTCGCGTGGAGATCGGCGAAGAGCGCGAAATAATCGGCCTCGATCTGCGCCTTGTCGTAATGCACGCGCGGTCTTGCCCATTCCTGGAGTTCCGCGGGCAGCGTGTCGAAGAAGGCGAATTCGTCTAGCGCGAGCTTCGATTCGTCGCGCACGCCCGGCGAGAAGGCAAGGCGGATTCCGGAATCGAGATAAACCTTGATGGCGGCATGGGCGCGGCTCGCGCCGAGCGCGCCGTCGTCGTCGAAGCCGTTGTGGTGCAGCAGCGTGCAGCCGGTCCGGATGTGGTGATACGCGGTCATGCCGGCACAGAGCTCCGCGGGCAGGAGATGCATGTACGCCCAGTCGAAGAGCGCGTTCTCGAGGAAGTCATTCTTCACGCCCTTCTGGATCGGCGACATGCCGCGGCCGTGACTGTGTGCGTCGACGAGGCCGGGCATGAGCAGTTGCTTGCCGTTGCCGAGGACGCGCGCGCCGGGATATTTGCGCTCCAGGTCGCGAAAAGGACCGACTTCGCCGATGCGCCCGGCGTCGACGGCGATGGCACCATCCCGCAGCACGCCCTTTTCCTTCTTGCGCGGATCGGTGAGCAGGTACCGGCCGCGCATGAGCAGCGTCGCGTTCATCGGCTCCGATTCTAGCCGGAGAGGAGCAGCCCTCCGGCCGCGCCGCCCGCGGCGAGCAGCCACAACGGATTCACGCGCCGCGCGAACACGGCGGTGGCGGCGCCGGCGGCGATCACCCAGAGGCGCCAATCAGGCGCCGCGGGCGTGCACAGCACGTAGCCGCCGGAGAGCGTCAGGCCGACGACGAGCGGCGAGATGGCACGCTGTATCGCGCGGCGCCACGGCGAATCCTTGAAGCGCTCCCAGAGATCGGCGATCCACCAGGAGAGCACCGCGGCGGGCGCGCACACGGCGAGCAGCGCGACCAGCGCGCCTGGCAAGCCGGCCGCGCGCCAGCCGATGAGGCTCACGATCAGCACGTTCGGCCCGGGCGCGGCCTGCGCGATGGCGAAGAGCTGGATGAATTGCGCGGGCGTGGTCCAGCCCTTCACCTCCACCACCAGTCGCTGCATCTCCGGCATCACCGAGGGCATGCCGCCGAAGGCGATGAGCGAAAGCATGCCGAAGGTGAGCGCGAGATCGGCGAGGATCAAAGCCAGTCCCGCCGCGCGAAGAAGATGCCGAGCGCGATGGCGAGCGGCATCACGATGAGGAGCGGCCAGCGCATGACGCCGACCGCGGCGAAGCAGCCCACCGCCAGCAGCAGCGCCGCGGGCTTGCGCACCAGCGCTTTGCCGAGCTTGAGCGCCGTGCCGATGAAGAGTCCGGCGCCGGTGGCACCGACGCCGGTGACGACGGCGCGCACGATCGGGTTCGCCGACCACTCGAGGTAGAGAATGCCGAGCGCCATTACCCACACGAAGGGCAGCGCCATGAGCCCGAGGAACGCGACCACGGCGCCCGGCACGCCGAACCAGCGCTTGCCGAGCACGATGGAGGCATTGCCGATGTTCGGACCGGGCAGGAACTGGCAAAGGCCGATCGTCTCGGCGAAGTCCGCCTGCGTCAGCCAGCGGCGCTCCTCCACCATCGTGCGATAGGCCCAGGGCAGCACGCCGCCGAACGAGCGCGCGCCGATGGCGAGAAAGCCCGTGAAGAGCTCGGTGAGCGTGCGAGGCGGCGTGACCTGCATTTTTTCTTGCACAATACCAGCGTATGAGCAGCGCTGCAGCGATCGCGCTTTTGGCCCTTGCGCTCAGCGCGCAGGCCGAGTTCTCGGCGCAAGAAAAGGCGCGCCTGCTCGCGCACGGACCCTGGCCGCCCGCGCCGCAGCGCGATGCCACCAACCGCGTCTCCGGCAAACCGGCGGCGATCGCGCTCGGCGAGCGGCTCTTCTACGAGCCGCGGCTCTCCGGCACGGGGTCGCTCCTCTGCGCGAGCTGCCACGAGCCCTTCCGCCATTTCCAGGACGCGCGCCCACGCGCCTTCGGCCTCGCGGAAACGGAGCGCAACACGCCGAGCCTCCTAAACGTCGCGCTCTATCGCCGCTATGGCTGGGACGGCGCGCACGACAGTCTCTGGTCGCAGAGCATCCGGCCGCTCCTCGAGCCGCGCGAGATGCGCGCCACGCCGGCGCAGGTCGCGGCGCTGATTCGCACGCACTATCCAGTCGACTATCAGCGCGCGTTCGGCGCTTCGGTGCCGGCGGATGACGAGCAGGTGCTCGGCGATGTCGGCAAGGCGCTCGCCGCCTTCCAGGAAACACTCCTGAGCGGCCGCACGCCGTTCGACGAGTTTCGCGACGCGCTCGAGCACGGGGATGCGCTAGCCGCCGCGCGCTATCCGCCGGCTGCGCAGCGCGGCGCGGCGCTCTTCGTCGGTAAAGCGCTCTGCAGCGGCTGCCACGCCGGCCCGCATTTCACCAAGTCGGAGAACCATGGCGGGTTTCGGGTGCCGGGCTTGCGCAACGTGGCGCTCACCGCTCCTTATATGCACGACGGCAGCCTCGCCACGCTGGAGGACGTCATGCGTCGGCACGGCGGCGCACAGCTCAGTTCGCGCGAGCGCGATGAGCTGGTGGCGTTCCTGCGCTCGCTTACCGAAACGTTACAACTGCAATAGGCTCTTAAGGTTGTAGTAAGGCGAGCGGCGCATCCTATTTGCTCATGGCGATCCGCAGTCCCAAGTGGTTCGTGCTAGCGGCGTTAGTGGTAGCCGCGCCCGATGCGCCGGGAGTATTCGAGCTCTGGGACGACGATGAGCTCATGTATGTCGGCGAGACGCGCGGCGAGCGGCCGAGCCTGCGCAAGGAGCTCGTGCACGAGCTCCTCGAGCGCGACAGCCCGGCGACGCACTTCAGCTGGGAGATCACCTTCGATCCGGCAAGCCGCAGCCGCGAGCTCCTCGCCGAGTACCTGCTGGAGCATCGGCACCCGCCGCGCCGCAACGCTGGCGACTAGGCGGCCGGCGCGAAGCGCTGGCGCAGGGAGTGCAGTGCGACTGCCGCCGCAGCCGTGAGCACCGCGCAGGCGAGCCAGGCGCTCGGCCAGTCCGCGGCCTTGCTGATCGCGCCGCTCAACGCAAGCGCGCTTCCCAGGCTGAGTGATGCAACGAGCGTCCAGGCGCCCTGGTAGGCCCCGCGGCGCCCGGCGGGCGCGAGGCGCGCGACGCCCGCCGGTACCGCCGAGCTGAATACCACTTCGCCGAAGCTGTACACGACGGTGCCGATGAGAAGCGCAGCCGCGGCGCCAGGGATAAGCGCGAAGCAGCCGAGCGCCGCCGCGATGATCGCGGCGGCGGCGCCGAGGAGCCGGAACGGACCCTGCGCCTCGATGCGCGTCGCCACGGGCAGCGCGAGCGCCGCGACCAGGATGCTGTTCGCGCCAAGCACCAAGCCGATGTAGCTCTCGCCGAGGCCGCGAGCCGTGGCGTAGAGCGGCGTCACGGTGACGAGCATGCCCATGCTCAGCGGAAAGACGAACGCGATCGCGGCGGACTAGGAGCAGGCGCTGCGCGCTCGAGCGGCAGGGGCCCACGCAGCGCCGCGAGGTACAGGGCGGCGACGAGCGCATAGCCGGCGGCGCTCGCGGCGGCGAGGATGCCGTAGCCACGCTCGGCGATATAGCCGGCAGGTATCACCCCGAGCGTGTACGCGACGCTCATCACGGTGTAGTTGAGCGCGAGCACCGACTGGCGCCGCTCTGGCGGCGCGAGATCGAGCAGCAATGCGCTCGACACCGGGATATTGATCGCACCCGCGGTGCCGAGCAGCAGGCTCCACGCGAGCAGAGTCGCCGGTCCAGTGACGAGCAGGAATGCGGGCAGCACGACCGCGGTGACCAGCGAAGAGGCGATGAGCAGCGGCCGCCGGCCGAGGCGATCGGAGAGCGTGCCGAAAAACGGTGCGGCTAGCCCGCGGGCGATGTTTTCGCAGAGGAAAGCGAGTCCCACCGTGGTGACATCGATGCCCGCGCGGTGCACGAAGTAGATGCCGAGGAACTGCACCAGGCTCATGCGCGCGGCGACCGCGATGAAGCTCGCCGCCACCACCACCGTCACGCGTCTATCCAAATGTGGGCGGTCTAGAAGCCCCAGTAATCGAGCCCTTCGGGAAGCGGCTCGCCGAGCGTGAGCGACGCGAGCTTGGCGTACTGGCCCTCGGAGTAAAGCAAGGGCTTGCCTTTCTGCCCGATCAGCATCTGCTCGACCTGGCCAAGGAACACGGTGTGGCTGCCGTGCGCGAGCGTCTTCACCACGCGGCAGTCGAAGGACACGAGCGCGTCGATCAGCACCGGCGCGCCGGTGGCGAGGCGCGTCCAGTTGCCGTTCTTGAAGCGGCTGTCGCCACTCTGCGCCCCGCTGAAGGCGGTCGAGAGCTGCCAGTCCTCGGCGCGCAGCACGTTGACGCAGAACACTTTGCTTTTGGCGACGGCGTTGTGCGTGCTCGCGAGCTTGTTGATGCACGCGAGCACGGTGGGCGGGTCGGCGGTCGCCGAGCACACTGCGGTGGCGGTCATGCCGTAGCAGTGCCCCGAGTGCATGCTGGTGATGATGTTCACCGCGCCGGCGAGCGTGCGCATGCCGATCTTGAACTGCCCTGCATCCATAGGATGTGAGGCAACGGCAGGCTTTTGTTCCATGAGAACATTCTAACCATGGACACTGACGGCTTCCTCGAGCAGGCGCTCATCTATCTCGGCGCGGCGATCATCGCCGTGCCGATCTTCACGCGGCTCGGCGCGGGCGCCGTGCTCGGCTATCTCGTCGCCGGCATCGTGATCGGCCCGTTCGGCTTGGGCCTCATCACCAACGCGCAGACGGTGCTGCAATTCGCCCAGCTCGGTATCGTGCTGCTGCTCTTTCTCGTCGGCCTCCAGCTCAACGTGGCGCGCGTGTGGCAGCTGCGCCGCGCGATCTTCGGCCTGGGCACCGCGCAAGTCCTGCTGACCACCGCGGCCATTGCCGCGGTGGCTTACGCGCTCGGGCAGCCGCTTATCGTCGGCATCGTCGCCGGCATGGCGCTCGCGATGTCTTCGGATGCGATCGGCCTTGCGCTTCTGCAGGAGAAGAACCTGCTGCCGACGCCGGGCGGCCAGGCGTCGTTCGCGGTGCTGCTCTTCCAGGACCTGGCGGTGATCCCGTTGCTCCTCGCGCTCGCGTTCCTCGGCGGCGAAGCGGAAGCTTTCAACTGGATGGACGCCGCCAAGGCGGTGACATTCGTGGTCGCGCTGATCGCCGGCGGGCGGCTCCTGGTGCGGCCGCTCCTGCGCTACATCGCCGAGACGCGGCTGCGCGAAGTGTTCGTCGCCTTCTCGCTCTTCCTCGTGCTCGGCACGGCGATGCTCTCGAACGCGGTGGGGCTGTCGATGGGCCTTGGCGCCTTCCTCGCCGGCGTGATGCTCGCGGAGAGCGAGTACCGGCACGAGCTCGAGCTCGACATCGATCCGTTCAAGGGCCTGCTGCTCGGGCTTTTCTTCATGGCGGTCGGCATGTCAGTCGACCTCGGACTCTTCGGGCGCATGCCGCACCTGATCCTCGGGCTTGCGCTCGGCCTGGTGGCACTGAAGATCGTGCTGCTCTTCGGCACCGCGCGGCTCTTCGGCTATTGCCGCACCACCGACGCCGGGCTCTTCGCGGTGGCGCTGTCGCAGGCGGGCGAGTTCGCCTTCGTCATCTTCACCGCGGCGGCGAACCTGCTGCCGCCGCAGACGCTCGCCGTGCTCAACGCCGTGGTGGCGTTGTCCATGCTCACCACGCCGCCGCTCATGATGCTGTACATGCGCTACCGCGCTCGCGCCGAGCGCCGCGTCGAGCGTGCGGCGGATCGCATCGCCGAGGCGAATCCCGTGATCGTCGCCGGCTTCGGCCGCTTCGGCCAGGTGGTGACGCGCGTGCTGCGCGGCCTGGGCATCCGCGCCACCGTGATCGACCACGACCCACAGCAGATCGACACGGTGCGCCGCTTCGGCTGGAAGGCCTATTACGGCGATGCGACGCGCATGGACCTCCTGGAAGCGGCCGGCGCGCGGCAGGCGAAGCTGCTGCTCGTCGCGATCGACGATCCGCAAGCGGCAATGCGACTGGTGAAGCGCGTGCGCGCGCGCTTTCCGCACCTCGAGCTCCTGGTGCGCGCGCACAGCCGCACCGACGCTTACGAATATGCCGAGCTCGGGGTTCCCGCCGTGCGCGAGCTCTTCGCCGCGTCGCTCGATGCGGCGCGAGAGCTCCTGATCGCACTCGGCTATACGCCGGACAACGCGCAGCGCATCGTCAGCCGCTTCCGCGAGTACGACGAGCGGCAGATCAGCGAAAGCGCGCCGCACCGGCATGACGAGAAGAAATTGATCGCGCTCACCGAGCAGGGGCGGCGCGACATCGCGCAGCTCCTCGCCGCCGAAGCCGCGCTAGCGCCGCAGGTCGATGAGCGTGAAGTGGCGTGAGGCAACAAGAGCGCGGCGATGAAAGCTCTTGCGCCGTCGGCGCCGATTTTGGCGTAGGATGCGTTCATGCCGGGCAAGCGTAAAGCCAGCGGTTCGAAATCGCCAAAGCGGCGCACCGCCACGCCAAAAGAGCAAGCGCCCGTCAAGGAAGGCGCACCGCTCGCCGGCCACGTGATCGAGCGCCCCGATGGCTTTTACTGGGAGGCGAAAAAGGGCGAGACGCACGGGCCCTTCGCCACGCTCGCCGAGGCGGAAGCGGACATGCTCGCCGATGGCGCGGCCGAGGAGGACGACGTAGAGGTTCCCCAGGGGCTGCAGGAAGCCGAATCCGAGCTCGGCATCGCCGAATGGATCGATCCGGATACGGGCGGGCCGGCCGAGGACAACGTCCCGCGCCTCGAAGACCACTGAGCGCCCGCGCGCGCCTTAATGGCGCCCGCGTCCTGTTATCATGAACGTCGTTGGTAAGAAGGTTCGGGGGCTCCCATGTTGCGTTCAACTGCTGCACTGACGGTCGCGCTCGTCTGCGCCGCGCCGCCCACGGTCGCGGCCGAGCACGATTGCATGATCGAGGCGCGCCAGACGGTCGAGATCCGCAGCTCGGTCGAAGCGGTGATCGAGTCGGTCAAGGTGAAGCGCGGCGATTTCGTAAGCAAGAGTCAGGTGATCGTCACGCTCGAATCCGGGCCGGAGCGCGCCGCGCTCGCGCTCGCGAATCAGCGCGCGGTGGCGCTCGGCGACATCAAGGTGAGCGAAGCCCGGGTCGAGATCACGCGCAAGAAGCTGCAGCGCGCCGACGAGCTCTTCAAGCAGAATTTCGTCTCCGCCAACGCGCGCGACGAGGCCGAGGCCGATTACAAGCTCGCCTCCGAGGAGCTGTTGCGCGCGCGCGAAGCGCAGCGCCTCGCCGAACTCGAGGCGCAGCGCTCGGCCGAAGTGCTGGCGTTGCGCACGATCCGCAGCCCGGTGAACGGCGTGGTGGTCGAGGTGATGCGCAAGCCCGGGGAGTTCGGCGCGATCACGTTCAAGGATCCGATCCTCAAGCTCGCCGAAATCGACCCGCTGCACGTCGAAACGATCCTGCCGGCGAGCATGTACGGCAAGCTGAAGCGCGGCCAGCGGGCGATCGTCGAGCTAGAGCCGTCGATCGGCGGGCGCTACGAGACCACCGTGGCGGTGGTCGACCCGGTGATCGACGCGGCGAGCGGCACGCTCGGCGTACGCATGCTGCTGCCGAACCGCAAGGGCGCGATCCCGGCGGGCGTACGCTGTCGCGTACAGTTCCTCTAAAGCCTGCGGTTCACTCACCGGGGCCTGAAACGGCCAGCAGGTCCTCGAG
>VBCM01000255.1 GCA_005883675.1 Betaproteobacteria bacterium
AGAGCGAGACCGAGCGCTGGGGGCGCTACGTCAAGCTCGCGAAGATCGAGCCGCAGTAAATCTAATTCTGACCCTGGGTCGGAATTGACCCAGTCGGCGCGGGATCCGGATTGGCGGGCGCGCTGCCCCACACGGCGCCCTGCAGCACGGTTGTGCTCGCCGCGGCGGGCGCTTGGACGGTGTTGCCGGCGGGAGTAGCCGCGCTGCTCGGGGGCGTATCGGTAGCCGCGGGCGTGCTCGGGCGCAGATCCGCGGGCGGCTGCGTGCGCGCGCCATAGCCGCCGGCACCGATGTTCGTGATCGCGCCGTTTCCGCCCATGCTGCCGACGGCGCCGCCGCCGGGACCTATTTGCGCAGTGGCGCTGCTCGCTGCGCAGGCAAGACAGAGAGCAATCACGAATTGCGTCTTCATGCTGTCGCTCCACTCGGTGGCCATGCCGCATTGATAGCAGAGGAGCGGCGAGCTTCGCGGCAGGCGCCGTGAGCCGGCAGGACTACGCGAGCGGCAAATTGTTACGTACTTAGTACGGAATTCAGCGGTCTTCCATGCGCGGCGGGCGCCACGCCGCGGGCAACGGCCCGGGCACGCGCAGGACGCGCAGCATGCGCAGCGCCCCTTCCTTGCGGCCCTCGCCGCTGCGGTAGTAGCCCGGCACGAGCACGGTCTCGTAGAAGCCCATGGCGCGATAGAAGCGGCGCGCCGCTTCGTTGCCGGCGCGCAGCTCGAGGTGAATGCTGGCGATGCCGGCGCAGCGCGCCGACTCGAGCAGCCACTCGAGGATGCGCTGGCCGATGCCTGAGCGCCGCAGCGAAGGACGCACCGCGAGCAGCACGAGATGCGCGCGCTCGTCGCCGAACTCCATGATGGCGAAGCCGTTGATCGCAGCGCGCGCCCCGGCTGCGGATTTCGCGTCGCACGCCACCACGGCGAGCGTCTCGCGGTCGCGGATCGCGCGTATCACGCGCGAGGCGTCGTACTTCCAGCCCAGGCCCGACTCGATGAAGTCGCGCGACATGAGCGCAATCGCCTGCGCGTCGCGCGGCTCGGCGAGCCGGATGGTGATCGCCCGGGGCGTCATGGACGCATTGTGCCACGATCCGTCTTAGACTTTGGCCCGGAGGGAGAAAACCACAATGGAGATGGCCGAACCGTATCGCATCGAAGCGATCCCGCTCTTCAGCAGCCTGCCCGCCACGGAGCTCGCCACCTTGAACGACGCCGCGAGCCGCCGGCTCTACCGGGGCGGCGAAACGATTTTCGACCACGGCGAGCTGCCGGAATATCTGTACGTGGTCGAGCAGGGCATCGTCGACATCGTGCTGCCGGCGCAGGGCGGCGAGATCATCGTCGCCACGTTCGAATCAGGCTCGTTCTTCGGTGAGCTCGCCGTGTTCGACCGCGCGGCGCGCACCGCCACCGCGCGCGCGGCGGTCGAGACGAGCCTGATCTGCATCCCGCTCACCGCGGTGGCGCAGCTCCTCGACCGGCACGCCGGCGCGGCGCGGCATTTCATGGAGGTCGTCATCCACCGGCTGCGCGGCGCGGACGCGCTGCTCTCGCGCCTGCAGATCAAGAACGTGAACGAGCTCGTCGAAGCGCGCATGACCTTCGGCGAGCGCATCGCGGACCTGGTGGCGCATTTCGGCGGCTCCTGGCCCTTCATCACCTCGTTTTTCGGTTTTCTGCTGCTCTGGACGTTGGTCAACAGCGCGCTCGTGCTTAAGGCGCCGCCCGATCCCTATCCGTACATCTTCCTCAACCTGCTGCTCTCGTGCCTCGCCGCGCTGCAGGCGCCGATCATCATGATGAGCCAGAACCGCCAGGCGGCGAAGGACCGGCTGCAGGCCGACGAGGATTTCCGGGTGAACGTAAAGGCCGAGTTCGCGATCCAGCAGCTGCACCGCAAGATCGACGAGCTGCGCGCGGCGCTGCTGCAGCCGCGGCCGCCCGGCTAGACGTAGATCATCTTGCGCGTCATGCCGCCGTCGAGCACGTAGTTCTGCCCGCTGGCGAAGCCGGCGGCATCCGACAGGAGGAACGCAACCAGCTCGGCGACATCCTCCGGCTGCCCGACGCGCCCCACCGGATGCTGCGCGTGATCGGCCCGCCTGAGCTTCGCCCCCTTGGTGTCGATCCACCCCGGGCTGACGCAGTTCACCCGCACCGCGGGACCCAGACTTATCGCCAGCGCGTGGGTCAGCGCGACCACGCCGCCCTTGCTCGCGACGTACGCCTCGGTGTCGGGCTCCGACTGCAGCGCGCGGGTCGAAGCGATGTTCACGATCGCGCCGCGCGAGCGGCGCAGATGCGGCGCAGCATGCTTCGCCATCAGGAACATGCCGGTGAGATTGGCGCCGATGCGCCGGTTCCATTCGGTGAGCGCGAGCTTCTCCACCGGCCCGCTCACCGGCGAGGCGATGCCCGCATTGTTGACGAGCGCGTCGAGCCGCCCGCAGCGCTTGAGCACCTGGCGCACGCAGGCGCGTACGTCGCTTTCGCGCGCCACGTCGCAGCGCATGAACGCGAGCTCGGTTTCGGCGGCGGTTTTGCGCCCGGCCTGCGCGTCGCGATCGGCGATCACCACCCGGTAGCCGCGTGCGGCGAGCAACACCGCGGTCGCTTCTCCGATACCGCGCGCGCCACCGGTGACCAGAGCCGCCTTTTGAGAGTATTCTCGCGCCATGCCGAGCCTCGAAGATACTCTCGGGCCGAGATAGGGAGGATCGCGCGATGCAAGTGAAGGAAATCCTGCGGGTCAAGGGAAACCGGCTGATCAGCATCGAGCCCTCGGGCCGCGCCGCCGAGGCGGTCGCGACGATGGCGAAGGAGAACTTGGGCTCCCTCGTCGTCATGGACCAGGGCCGCATGGTGGGCATGCTGACCTTCCGCGAGCTCTTGCGGGCGCTCGCGCAGCGCTCGGGGTCGCTCGGCGAAGTGCGCGTCGCCGACATCATGGTGCGCGACCCGGTGACCGCGACGCCGGACATGGAAGTGAACGACCTGCGCCGCACCATGCTCGACAGCGGCGCGCGCTACCTGCCGGTGATTCAGGACTCGAGGCTGATCGGCGTCATCTCCTTCCGCGACGTGGCGAAGGCGGTGCTCGAAGAGCAGGACTTCGAGAACAAGATGCTGAAGGGCTACATTAAGAATTGGCCCGCGTAGGAAGCTTCTCCTAGGTCTCCTCGGCGCTGGCGCAGCGGCGCTGAGCGCGGCCCTCTGGCGTTACTGGCCCGAGCAGGGCTTCTGGAATCCATGCCGCGCGGCGCTGCCGCCGCGCCTCGCCAATCACGAGCTCGTTGCCGCCGCGTGGGAAGACCTCGAGGCGGCGCAGGTGTGGGACGCGCACGTGCATCTCATCGGCACCGGCGACGCCGGGAGCGGCATTTACCTCAACCCGCAGATGCAGAGCCTGCTCAACCCGGGCATGTATGCGCGGCGGCTCTTCTTTCTCAACGCGGGCTGCGTGCATGAGGCGAAAGGCAGCGTGGATCGCGCCTATGTCGAGCGCATGCGCAACCTCGTGGACGGCATGCGCCCCGGCACGAAG
>VBCM01000102.1 GCA_005883675.1 Betaproteobacteria bacterium
CTGCAGCTCCTCGAGGAGGTGCGCAGTCGCATCGCCGTGCTGCGGCCGCCTGCCTACCACCGGTTTCCCAACAGCTTCTCGCATATCTTCGCCGGCGGCTACGCCGCGGGCTACTACAGCTACAAGTGGGCCGAGGTGCTCTCCGCCGATGCCTACAGCTTCTTCGAGGAGCAGGGCGTGCTGAATCCGATCGCCGGCCAGCGCTTTCGCGATGAGGTGCTCGCGGTGGGCGGCAGTCGGCCGGCGGCCGAGTCGTTCCGCGCCTTCCGCGGCCGCGAGCCGCACGTCGATGCGCTGCTGCGCCACAACGGCATGATCAGCGCCTGAGTGCGCCTCGCGAGCTGGAACGTCAATTCGCTGCGCGTCCGGCTGCCGCACCTCCTCGACTGGCTCGCCGACGCACAGCCGGATGTCGCCTGCCTGCAGGAGACGAAGACCGAGGACGCGAATTTCCCGATCGCTGAGCTGCGCGACGCCGGCTATCACGCCGTGTATTGCGGCCAGCGCGCCTATAACGGCGTCGCCATCCTCGCGCGCGCGCCGATCACTGATGTCGCGCACGGCATCCCCGACTTCGCCGACGACCCGAAGCGCTGCATCGCGGCTACCGTACGCGGCATTCGCATCGTGTGCCTCTACGCGCCGAACGGCGAGGCGCCCGGCACGGAGAAGTACGCGTACAAGCTGCGCTGGTACGAGGCGCTCGCGCGCTGGATGAAGCAGCTCCTGCCGGGAACCCCGGAGCTCGCGGTTCTCGGCGACATGAACGTCGCGCCGCAAGACCGAGACGTACACGATCCCAAGCGCTGGGCGGGCAAGATCCATGTCTCCGAGCCCGAGCGCAGCGCGCTGCGCACGGTGCTCGACACCGGCCTCGCGGATGCGTTTCGCCTGTTTCCCCAGCCCGAGCGGCTCTACTCCTGGTGGGACTATCGGCTGCGCGCGTTCGAGCGCAACTGGGGCCTGCGCATCGATCTTGCACTGCTCGCGCCGGCGCTCGCCAAGCGCTGCACCGCTTGCACCATTGACCTAGCGCCGCGAAAGCGCGAGCGGCCGTCCGATCATGCGCCGGTCATCGTGGAGCTAAACTGAGCGTATGAAGCGACGCCATTTCCTTCTCTCTCTTGCTGCGATCACAACGCCCATCTGGGCGCAGCAGCCGTATCCGTCCAAGCCAATTACCTGGGTGGTGGGCTTCCCTCCGGGTGGCGGTGCCGACGGCGTAACGCGGCTCGTGTCCGCCAAGGTGTCGCAGAACATCGGCCAGCCGATCGTGGTGGAGAACCGGCCGGGGGCGAGCTCGATCATCGCCGCGCAGTACGTCGCACAAGCCGCGCCCGACGGCTACACCATCTTCAGCGCCGAGCAGGGCGCGCTGGTCTTCAACGCCGCGCTTTACTCGAAGCTGCCGTACGACCCGCAGCGCGACTTCATGCCCGTGTGCGACATGATCCGCGCGCCGCTCGTGCTGGTCGTGCATCCGAGCTTCCCTGGGACGGATTTAAAGTCGTTCATCGCCGAGGTGAAGCGCCAGCCGGGCAAGCTCAACTTCGGCTCGCCGGGCCGCGGCCTCGCGCATCACCTCGCGATGGAAGCGCTCAAGCGCCGCGCCGGGCTCGACATCGTGGATGTGCAATACAAAGGCATCGCGCCGGTGGTGCAGGACACGATCTCAGGGCAGATTCCGATCGCGGTGATCGACACCGTGGTGCTCCTGCCGCACCTGAAGAGCGGCAAGCTGCGCGCGATCGCCGCCTTCGCGAACAAGCGGCTGGCCGTGTTACCGGAGGTGCCGGCGCTCGGCGAGCTCGGCTACGAGGGAATGGATATCGCGCCGATCGTCGGGGTCGTGGCGCCGCGCAACACACCCCCGGAGATCGTCAGGCGGCTGAACAGCGAGATCGTGCGCGCCGTGCGCGATCCCGAAGTGAGCGGCAAGCTCGGCGGACTGGGCTTGGAGATCATCGCCGACACGCCAGAGCAGTTCGCGGCGTTCCTTCAATCGGAAGCGAGCCGCTGGCTGCCCTTCATCCGCTCGCTCAACATCAAACTGGATTAACGCCGAGAAACACTGGACCCCCGCTTCCGCGGGGGAGACTATTTCAGCTCTTGCTTAGCGTAGCGGCGCTTCGCGTCGCGAATCATGTCGAGCAGCGCCTTGGCGGGGTCGCGGCCTTCGCGCTTCGCGCGCTCCTTCGTCTCGACCCAGAGCTTGAGATCCTTGTAACCCTGCTCGGCATGCTGGTTCCACTGCGGATCGTGCGGCACGGTGAGCTCGAGGCGCAGGCCATTCGGGTCGTGGAAGTAGATGCTCTCCAGCATCCCCTTGTGGTCGACGGGCCCGAGCACCTCGACACCGTTGGCGGCCAGCCAATCGCGCCAGCGCGCGAGCTCGGCGCTGTCCTTCGCCTGCAACGCCATGTGGTCGAATACTTCGTAGGCAGGATGCGTGGGTTTCGCGCGCGGCGGCAGGCTCGCCACTTCGAAGAAGGCGATGGTCGAGCCATCTGCCATGCGGAAGAAGATGTGGAAGTAGGGAAAGTCGTCGCCGGTCGACGGTACGTGATCGTCGAAGATGGTGCTCGCGAGCTCCATCCCGAGGATGCGCGTATAGAAATCCGCCGTTGCGGCGACGTCGTGCGTCACGTAGGCCGCGTGGTTCAGCATGCGCGGCGTGAGGCCGAGCTTGAGTGCGGAAGGCTGCTTTTCCATGGTGGCTCCTAGACCGTGGCGGCGATGCGGCTCTCGACGAGCGGCATCACTTCGCGCGCAAAAAGCGTCATCGAGCGCTCGACCAGCGCTGGATCGAGCGCGCCGAAGTTGTGCATGGTGGCGACGTGGCGGATGCCCATCTCGTGGAGCTGGCACATCTTCTCCGCCACAGTGTCGATGGCGCCGAAGAGGCAGATGCCGTTCGCGATGATGTCTTCGTATAGATGCTTCTTCGCGTACAGGCGCGTGTCGACATACAGGTCGTACGGACCTTTGGCATGCGCCTTGGCCTCCTCGTCGCTGCGCGCGACGTAGGTATGCAGGGTGAAGACGTGGTCATCGTCATCGGCCGCGAGCCCCGCCTCGGCGCGTCCCTTGCGATACTCCGCGAGCATCGCGCCGATGTCGCGGAAGTCTTTGCACGACGCGTAAGGCACGGTGAAGATGCGGTTGCCCTGCTTGCCCACGTGATAGGCGCCTTCGCGGGCGAGGATGGCGACGTAGATCGGCGGCACGCACCCCTCGTGCGGAAAGACATTGAGCACGACCTTCTCGCTGGCGGAAAAGTGCCCCTTGTACGCGAGCGTCTCGCCAGCCATCAGGCGCTTCACGATGTCGAGCGCCTCGTTGAAGCGGTCGCGCTTTTCTTTGGGGTCGATGCCGTAGCCGACGAATTCGTGCGCGAGGTAGCCGGAGCCGACGCCGAAGACGAGACGGCCGCCGCACATCATGTCGAGCATCGAATAGGTTTCCGCGATGCGGCGCGGGTCGTGGAAGGTGAGGATCGAGATCGCGGTGCCCAGCCGAATGCGCTTCGTGCGCTGCGCGAGCGCCGCGAGCATGACCGCCGGATCGGGCACCACGCCGTACTCGTGGAAATGGTGCTCGGCGCAGAAGAAAGTGTCGTAGCCGAGGAACTCGGCGAGCTCGCACTGGCGCATCACCTGCGCGTAGAGCTGCGGCACGGTGCGCGCGAGGCGCGGGTGGTGATCATTGACCGAAAACGTCGAGTAGCGCATCGGCGCTACCGATTTTAGGCTAGTCGAGCTGCTGGTATGCCGGCAGGGTGAGGAACTCGACGTACTTGTCGTCGCTCGTCAGGCGCTCGAAGAGCTTCGCGGCCTCGTCGTATTTGCCTTCGCTCATGGCCGACGTCACTTTGGCGAGCTCTTCGCCCAGCAGCTGCCGGAAGAGCTCGACTGTCACCTTGCGCCCATCCTCGAGCAAGCCCTTCGGCGAGCGAATCCATTGCCAGATCTGCGAGCGCGAGATTTCCGCCGTGGCCGCGTCTTCCATCAGGTTGAAGACCGGGACGGCGCCCTCACCGGCGAGCCAGGCGCCGAGGTACTGGATGCCGACAGAGATGTTGTTGCGCAGGCCGGCTTCGGTGATCGGGCGTTCGGGCTGGAACTTGAGCAGGTCGGCGGCGGTGACATGCACGTCGGGGCGCTGACGGTCGTACTGGTTCGCCTGCGGCATGTGCTGGTCGAACACGCTCTTCGCGATCGCCACCAGGCCGGGATGCGCGACCCACGTGCCGTCGCAGCCGTCGGTGACTTCACGCAGCTTGTCCTGCCGCACCTTCTCGAGCGCCGCGTCGTTCGCCGCCGGATCGTTCTTGATCGGGATCTGCGCCGCCATGCCGCCCATCGCCGGCGCACCGCGCCGGTGGCACGTCTTCACCAGCAGCAGCGCGTACGCGCGCATGAACGGCGCGAGCATCGTCACCTGGGAGCGGTCGGCGAGGCAGAAATCGGGGTTGCCGCGGAATTTCTTGATGCACGAGAAGATGTAGTCCCAGCGCCCGATGTTGAGGCCGGCGGAGTGCTCGCGCAGCTCGTAGAGGATCTCGTCCATCTCGAAGGCGGCGACGACCGTCTCGATGAGCGCGGTGGCGCGGATCGTGCCGCGCGGAATGCCGAGCTCGCGTTGCGCGGCGACGAAGATGTCGTTCCAGAGCCGCGCCTCGAGGTGCGACTCCATCTTGGGCAGGTAGAAGTACGGGCCCGAGCCGCGAGCGATCAGCTCTTTCGCGTTGTGGAAGAAGTAGAGCGCGAAGTCGAAGATGGCGCCGGACACCGGTTTGCCATCGACGCTGAGATGCTTCTCGTCGAGGTGCCAGCCGCGCGGCCGCACGATGAGCACGGCGGTCTTTTCGTGCAGTTGGTAGTGCTTCGAGCCCTGCTCGAAGCTGATCGAGCGGCGCACGGCATCGCGCAGGTTGAGCTGCCCGTCGACCATGTTGTGCCACGTCGGGCAGTTCGCGTCCTCGAAATCCGCCATGAAGGTGGAAGCGCCCGAGTTGAGCGCGTTGATCACCATCTTGCGATCGGTGGGCCCCGTGATCTCAACGCGCCGGTCGATGAGATCCTGCGGCTGCGAGGCGATGCGCCACTCGCCCTGGCGCACGGCTGCCGTCTCGGCCAGGAAGTCGGGACGCTTGCCCGCATCGAACTCGCGCTGTCGCGCCGCGCGCCGCGCGAGCAGCTCCTGGCGCCGCGGCTCGAACTCGCGATGTAGTTTCGCGATGAAAGCGAGCGCCGGCTGCGTGAGGATCTGCCCGAACTCAGGCGTTACGCGACCGCCGACGGCGACGTCCTGGGGTTTCGCGACGGAGATCGGCATCGCCCCATTCTATGAAGCGCAATGCGGCGCCGCAACATGAAATGGGGGGCTGTTCGGAGTACGCTCCGCTTCCCATTAAGCAGGGCCGCATTTCACATCGTGGAAGACCGCAATGGCCTATAACGTCCTGATCTTTGGCGCTTCGTACGGCTCGCTGCTCGCGACGAAGCTGTTGGCCGCCGGCCACAACGCGAAGCTCGTTTGCGTGCCGGCGGAAGCCGAGCTGATCAATAAGGAAGGCACGCTGGTGCGCCTGCCCGTGAAAGGGCGCGAGGGCCTGGTCGAAGTCCATTCGCGCAAGCTCCCGGGAAAGCTCAGTGCGGATGTGCCGGCCGCGGTCAAGCCGGCGGGCTACGACCTCGTGGTGCTCGGGATGCAGGAGCCGCAATACCGCTCGAGCGGCGTGCGCGAGCTCCTCGACGCGGTGGCAAGAGCGACGCTGCCGTGCATGTCGATCATGAACATGCCGCCGCTGCCTTATCTCGCGCGCATTCCCGGCGTGGCGCTCGAGCCGCTGCGCGCGTGCTACACGGATGCGTCGGTGTGGGCGAGCTGCGACCCGCAATACATGACGCTGTGCAGTCCCGATCCGCAGGCGTTTCGTCCGCCGGAGGAGAAGCTCAACGTCCTGCAAGTGCGCCTGCCGACCAACTTCAAGTCGGCGCGCTTTGCGTCGGAGGCGCACACGGCGATCCTGCGGCGCCTGGAAAAGGACATCGAGGCGGTGCGCTACGAAGGCCTCGAGCTACCGGTCAAGCTGAAGGTGCACGAGTCGGTGTTCGTGCCACTTGCCAAATGGGCAATGCTGATCGCGGGCAATTACCGCTGCGTCACGAAGGACGGCATCCGCTCGATCAAGGATGCCGTGCACAGCGACCCCGCGGCTTCCCGCGAGATGTACAACTGGGTGGTCAAGCTCTGCGTCTCGCTCGGCGCCGATGAAAAGGACCTGGTGCCCTTCGAGAAGTACGCCGCCGCGGCACAATCGCTCGGCAGTCCCTCTTCCGCAGCCCGCGCGCTTGCTGCCGGCGCGCCCAACATCGAGCGCGTCGATCGCCTGGTGCAGGCGATCGCGGCGCAGAAGGGCATGCGCTCGCCGGTGCTCGATGAAGTGGTGCGCCTCGTGGACGCGAGGCTGGGGGCGAATCGGCGCGCCACCGCGGACGCCGGCGTCAAAACGCCCGAGCGGGCGAAGCGCAGCGCTTAGGAATTCGGCGACCAATCGTCGTTCCCGCGCAAGCGGGAACCCATGGCTCCTTATTGCGACCCTGGCCCCGAATTCGAATCTTCGGCGGCGTCCTCGATGCCGAGCTCCTGGATCTTGCGCGTGATGGTGTTGCGGCCCATGCCGAGGAGGTTGGCCGCTTCGATGCGCCGACCGCCGGTGCGCGCGAGCGCGCGGCGGATGAGCGCGCGCTCGAACTGACGCCCGAGCGTATCGAGGATGCCGGTGTCGCCGCGCGCGAGCCGGCGCTCGGCCTCGTGCTCGAGCGCTGCAAGCCAGTCTGACGCCGCGCTCGCCGCCTGCTCGCGAAATTCCGCCGGCAGGTCACCGACGTCGATCACCTGCCCCGCCGCCATCACGGTGAGCCAGTGGCAGAGGTTCTCGAGCTGGCGCACGTTGCCGGGAAGTGCGAGGCGCGAGAGGTGCGCAAGCGCCTCTTCGGACAGGCGCTTGGGCTCGACGCCGAGCTGCCTCGCGCTCACGGCGAGGAAGTGACGCGCGAGGAGCGGAATGTCTTCGCCGCGCTCGCGCAGGCTCGGCAGGCGCAGCCGGATCACGTTCAGGCGGTGATAGAGATCCTCGCGGAAGCTCCCTTCGCGCACGCGCTGCTCGAGGTTCTGGTGCGTGGCGGCGATCACGCGCACGTTGACCTTGATTTGCTGGTGGCCGCCGACGCGATAGAAGGTGCCATCCGAGAGCACGCGCAAGAGCCGCGTCTGCAGCTCGGCGGGCATGTCGCCGATTTCATCCAGGAAGAGCGTGCCGCCTTCGGCCTGCTCGAAGCGGCCGCGGCGCTGCTGCTGCGCGCCGGTGAAGGAGCCGCGCTCGTGGCCGAAGAGCTCGGACTCGAGCAGGTCCTTCGGCATCGCCGCGGTATTGATGGCGACGAAGGGCTTCGGCGCGCGTGCGCTATGGCGGTGCAGCGCGCGCGCCACGAGCTCCTTGCCGGTGCCCGACTCCCCGGTGATGAGCACCGTGGCGCTCGACTGCGAAAGCCGGCCAATCGCGCGGAACACCTCCTGCATCGCCGGCGCCTGGCCGAGAATTTCCGGCGTCTCCGCCGGCGGCTCGATGGCCTCGGCTTCGCGCCGCCTCTCGTCGAGCGCGCGGCGGATGAGCTCGACCGCCTGGTCGATGTCGAAGGGCTTCGGCAGGTATTCGTAGGCGCCGCCCTGGAATGCGGCAACCGCCGAATCGAGATCCGAATAGGCGGTCATCACGATCACCGGGACGGCGGGATGGCGGCTCTTCACCGCGTTCAGCAGCTCGAGGCCCGAGAGTCCCGGCATGCGGATGTCGGACACCAGCACCTCGGGCGCACCGTTGGAGAGCGCCTCGAGCGCGTCCTGCGCGGACGAAAATGAATCGAAGGCGATGCCTTCGCGGCTGAGCGCTTTCTCGATCACCCAGCGAATCGAGCGATCATCGTCGACGATCCAGACCGGTTTCATGCGAGCGGCAGCAGGATCCTGAATATGGTGCGGCCGGGGCGGGATTCGAACTCGATGACGCCCTGGTGGTACTGGACGTACGTTTGCGCGAGCGAAAGTCCCAAGCCGGTGCCGCCTTCCCTCCCGGACACGAGCGGACTGAAGATGCGTTCCTGTATTTCCGCCGGTACGCCGGGCCCGTCGTCGATCACTTGCAATTCTAATGCCAGGCGGTGGCGCTGCCTGAGTATGGTGAGCTGGCGCACGGCGCGCGTGCGGAAGCTGATGTGCGCGGCGCCCGCCTGCGCGGCGTTGCGCGCGATGTTGAGCACCGCCTGGATGAGCTGCTCGCGGTCGCCGAGCACCGGCGGAATGCTGGGGTCGTAATCGCGCTCGATATCGGCGCCGAATTCGGCGCCGACGAGGCTCCTCACGCGCTCCAGCACCTCGTGGATGCTCACCGGCTCGACGCGCGGCGCGCGATGCGGTGTGAGCATGCGGTCCATGAGGCGCTGCAGCCGATCGGCTTCCTTGATGATCACCTGCGTGTACTCACGCAGTTCAGGCTTGTCGAGCTCGCGCTCAAGGAGCTGCGCCGAGCCACGCAGGCCGCCGAGCGGGTTCTTTATCTCATGCGCGAGGTTGCGGATCAGCTCGCGGTTCGCCTGCTGCTCGAAGACGAGGCGCTCCTCGCGCGCGTGGCGCAACTGCTCCTCGATCGGGCGCAGCTCCGCGAGGAGCGCAAACTCCGGCGTCTCGATGCGCGACAGGCTGCAGGCAAGCGGCAGCGGCTCGCGTCCGGGACGCGTGTAGGTCACGTTCTGCGCCGAGTAGTCCCAGTGCGTGTTGAGCGCATCGGCAAGCGCACGCTCGAGCGCTTCGCGCTCGGCGAATAGCTGCAGGAAGGGCTGGCCGAGCAGGCTCTTCGCGCCGGTGGCAAGCAGGTTCTCGGCCGCGGGATTGGCGTAGCGCACGATGAAATCGTCGTCGAGCGCCGCCACTGCCGTGGCGAGCAGTTCCAGTCCCGCGAATTGGGCCCTCGAGGCCACCTAGCGGTACAGGTTGTTCAGCTCACGCCTGAGCGCTTCGACGTTTTTTTCGTGCGTTTCGACGGTGTCTTTGTAGGGCTGCAGGCGCTCTTCGACGCGCGCGTAGTTGCGCTCGTCGCCCGAGCGCACCGCCTCCTGGGCGGCGAGATCCTGCTTCGCCTTGGCGAGCGCGGACTGCTCGTTGGCGAGCTCCTGCTCGAGGATCTGGCGCTGGCGCTCGCGCGCAGTGGTGCGCTCCGAGGCGCTCTCCCTCGGAAACTCGCTTGGTCGCCCGCCGCGCGCTGCCGGTGCAGTAGCGCGTTGCGGTGGCGGGGCGGGTGCGACGTTCACTTGACGGGTGACGACCTCGCACTTCATCTTTTCGCCTTCGCGCCGGTCATTGGTGTAAGTCCAGTGGCCGTCGGCGCCACGGCACTTGAAGATTTCAGTCGCGGGCGGCTGCTCGCCCGGCGGCGGCTGCTGCGCCGGCGGCTGCTGCGCGCGCGCGGGCAGCGCGGCCGCGGCCGCGAGCACGACGAGCAAGGCACGAAACATCAGTTAAGTCTATCAAAGCAATGAAAAAGGGACGGTTGTCCCGCCCCTTCTTTAACGCACGAGAGCCGCTTTGGCTTACGACGCGTAATACATCTCGAACTCGATCGGATGCGTCGTCATGCGGAACTTGGTGAGCTCCTCTTCCTTGAGCGCGATGTACGACTCGAGGAAATCGTCGGAGAACACGCCGCCGCGCGTGAGGAACGCGTGGTCGTCGCGCAGCATGTCGAGCGCCTGCTCGAGCGAAGCGCACACGTGCGGCACGCGCGCCGCTTCCTCCGGCGGCAGGTGGTACATGTCCTTGTCGATCGGGTCGCCCGGATGGATCTTGTTCTGCACGCCATCGAGCCCCGCCATCAGCATGGCCGCGAACGCGAGGTATGGATTGGTCGTCGGATCGGGGAAGCGCACCTCCACGCGCCGCGCATTCGGGCTCGAGACGTACGGAATGCGGCACGCCGCGGAGCGGTTGCGCGCGGAGTAGGCGAGGTTGATCGGCGCCTCGAATCCCGGCACGAGCCGCTTGTAGGAATTCGTGCCCGGGTTGGTGATCGCGTTCAGCGCCTTTGCATGCTTGATGATGCCGCCGATGTAGTAGATGGCGAAGTCGGAAAGTCCCCCATAGCCGTTGCCGTTGAAGAGGTTCTTGCCCGCCTTCCACACCGACTGGTGCACGTGCATGCCCGAGCCGTTGTCGCCGACGACGGGCTTGGGCATGAAGGTCGCCGTCTTGCCGTACGAATGGGCGACGTTCCACACGGTGTACTTCAGGATCTGCATCCAGTCGGCGCGCTGCACGAGCGGCGCGAAGCGCGTGCCGATCTCGTTCTGCCCGGCTGCCGCCACCTCGTGGTGATGCACCTCGACCTCCACGCCCTGCTGCTCGAGCGCGAGCGAGATCGCGTTCCTGATGTCGCCGAGCGTGTCGATCGGCGGCACCGGGAAGTAGCCGCCCTTCACCGGCGCGCGATGGCCCATGTTGCCCGACTCGTAGTCGATGCCGGAAGACCACGGCGCTTCCTCGGACTTGATCTTCACGAAGCAGCCCGACATGTCGACCGACCAGGTAACGCCGTCGAAGATGAAGAACTCGGGCTCGGGGCCGAAGTAGGCGGTGTCACCGAGGCCGGTGGACTTGAGATAGGTTTCGGCGCGCTTCGCGATGGTGCGCGGATCGCGGTCGTAGGGCTTGCCGTCCACCGGCTCGTAGACGTCGCAGGTGACGTTGAGCACCGGCTCGTCGGTGAACGGATCCATGCGCGCGCTGGACGGATCGGGCATCAGCAGCATGTCGGACGCCTGGATGCCCTTCCAGCCGGCGATCGATGAGCCGTCGAAGGCGTGACCCGCCTCGAACTTGTCCTTGGTGAAGTACCTCACCGGCACGGTGACGTGCTGCTCCTTGCCGCGGGTGTCGGTGAACCGCAGGTCGACGAACTTGACCTCCTTGTCTTTGATGAGCTTCAGGACGTCATCGGGCGTCATCGCCATCGGGGAATCTCCTCGCTGGGTTGGTGTAGGTGGTGTAGACACGCGGGGCAGCACTTTCCATGCCAAACGATCCCCGCAGCAGGCTGAATTCTAGCCCGGCCAGCATGCACTGAACGCGGGCGCCAAATCACGATTTGCACGACGCCGGTGCATCTTGCCTCACCTCTATAATTTTCGGCAACCGATGGCCGACGTAAAGAAAACCGCCGCCGAGCGCGCCCGGAAGATGGGCCTGCCGTACGCCGGCGCCCTGCTGCCGGCCGAGGCGCACGAGCTGATGCAGGCCGGGGCGAAGCTCGTCGACGTGCGCACGAAGCCCGAGCTGCTCTACGTCGGCAGCATTCCCGGGGCGGTAACGATCGAGTGGCAGACCTACCCCGGTAGCCGGCCCAACCCGGAGTTCCTCGGCGAGCTCGCCGCGCTGACCAAGAAGGACGAGCCGGTCATGTTCATCTGCCGCTCGGGCGCGCGCTCGCACGGGGCGGCCGAAGCAGCGATGCGCGCCGGCTGGGGGGAGACCTACAACGTGCTCGAGGGCTTCGAGGGCGACAAGGACGGCGAGCAGCACCGCAACTCGGTCGGCGGCTGGCGCAAGGCCGGCCTGCCCTGGGTGCAGAGCTAGTCCGCGGTCCAGTTCACCCAGCCGAAATAGGCGGTCGCGAGCACGACCAGCCCGAAGACGATGCGATACCAGGCAAACGGCCTGAAGTCGTGCGTCGCGACGTAGCGGATTAGCCAGCGGATCACCACGAAGGCGCAGACGAACGCGACCACCAAGCCCACGGTGAAGATCGGCGCGTCGTGGGCCGACAGCAGCGAGCGGTTCTTGAGGAGATCGTAGCCGCCCGCGGCGATCAGCGTCGGTACCGCGAGAAAGAACGAAAATTCGGTCGCCGCGGGCCGCGAGAGTCCGAACAGCATGCCGCCGATGATCGTCGCGCCCGAGCGCGAGGTCCCCGGGATGAGCGCGAAGCATTGCGCGATGCCGACCTTCAGCGCATCGAGCCACGTCATGTCGCGCGTGCTCGCCACGCGGTGCGGCCGCTCGCCGCGGTCCACTGCCAGGATGATGAAGCCGCCGACGATGAAAGCGAGCGCCACGGGCACCGCGTGGAAGAGATGCGCTTTGATGTATTTCGAGAACGCAAGGCCGAGCACCGCCGCCGGGATGAACGCGATCAGGAGATTGCGGTAGAGCGCGAAGTCGACGCGGAAAAAGCGCGCGCGATATTCCCAGAGCACGGCAAGCATGGCGCCGGTCTGGATCACGATGTTGAAGACCTTCCAGCGCTCGTCGGTCGCGCCGAGAAGATCCGATGCGAGGATCAGATGGCCGGTGCTCGAGATCGGCAGGAATTCGGTCAGGCCCTCGACGACGCCGAGGATGAGCGCGTTGATGAGATCGGGCATGAGCGATTCTAGCGAGCGCTAAGGAACGCCTGCACGCTCGGCCAGTAATCCGCCTGGTCGGTGGTTTCGTTGTGCGCGCCCGCGAGCGCGATCCAACGCTTCGGGCCGGCCCACGCGTCGTACAGGCGCTTCGCATGCGCCGGCGGTATCACCTCGTCGTGCGTCGCGACGATGCAGAGAAGGGGCGCGCGAATTTGCGGCGCGAGCGCCGCCGAATCGAAGCGGTGCTTCAGCAACAGTCGCACGGGCAAGAACGGATAGTGCCGCTGCCCGACCGCGGCGAGCGAGTCGAACGGCGCGACCAGGATGACGCCGGCGAGCGCGCGCTCGGCGGCGAGATGCACCGCGACGCCGCTGCCGAGGCTCCTGCCGAATGCAAAAATTTGTTTGCTGCCGAGCTTCGCGGCGTAGTCGTACCAGAGCAAAGCGTCGTCGTTCAGCGCGCGCTCCGAAGGCGCGCCGCCGCTCGCGCCGTAGCCGCGATAGTCGATAAATAGCCACTCGGTGACGAGTTCTCGACGCGGCAACTCGTCGAGCATCCAGGACACTTCTTCAGCGTTGCCTCCGAAATAGAGCGCAAGTGGCGCGTTATCCGCGCTTTTCACTTTTACGTGCCATGCGTGCACGCGCGCGCCGTCAGCGCTCTGCAAGAACACGTCGCCCACATCGGGATGTCGTGCGGCGATCGCGCGATGCTGCTCGGCGGTGAGTGGACGCGGAAGAAATATCAGTTTGTCCTGCATGAGATACGCGGCGAGCGAAACGCCGAGCACCACGGCCGCGCCGAGCTTCACCAGCATGAGCAGGCTCCAATCCATCGATTCGGCGTAATGTTAAGGGAGGGTGAAGAAACGCATTCCTGTCGGCGAACTGCGCTTCGGCATGTACATCTCGGAGCTCGACCGGCCGTGGACCGACACGCCGTTCATGTTCCAGGGCTTCGTGCTCTCCACCGAGCAGCAGCTCGATGCGCTGAAGAAGTACTGCAGCAGCGTGATCATCGACGTCGAGCGCAGCCCGGCGCTCGAGCCGCCGGCGCCGCGCGTCGCGTATCCCGAGCGCGCGCCGGTAGAGCAGGAGATCGGGCCGGCAAAGATCGCCTACACCAGCGGCCGCGAGCTGACGCGGGAGGTGCTGTCCGCGGTGCGCGTCGGGCGCACGCTCGATGCCGTGCAGCTCAAGTCCGCGGTGAGCTCGATGACCGAGAGCGTGCTGCGCAATCCCGACGCGCTGCTCCTTTTTTCGCAGCTGCGCTCGAAGGGCGAGTACACCGAGTCGCACGCGCTCGACGTGTCGATCTACATGATCACCTTCGGGCGCTTCCTGCAGCTCGAGCCGGGGCAGCTCGAGTTCCTCGGCTACCTGGGCCTGCTTCAGGACGTCGGCAAGCTGCGCCTGCCGAAGGAGCTGCTGGAAAAGCGCGGCCGGCTCACCATGGAGGAATTCGAGCTCGCTAAGCTCCACGTCAACTACTCGGCGGAGATCCTGCGCGCGACGCCGGGCCTGCCGGCGGACCTCGCGCGCGCCGCCGCGCTACACCATGAGCGGCACGACGGCAGCGGCTATCCGAAGGGCCTGCGCGGCCACGAGATCGGCATGATCGGCTCGATCGCGGCGATCGTCGACACCTTCGATGCGCTCACCGTCAAGCGGCCCTATGCCGATGCGGTCTCGCCCTCGGCGGCGATCAGCATGCTCTACAAGTGGCGCGGCGTGTTCTACGACGCGCACCTCGTCGAGCAGTTCATCCGCTGCATCGGCATCTTCCCGGTCGGCAGCCTCGTCGAGCTCAACACCGGCGAAGTCGGCGTGGTGATCGCGCAGAACCTCACGCGGCGGCTCTTGCCGCGCGTGATGGTGATTCGCGACGCGCAGGGCAACCCGCTGCTCCCGCACAAGCTGCTCGACCTCGCGCGCGAGCCCAAGGCGAAGCAGGACGAGCCTTACCGCATCCTCGGCGCGCTCGAACAGGGCGCGGCGCCGTTCGATGCCGACGAGCTCTTCGCCCGCGCGAAATAATTCGGATCCAGGGTCGCAATTAATCGTCATTCCCGCGAACGGCAGACCGTCGTTAATTGCGACCCTGGATCGGAATTCCAGGGCGACGGTTCACTTATTCGGGCTTCTGGTAGATCTCGCCGCCCTTCTTGACGAATTCGACTGCCTTCTGCTTTAGGCCCTGCTCGACGTAGTCGCGCACGTCCTGCGTGATCTTCATCGAGCAGAAATGCGGGCCGCACATCGAGCAGAAGTGCGCCACCTTCGCGCCGTCCTGGGGCAGCGTCTCGTCGTGGAACTCGCGCGCCGTGTCCGGGTCGAGCCCGAGGTTGAACTGGTCGGCCCAGCGGAACTCGAAGCGCGCCTTCGATAGCGCGTTGTCGCGTAGCTGCGCGCCGGGATGGCCCTTGGCGAGATCGGCGGCGTGCGCGGCGATCTTGTAGGCCATGATGCCATCCTTAACGTCCTTCTTGTTCGGCAACCCGAGGTGTTCTTTCGGGGTGACATAGCAGAGCATGGCCGTTCCGTACCAGCCGATCATTGCCGCGCCGATCGCGCTCGTGATGTGGTCGTAGCCCGGCGCGATGTCGGTCGTGAGCGGCCCGAGCGTATAGAACGGGGCCTCGTCGCAGTACTTCAGCTGCAGGTCCATGTTCTCCTTGATGAGCTGCATCGGCACATGGCCCGGGCCTTCGATCATCACCTGGCAGTCGTGCTTCCAGGCGATCTGCGTCAGCTCGCCCAGCGTTTTCAGCTCGGCGATCTGCGCTTCGTCGTTCGCGTCGTAGATCGAGCCCGGCCGCAGGCCGTCGCCGAGCGAGAACGACACGTCGTAGGCGGCCATGATCTCGCAGATGTCCTCGAAATGGGTGTAGAGGAAGCTCTCCTCATGGTGAGAAAGGCACCACTTCGCCATGATCGAGCCGCCGCGCGAAACGATACCCGTCATGCGATTGGCGGTGAGCGGGATGAAGGGCAGCCGCACGCCCGCGTGGATGGTGAAGTAGTCGACCCCCTGCTCCGCCTGCTCGATCAGCGTGTCGCGGAAAATGGGCCAGCTCAGCTCTTCGGCGCGCCCGTCCACCTTCTCCAGCGCCTGGTAGATCGGCACCGTGCCGATCGGTACCGGGCTGTTGCGGATGATCCACTCGCGCGTCTCGTGGATGTGTTTTCCGGTGGAAAGATCCATCACCGTATCGGCGCCCCAACGGATCGCCCAGGTCATCTTGTCCACTTCCTCGCCGATCGACGAGGTGACCGCGGAGTTGCCGATGTTGCAGTTGATCTTCACCAGGAAGGTCACTTCGCGCGGAATTTGCGCACCGTAGGCTTCGCCACGGTGCTGGGCCGCCAGCGCGTCGATCAGACGCGGGTTCTCGCGCAGGGCGATGAACTCCATCTCCGGCGTGATGATGCCGCGCCGGGCGTAGTGCATCTGCGTCACGCAGCCGCGAGGAAGATGCGCGCGCCGCGGCCGGCGCTTGAGATCGAAGCGCAGCTCGGCGAGCTTGGGATCGGCGAGGCGCTTGCGCCCATACTCGGACGACGGCCCAGCGAGCACCTCGGTATCGGCGCGTGCGCTGATCCACGGCTCGCGCAGCGCCGGCAGGCCGCGGCGGATGTCGATGCGCGCATCCGGGTCCGTATAGGGACCCGAGGTGTCGTAGACGACGATCGGCGGATTGCCGCCCGACTGGGTGATCTCGCGCATCGGCACGCGCAGCGGACCGACGTAGACCTTGCACGAATTGGGCAGCGGCTGGATCGCCGCGTCGTCGACGTGAGCGGTGGCGGCGAGGAACTTGGGATTCGCGTTCATGGCGTTTTCCTACGGCGGGATTACCCGCATCAGGTTCGAAGGGTTTCGTCTCACCGGCGCCCCGCATCTCAGACTCGGGGCGCAGGACCCCCAACGCAAGAGCGCCGATTATAATCCGCTGCCCTCTCATGGACCTCGAGCAAGCGCGCAATAACATGGTCGAGCAGCAGATCCGCACCTGGGAAGTGCTGGACCAGGACGTGCTTGACCTGCTTTATGTCGTGCCGCGCGAGGAGTTCGTGCCTCCGCAGCATCGGGCGCTCGCCTTCTCGGATATGCAGCTTCCGCTAGACATAGGAGCAAGGGCAACGGCAGGCGAGCGCATGTGGGAGCCCAAGCTCGAGGCGCGCGTGCTGCAGGAGCTCGACGTGCACAAGAGCGACCGTGTCCTCGAAGTGGGTACCGGGAGCGGCTACTTCACGGCGCTGCTCGCGCACCGCGCGGCGCACGTGTACTCGGTGGAAATCAAGACCGCGCTAGCGGCCTTCGGGCGGCGCAATCTCGAGCGCCAGGGTGCGGACGACAGCGTGACGCTCGAGGTGGGCGACGCGGCGCGCGGCTGGGAGCGCCATGCGCCTTACCAGGTCATCGTGCTCACCGGCTCGACCCCCGCGCTGCCACGCGCCTTCTACGAGCAGCTCGAGATCGGCGGGCGACTCTTCGCCATCGTTGGCGAGCCGCCGGTAATGAGTGCGCGTCTCGTCACCTGCACGGCGCCGGGGGCGTTTCACAGCGTGGATCTTTTCGAAACCGTGGTCGCGCCGCTCGTGAACGCCGAGCACCCGCCGCGCTTTCGGTTCTAGCGGCATGAAGCAGATCACACCGCCAGAGCTCTCCGAGTGGCTCGCCGATGCGGGGCGCGACAAGCCAGTGCTGCTCGACGTGCGCGAGCCTTGGGAATACGAGCGCGCGCACATCGCCGGCGCGCAGCTCGTGCCGATGCGCGAATTGCCCGGGCGCCTCGAGGAGCTCGACCAGGCGAAGGACATCGTGGCCATCTGCCACCATGGCGGCCGCAGCCTCCAGGTGGCACTGTTCCTCGAGAAGAACGGATACAACAAGGTCCATAACCTCGTGGGGGGCGTGGATGGCTGGTCGCGGACCGTCGATCCGGCTGTACCGCTTTACTAGCGCCTGCGGCTTGGCAGCCGCCGTGGCGGCCGGCCCGGCCGCGGCGGAGGACCTGCTGCAGGTGTATCGCGACGCCCAGCGCTACGACGCCGTGTACGCCTCGGCGCGCTACACGCTGGAAGCGGGCCGCGAGCGCATCCCGCAGGGGCGCGCGCTGCTGCTTCCTTCGCTCACGCTTTCGGGGAACGCGACGTCGCAGCGCTTCGACGTGAAGTCGCACGACCCGACCGTGACGCCGAGCTTCGGCCGCAGCGTGTCGAACTTTGGCTATGTACTCTCGCTCAGCCAGCCGGTGTTCCGCCCGCAGAACGTGGCGCAGTGGCAGCAAGCCGACTACCAGGTGCGCCAAAGCGAAGCGACCTTCGCGCAGGCGACGCAGGATCTGGCGCTGCGCACCGCGCAGGCCTATTTCGATGTGCTGGCGGCGCAGGACACGCTGGCGCTCGTCGGCGCGCAGAAGGCGGCGATCTCCGAGCAGCTTGCCGCCGCGAAGCGCAACTTCGAGGTCGGCACCGCCACCATCACCGACACGCACGAGGCGCAGGCGCGCTACGACCTCATCGTCGCGCAGGAGATCGCCGCGCAGAACGATCTCGAGAGCAAACGCCGCACGCTGCAGACGGTCGGTGGCAAGGAGTTCGCGCAGCTAAAGCCGCTGCGCAGCGATATCCGGCTGCCGCCGCCTAACCCCGACAACATGCAGACCTGGGTCGATATCGCCGAGAAGCAGGCCTATCCAGTCCTCGCGCAGGAGGCGGCGACCGAGGTGGCGCAGCTCGAAGTGAAGCGCGCGAGCGGCGCGCAGTGGCCGACGGTCGATCTCGTCGGCAGCTTCGGCACGACGCGCGATACCGGCTCGATTACCATCCCCGTCGGGCGCGACACCACCAGCGGCCAGATCGGGTTGCAGCTCGCCTTTCCGCTCTATCAGGGCGGCTCGCTCAGCTCCCGGGAGCGCGAAGCGGCGGCGAACTACCTCAGGGCGCGCGAAGACCTGGAGAACCAGCGCCGGCAAGCGGCGCTCGCCACGCGCCAGACCTATCTCGCGGTGATCAATGGCATCGCGCAGGTCGGGGCGCTCGAGCAGGCGCTCGTCTCGTCGCAGAGCGCGCTCGACTCGAACAAGCTCGGCTACGAGGTGGGCGTGCGCATCAACATCGACGTACTGAACGCGCAGCAGCAGCTCTACCAGACGCGGCGCGATCTCGCCGTCGCGCGCTACAACGCGATCATCAATCACCTGAAGCTCAAGGCCGCCGCCGGCACGCTGCGCGACGAAGACCTCGAAGAAGTAAACCGCGCCCTACAGCCCTAGCGCAAGCAGTCGCCGGCACACCGCCAGATGCCGTGCGGTGGCGCCGCGATGCGCCGCGCACAGCGCCCGTCCCGCTTCGCTCATCCGCGCGCGCGCTCGGTCATCCGCCAGCAGCCCTGCTGCTCGCTCCATTGCCTGGCTCGCATCGCGCGCCTGCAGCGCAGCGCCGGCAGCGATCGCGAGGCGGGTGGCTTCGGCGAAGTTGTACATGTGCGGGCCGACGATCACCGGCGCGCCGGCGGCGAGCGCCTCGATCAGGTTCTGGCCGCCGAGCGGCGCGAACGAGCCGCCGATCACGGCGACGTCGCACGCCGCGCAATAGAACGCCATCTCGCCCATCGTGTCGCCGAGGTGCACGCGATCCGCGGGACCAGGCAGCGGCTGCACCGTGCGGCGCGATTGCGCCCATCGCGCCACCTCGTCGAAACGCCGAGCATGGCGCGGCACCACGACGATGAGCGCCCGCCCCGGCTGGGCGGCCGCCAGCAGCAGGTCCTCCTCGCCTTCGCGCGTGCTTGCGAGGAGCACGACCGGGCGGGCGACCTGCGCGCGCCAAACCCGGCCGGCGGCAAGCTGCGCCGCGTCCGGTTCGACGTCGAATTTCAGGTTGCCGGTCACCTCGACGAGGCGCGCGCCGAGCTCGCGCAGCCGCGCGGCGTCTTCGGCGGTTTGCGCGCAGACGGCGGCGAGCGCGCCGACCGCCGGCCGGGCGAGCGCGCCCCAGCGCCGATAGCCGCGTGCCGAGCGCGCGGAAAGGCGTGCGTTTGCGAGCAGCACCGGCAGGCCGTGGCGCGAGCACTGCGCGAGCAGGTTCGGCCAGAGCTCGGTCTCCATCAGGATGCCGAGCCGGGGGCGGTAATACTCGAGGAAGCGCTGCATCCCTTCAGGGAGGTCGTAGGGCAGATAGGCAACCAGCACCGACTCGCCGTAGAGCTGCTTGATCGTCTCGCGGCCCGCGGCCGTGGTGCACGTCATGAGGATGCCGTGGTCGCCAAAGGCGCCGGCGAGCGCGCGCACGAGCGGCGCGGCGGCGCGTGCCTCGCCTACCGAGACGGCGTGGATCCAGAGGAGCTTGTCCGGCCGGTCGCCGTCGTAGTGACCGAAGCGCTCGGCGACCGCTTCGCGGTAGAGCGGCTCCGCACGCCCGCGCCACCACAGGCGTACGAGCACGAGCGGCACCACGAGGCGCAGGAGCAGCGTGTAGAGCGCCCTCACCGCAACACGCGCAGCACGTCGTCTGCACTCGGCGGCCGGCCGCGTGCGCCCACGTTGGTCGCTCGTGCAGCGCCGTAGATGCCAGTGAGCGCGGGATCCGAGCCGCAATAGACGCCCACGGTGCGCGTGCCGACCGCGGCGGCAAGATGGGTAAGGCCCGTATCGACGCCGACCACCGCCTGCGAGCGGGCCAAAAGCCGCGCGAGCTGCTCGAGCGACAGGCGCCGCGGGACGTCCGCCACGGGCAGCCCACGGGCGATGCGAGTCGCGCGCATGCGTTCCGCTTCATTGCCCCAGGGAAGCACGATGCGCCGCGCGAGCGCACGGCCGAGCTCGATCCAGCGTTCCTCGGGCCAGAGCTTGTCGGCGCGGCTCGTCATCGTGAGGAACACCGTATAGGGCGCTTCACTCTCCTCCGCCGGAGGCACTTCGAGGCCGTAATCGGCTGGCGCATCGAGCTCGTAGCCGAGCGCGGCGGCGCTGAGCAGACGATTGCGCTCCACCGCATGCAAGCCGCGTGCGACCGCGTAGCGCCGATGGTAGAAGCGCGCGGCGAGTGGCTCGCGCGCGCTCGCCGCGTCCATGCCGTGGCGAGTGCCGAGCGCGGACGCGGAAACGAGCGCGCTCTTCACGAGCGATTGCGTATCGACGATCGCGTCGTAGCGCTCGGCGCGCACGGCGCGCCTGAAGTCAGCGATCTCGCGCCAGGTCGCACGCTGCCACCAGCGCGCGCGCCAGCGGCGCAACGCCACCGGGATCACGCGGCGCACCGCGCCGTGCATCGCCGCGACGCCGGCGAACGGCTCCTCGACGATCCAGTCGATCTCGGCGCCGGGGAGCTTGCGCGCCGCGTCGCTCACCGCGGGCAGGTGATGCACCACGTCGCCGAGCGACGAGATCTTGACGAAGAGGACCTTAAACGTCGGAGAAAGCCATTTAGAATTAGCGGCCGCGATTTTACGGGATAACAATTTGGCCGCCCCGACGCGAGCGCCGCTTTCCGCCGTGCTCATCACGCGCAACGCCGCCGCGGTGCTCGACGCCTGCCTGGAGAGCCTGCAGTTCGCCGACGACATCCTGATCGTCGATTCGAATTCCAGCGACGGCACGCTCGAGATCGCCAGGCGCCACGGCGCGCGCGTCGTGCAGAAGGAGTGGCTCGGCTTCGGGCGCCAGAAGCAGTTCGCGGTCGACCAGGCAAAGCACGACTGGGTGCTTTGCCTCGACGCCGACGAGCGCGTCTCGCCCGCGCTCGCCGCGAGCATCGCGCAGGCGCTCGCCGCGCCCGTGTCGCCGGTGTATCGCATGCCGCGCCGCAACCGCTTCCTCGGCCGCTGGCTTGCGCACGGCGAAGGCTATCCCGACTGGAGCCCGCGGCTCTTCAACCGGCTGAACGCGCGCTGGAGCGACGATCTCGTGCACGAGAAGGTGCTCTACGCGGTGACGCCGGGGACGCTCTCGGGCGATCTCCTGCACGACTCGGCCGACGATCTCGCCGCCTACCTCGACCGGCAGAACCGCTACACCACGCTCGCCGCGCGCCAGGCGTACGAGCTCGGCCGCAGCTCGGGCGTCCTGCGGCTCCTCTTCTCGCCGGTCGTGCGCTTCTTCAAGTTCTATATCCTGCGCCTGGGCTTCCTCGACGGCGTGCCCGGACTTCTGCACATCTCCATCGGCTGCATCAACAGCTACATGAAGTACGCGAAGCTCCTCGAACTGCGCAAGGCGGAAAAATAGGTAAAGCCCGATAAATGGGGACGGACCCCATTTTTCTCATCTACCAATCTGATGCGGCTTACAGAGGAGGTCTTTGCGGCGCTCGAGGAAAAATAGGGACAGTCCCTGTTTTTTCCGGCGCGATAGAATGCCTGATTGAGCTCCGTAATCAAGAACCGAAAGCCCGAGAAGGCACCCTTCAAGACCAGTTTTCTGGAGGAAGCCAAAAAGCTGGGACTCGTCGGCGCCATAAGCGGCCCCCGTGATTTGAGCCAGAACCGCGCGAAGTACATCAAGGAAGCGCTGCGAGCGCGCCATGGGCGTTCTCGTTGACGCCGACGCTCTAATCGCACTGCTCAACCGTAACGATACTTATCACGAACGTATTTCGGATTTCGGCGTGTATCGCCTTAAAGGCAATCGCGCCTTCGAAATCCTGCCGTGAGTAGTCCGACGGCGCTAGATGAGAAAAATGGGGTCCGTCCCCAATTAAACGGATGAAGGTCTTAGTCACCGGCGTCGCCGGCTTCATCGGCATGCACTGCGCGCGGCGGCTGCTCGGGCGCGGCGATGAGGTCATAGGCGTCGATAACCTGTCGCCCTATTACGCGGTGGAGCTCAAGCGCGCGCGTCTCAAGGAGATCGCTCACCGCTCACTGCGCTTCCACGAGCTCGACATCGCCGACGCCGACCCGCTCGCGGCGCTATTCGAGCGGGAAAAGCCAGCGGCGGTGCTCCACCTCGCGGCGCAAGCCGGCGTGCGCTATTCGCTCGTCAATCCCGCGTCCTACGTGCAGTCGAACCTCGTCGGCTTCGCCAATGTGCTCGAGGCCTGCCGCGCTCATCCCCCCAGACATCTCGTGTTCGCGTCCAGCTCGAGCGTCTACGGCAAGAACGCGAAGCTGCCGTGGTCGGAGACCGACAACGTCGACCACCCGATCAGCCTGTACGCGGCGACGAAGAAGGCGAACGAGCTCTCCGCCCATGCGTACAGCCACCTGTATGGGCTGCAGACGACGGGGCTGCGCTACTTCACCGTCTATGGCCCCTGGGGCCGCCCGGACATGTCGGCGATGCTCTTCGCGCAAGCGATCCTGGATGGCAAGCCGATCGAGGTATACAACCACGGCGACATGCAGCGCGACTTCACCTACATCGACGACATCGTCGAAGGCACGCTGCGCGTGCTGGACAAGCCGGCTGCTTACGCCATCTACAACATCGGCAATCACACGCCGGTGGGACTGCTCGACTACATCGCGGCGCTCGAGCGCGCGCTCGGCGCCAAGGCGCGCCTGGAGATGCGGCCGATGCAACCGGGGGACGTAAAGGCGACGTACGCCGATACGCGCGCGCTCGCCAAGGCGGTCGGCTTTGCGCCCGCCACGCCGCTCGAGTCAGGCCTGGCGCGCTTTGCCGAGTGGTTCCGCTCTTACTACCGCCGCTGAGCCCGCGGGCGCCTGGTATTCCGGCACCCAGCGTTGCAGGCGCTCGCGCACAATCGCCGGATCGGTATCGCTTGCTTCAGCGAGCCAGCGGCCCAGCTCCTCGAGAAGCGAACCACTCTGCGGCGCGCGCGCCTTGGCGATGCGCAGCTTCGCGTGCGGGGTCGGCAGCGACTGCTCCGCGTCGGCGAGCGGCTCCTCGTAGAGCTTTTCCCCGGGGCGGAGCCCCGTGTAGCGGATGCCGATCTCTTCCTCGCTGAAGCCCGAGAGCCGGATCATCTGGCGCGCGAGGTCGGCGATCTTCACCGGCTCGCCCATGTCGAGCACGTAGATCTCGCCGCCCCTGCCCATGAGCGCCGCCTGCAGCACGAGCTGCGCCGCCTCGGGTATCGACATGAAGTAGCGCTGGATCTCGGGATGGGTGACGGTCACCGGCCCGCCGCGCGCGATCTGCTCGCGAAAGCGCGGCACGACGCTGCCGGTGGAGCCGAGCACGTTGCCGAAACGCACGATGACGTATTGCGTGCGGCTCGCGGCCTGCAGGGCTTGGCAGACGAGCTCGGCGAGGCGCTTGGAGGCGCCCATCACGTTCACCGGGTTCACCGCCTTGTCGGTGGAGACGAGCACGAACTCGCGCGCGCCATGCGCCTGCGCCGCGCGCGCCACGACGAGCGTCGAGGTGACGTTGTTCAGCACTGCTTGGAAGGCGTTGTCTTCCTCCATCAGCGGCACGTGCTTGTACGCCGCGGCATGGAACACCACGTCCGGCCGGTAGCGGGCGAAGACTTCCGCCACGCGCGCCTCGTCCTTCGCGTCGCCGATCACCGCCGCGACCGCCGCATGCGGCAGCCGGTCGCGGAACTCCTGCTCGATGGTATAGAGCGCGAACTCCGAGACCTCGAAGAGCACGATCTTCGCCGGCGCGAAGCGTGCGATCTGGCGACAGAGCTCCGAGCCGATCGAGCCGCCCGCGCCGGTGACGAGCACCGTGCGGCCGTCCAGAAAACCATGGAGCCCTGCGTCATCCAGAGCGACGGGATCGCGGCCGAGGAGATCGTCGAGCTCGATTGGCCGCAGCGCCGAGACGCTCACCTTGCCGGCGACGATGTCGCCGAACGCCGGCACCGTCATTACGGCGACGCCGCCGCGCGTGCAGAGCTCCACCGCGCGCTTGCGCGCGGTGTGCGTCGCCTCCGGCATGGCGATGATCGCCTGGGTGACGCTATAGCGCTGCGCGATCTCGGCGACGCGCTCCAGCGGACCCAGCACCTTGACGCCGACGAGCTCGGCGCCGCGCTTTCCGGGGTCGTCGTCGAGCACGCCCACCACGCGCCATTGCGGGCTCGCGGCGAGATCCTTCAGCAGCGCGGCCGCCACGGACCCGGCACCGAGGACCAGCACCGGCGTCGCCTGGGGCTTGGCGACCACGCCGACCAGGTGGCCCTCGCGCCAAGCGCGGTACGCGAGGCGGCTGCCGCCCATGACCATCGTCAGCAGCACGGGCATGATGAGGTAGACCGAGCGCGGCACGCCCTCGCCGCGGTCGAAGAGCGTCAGCACTGTCGGCACGGCGAGCCCCGCAATGCCGACCGCCATCACGATGTTGCGCAGGTCGGGCAGGCTCGCATAGCGCCACAGGCCGCGATAGAGGCCAAAGAGCCAGAACACGGCGACATGCACGCCGATCACGAGCGGCAGCCGGGCGAGCATCACCACGGCGAATTCGTGCGGCACGTCGAGATTGAAGCGCAGCCAGTACGCCGCCATCCACGCGAGCGCCGCCGCCACGAGGTCGTGCAGAAAGACGACGAGGCGGCGCAGGTTCATGGCGCCGTCCGGCGCTCGTGGCGCGACCAGCGCACGTCGATCCACGCAGCCGCGGCAATCAGCACCACCGCCGCCGCGCCCACCGCGGCCGCCTGCACGCTCGGCGCGGCGTCGCGCGCATAGAGTGCGGCGGCTGCGCAGACGAGCATCAGGCCGTAGCCGGTAAGCGCCGTTCCGCGATGGCCGGCGCCCATGCGCACGAGCCGCTGGTAGTAATGCTCGCGATGCGCGTGCCAAACGCGCTCGCGGCGCGCAAGGCGCCTCAGCAGCGTGAACGTCGCGTCGCCGATGAAGGGAGCAAAGACGAGGAGCGGGAACCAGAGCGGCCAGACGTCGTCGCGCCAGCCCACGAGGCCGAGCGCCGCAGCCAGGAAACCCAACGGCACGGAGCCGACATCGCCCAGAAAGATGCGCGCCGGCGGGAAATTGAGCAGCAGGAAAGCGGCCGCCGCCGCGGCGAGCGCCACACATGCCGCCGCGAGCGGCGTGTCTCCAGCAGCGCCGGCAGCGAGCGCGTACGCGCCGAAGCCGATGAGCGCCATGCCGCCGGCGAGACCATCGGAGCCGTCCATGAAGTTGTAGAGGTTGGTGATCCACGCCACGCCGAGCGCAAGGAGCGCGAGCTCTGCCGGGTGCATCGGGCTCATCAGGTACCACGCGGCGAGCGCCGCCACCGCGAGATGGGCGGCGAGCCGCGCACCGGTGGGGAGGCTCTGTAAGTCATCGGCGAACGAGAGCAGGGCCAGCACCAGGGCCAGGCCGAGCGGAAGCCATAGCGCTAGAGCGCCGAAGG
>VBCM01000103.1 GCA_005883675.1 Betaproteobacteria bacterium
GATCTCGGCCTGGATGGGCAGGTTGTCCTCGAAGAAGGCGTTCGTGCCGATGACGTAGAAGTCAGGATCCTTGATGCGCGCGAGCTCCTCCTCGGCATTGAGGTGCGCCCAAGTCAGGTAGCGGCCTTGCCAGCCGAGCCGCCGCATCGCCTCGTAGGTGCGCACCTGCGCGAACCAGGGCGACCAGGCCCACATCCAGTTCGGATTGGCGTCCTTGAGCTTGGTGGCGAAGGCCGTGTAGTCAGGCGTCGGCGGCGGCGTGATCTCCTTGTCGACCGGCGTCATGCCGAGCTTCTTCGCGAGGCCCTCGGCATAGTCGATCTCGGCGCGCGACACCGGAATCGCCATTCCAGCGAGACCCAAGCGCACCGGCTCCTTCGAGCTCTTGCCGATGAAGTTGAGCGCCGCCTGCGAGTCGAGCGTCGCGCCGAAGGCGGTCGAGCAAAACTGCAGGGCATCGGCGGGCGGATAGGTTTCCTTCGGACACACGGCACCGGCAAAGTAGAGCGGCACGCCGGCGCGCTTGGTTTCAGCGACGACCGGCGCGTAGGTCGATGAGACGCTGCTATTGAGCAGCAGCACTACGCTGTCCTGCGAGATGAGCTTCTTGGCGTTCGCCGCTGCACGCGAAGGCTCCCCCTGATCATCGGCGACGATGAGGCGCACCAGCTTGCCGTTGACGCCGCCGCGGCCATTGATGTGGTTGACATAGGCGCCGGCCATCTCGACCACCGGGGCGAGAATCCCGGCTTGCGGGCCGGTCATCGCGCCGGTGACGCCGACGACGTACGCGTCCTGCGCTGCCGCACTCTGCGCCAAAAGCGCGAGCGCCATCATAATGATCTTGTTCACGTTCGCCTCCTCCTCAGGGCTGTAATGCGGTGCCGGCCTCTTTCGCCAGCAGCTCTTCCTCGGTCCGATCGTACATTGACTCGACGAGCTCCCTGAAGCGCTCGTACATCTGCTGGCGCTTCACCTTGCGCGTGGGCGTGATCGGCTCGCCTTCCTCCTCGGGATCGAGCGCCTTCGGCAGGACACGGAATGCCTTGATCTGCTCGACGCGCGCCAGTTGCGCGTTGGCGCGCTCGATCTCGCTCTTTAGGAGCCCCTCCACCTGCGGATGGCGCGCGAGGCTGGTGAAGCCGGTATAGGCGATGTCGCGGCTGCGCGCCCAGTCGGCGACGGTGTCGAACTCGATCTCGAGGAGCGCCGTGAGGTACTTGCGCGCGTGGCCAAAGACAGCGGCCTCGGCGATATAGGGGCTTGCCCGCAGAATGTTCTCGATATACGCGGGTGATAGCGTCTTGCCGCCGGCGGTGACGATGAAGTCGCGCGCGCGATCGAGGAGGCGCAGCCGCCCGTCCTTCCATTCGCCGATGTCGCCGGTGCGCAGCCACCCGTCGGCGCCGCGCACTTCGCGCGTCGCCTCGGGCTGGCCGATGTATTCCTCGAACACATAGTCGCCGCGGAGCTGGATCTCTCCCCGCATCTCGCCCGTTTGGGCGAGCCGCAGCTCCCAGCCCGGCGCCAGCGTGCCGACGTCGCCGGGGCGTGGAAACGGGCCCTTCTGGCCGCTGATGATCGCGCCGACCTCCTCGGTCTGTCCGTACGCTTCGCACAGGTTGGCACCCCAGACTTGCCAGAGCGCCGCCGTCTCCTGCGGCAGCGGGGCGCCGGCGCAAATCACGAGCCGCAGCTCGTCGAGGCCGAGCTTGTTCAGCACCGGCCGGAAGACCAGCGCGCGGCAAATCGCATAGAGAACGGCATCCCAGGTCCGCGTCGCGCTGTCCCAGCGCGCGCGTGCGTAGCGACGCGCGATCACCATCGCCGCCTCGTAAGCGCGCCGCTTTAGCGCGCTCGATTCCATCATCGCCACCAGAATGCGGGAGGCGAACTTCTGCAGATAGCGCGGCACGGTGAAAAGCACCGTCGGTGCGACTTCAAAAAGTGTGGTGGCGAGCTCCTCGACATCCTCGCCGAAATGCGGCACCAGGCCGCTGATTAGCGGCAGCGTAATGGCGATGTCGCGGCCCAGGCCATGGCTGAGCGGCAGATACACGACGGTGCGCTGCGGCTCGCTGAGCAACGGGTAATGCTCGACAATGTTGTACGTACCGGCGAGATGGCGGCCGTGCGAGCAGAGCGCGCCTTTCGGATGGCCAGTAGTGCCGGAGGTATAGATGATGAACGCCGGGTCGTCGGGCGCGAGCTCCGCCGCCAGTGCTTCAAGCTTTGCAATCGCCGTCTCGTCGTCCGTGGTGGAGGAGTGAAGCAGGGCGGCGAAGCTTGTCAGCTTGTCGTGCCGGTACGCGAACATGGCGCGCGTATCGATGACCACGATATGGCGCAGCTGCGGCAGCCGTTCGATCAACGGCAATACCTTGTCGACGTATTCCTGGTTCTCGGCGATGACGATGCACGCGCCGCCGTCGCGCAACTGGTATTCGGTTTCCGTGGGCGACGCGGTCGGATAGATGCCGTAGGTGAGCGCGCCAAGCGCCTGCGCCGCCAGGTCCGCGAGCACCCATTCCTCGCACGCATCGCCGATGATCGCGACGCGCTCGCCGCGCTTGAGGCCGAGCCGTGCGAGCCCTTCGGCGACGCGCCCCACCAGCGCGGCGTATTGGCGCCAGGTGCGTTCGCGATAGATGCCGAGCTTCTTGGCACGGTAGGCAACAGCGTCCGGCGTTTGCCTCGCGCGCGCGGCGAGCAGCCCGGGCGCCGTTTTGCGGCGCAGCTCCGCTCGGCGCGCCGAAAGCGCGGTTTCGTCTGGCATCGGCAGCGTGCGGTTATAGCACAATAGATTTCCGCGTCGAGGAGAGCTCATGATCCCGCCCTTTCGCGCCGACCATATCGGCAGCCTGCTGCGCCCGAAGCGGCTGCGCGAGGCGTTCCGCAAGCGCTCGTTGGGAGAGATTCCCGAGGCCGAACTGCGTACGGTGCAGGACGAATGCATCCGCGACGTGATCAGCCTGCAAGAGGGCTGCGGCCTGCCGGTCGTCACCGACGGCGAATTCCGGCGCGTCTCGTACTGGGAAAAATTCGTGCGCCTCACTTCCGGCCTCGAAGTGCGCAACGCGGTTTTCCGCTTCCATGACGCGCAGGGCCATGAGAGCGAGTTCACCGCCCCGTACGCGCGCGCGAAGGTCGCGCGCAGCGCGCCGATTACGCTCGACGAGTTCCGGTTCGTGAAGGCGCAGACGCAGCGCACGCCGAAGATCACCATGCCGGCGCCCTCGACGATGCACTTCTACCGCTTCACCGACTGGGGCGATCGCGGCGTCTATCGCGACGCTGCCGCCTTCTTTACCGACCTCGGCAAGGTGTACCAGCAGGAGATCAGCGAGCTCGCCGCCGCGGGCTGCGGCTACGTGCAGATCGATGAGGTGGCGGTGGCGATCCTTTGCGACCCGGCGGCGCGCGAGAAGGTGAAAGCCGCGGGCGAGGATCCCGAGCGCCTCGTCGACCTCTATATCGACGCAATCAACAACGCGGTCGCCAAGCGGCCGCGCGACATCAAGGTCGGCGTGCACGTCTGCCGCGGCAACTACAAGGGCATGTATCTCTCCGAGGGCGGCTACGACTCGGTCGCCGAGAAGTTCTTCGGCCGCACCAACGTCGATCATTTCCTGCTCGAGTTCGACACGCCGCGCGCGGGCGGTTTCGCGCCCCTGCGCCATGTGCCGAAGGGCAAGGGCGTGGTGCTCGGCCTGGTGAGCTCGAAGACGCCGCAGCTCGAGAAGACCGATGACCTGCGCCGCCGCGCCGACGAGGCGGCGAAGTACATCGATGCCTCGCGGCTCGCGATCAGCCCGCAGTGCGGCTTCGCGAGCAGCATCGGCGGCAATCCGGTCACCGAGGCCGACGAGCGCGCGAAGCTCAAGCTCTGCGTCGATGCGGCGCGCGCCATCTGGGGCACTGCGTGAGCAAGGTCTACGCGCTCAATCTGTTCAACGTCGCGAACAAGGAGGAGTACCTCGCCTACTCGCGCCGCTCGGCGCAGGAGGTGCAGGCGCACGGCGGCCGGGTAGTAGCGCTCGGCCGGTTCCGGCAGGCAATGACCGGCGGGCCGCGGCGGGAGGTAATGATCGTCGTCGAATGGGAATCGAAGGCGGCATTCGAGAGTTACTGCAATGATCCGCGGCTTGCCGACCTGCATCCGCACCGCGTGAATGGCACCGCGGACTACCTTTGGCACCTCTTCGACAAGCTCGAGGACCTGCGCCCGCTCTTTAAGTAGATGAACGTTCTCGTCGTCGGCGCCGGCCCGGCCGGCGTCTATTTCGCCTATCTCGCCAAGCGCCAGGCGCCGGACTGGCGCATTCGCGTCGTCGAGCAGAACCCCGCGGATGCGACGTTCGGCTTCGGCGTGGTGTTCTCCGACAAGGCGCTCGAATTCCTGCGCGCCGACGACCCGTCGACCTACGAGCTCATCACGCCGCAGATGGAGGCGTGGAGCGATCTCACGGTCGTGCATCGCGGCACGCCGGTGATCATCGACGGCATCGGCTTCGCCGCGATCGGGCGGTTGCGCCTGTTGCGCCTCTTGCGCCAGCAGCTCGCGACGGTAGGCATCACGCCGGAATACGAGCGCCCGCTTACCGCTCCTGGCGAGCTCGAGGCCTATGACCTCCTCGTCGGCGCCGACGGCGCCAATTCCTACGTGCGCCGCACCGCCGACTTCGGCACGCGCATCGCGCATTGCACGAACAAGTTCGCCTGGTATGGTACGCGCCGACGTTATGAGACGCTGACGCAGACTTTCGTGGGAAACGAGCACGGCAGCTTCAACGCGCACCATTACCGCCACGCGCCCGACATGAGCACGTTCGTCGCCGAATGCGATGCCGGCACGTGGGAGCGCGCCGGCTTCGTCGGCATGGGCGAGGAGGAAACGATCGCCTACCTCGAGCGCGTGTTCAGCGCGCCACTCGCCGGCGAGCGGCTGGTCTCGAACCGCTCGATCTGGCGCAACTTTCCAAATGTTCGCAATGACCGCTGGTCGGTGGGGAACCGCGTACTTATCGGCGATGCGCTGCGCACGGCGCACTTCTCGATCGGCTCGGGCACGAAGCTGGCACTCGAGGACGCGATCGCGCGCGCGCCGGCCGATCGTCGAGAAGCTGGTCGCGGCGGCGGACGCGAGCGGCGCCTGGTACGACCGCTTTCCCGAGCACATGAACCTGTCGCCGCGCGACTTCGCCTGGAGCTATATTCAGCGCAGCGGCCGGGTCGACCCACAACGGCTCGCCCGCACGTCGCCCCGTTTCGCGAGAACCTGAGCATGCTATTTCCGACCACGCTGGTCGGCAGTTATCCGCAGCCCGAATGGCTGATCGACCGCCGGAAACTCGCCGGGCGGTTCCCGCCACGCGTCCGGGCGCGCGAGCTCTGGCGTGTGCCCGAGCCCTATCTCGCCGAAGCGCAGGACGATGCCACCGTGCTTGCGATCCGCGCGCAGGAGCAGGCAGGGCTCGACATCATCACCGACGGCGAGATCCGGCGCGAGAGCTATTCGAACCGCTTCGCCACCGCGCTCGAGGGCATCGATATCGACAATCCCGGCAGCGCGCTCGACCGCTCCGGCCATCCGAATCCGGTGCCGCGCATCGTCGGCAAGATCCGGCGCAAGCACCCGGTGGAGCTCGACGACCTGCGCTTCCTCAAGCGCCATACGAGCAGGAAAACCAAGATCACGGTGCCCGGGCCGTTCACCATGTCGCAGCAGGCGCAGAACGATTACTACCGCTCGGAGGAAGAAGCGGCGATGGACTATGCCGTCGCGGTGAACGAGGAGATCCGAGATCTTTTCGCCGCCGGCGCCGATGTGGTGCAGATCGACGAACCCTACATGCAGGCGCGGCCCGAGAAAGCGCGCCAGTACGGGCTGCGGTCCACCAGCGGCCCTCGGGCTATTCGTTCCTGCCCGAGCTCGCCGGCTCGCCGGTGCAGCAGGTTTCGATCGAGACGGCACAATCGAAGCTGGACACATCGGTGCTGCAAAAGCTGCCGGGGAAGAAAATCATGGTCGGGTGCATCGACCTTTCCGACACGCGCGTGGAGACGCCGGAGCAGGTCGCCGATCGCATCCGGCGGGCGCTGCAGCACGTGCGGCCGGAGGACGTGATCGCCGCACCCGATTGCGGCATGAAATACCTGCCGCGCGATGCGGCGTACGGCAAGATGAAGGCGATGGTCGAGGGCGCGAAGCTGCTGCGCGCCGAATATTCACGAAAGGAGACCCATTGAAGAAGCTCGTCATAGCAACGCTCGTTCTTACCGGCTGCGCCGCCGACGGCGGCAGCTCGATCAACCGGCCCTACACGGAGGCAGGCGTCGTCCTCGGCGCTGCCAGCGGCGCGCTCCTCGGGGCGGCTGCCTATGGCACCCACAATTCGCGGGCGGTGCTGATCGGCGCGATCGGCGGCGGGCTCGCCGGCGGCGCGGTCGGCGCTTACATGGACAGCCAGCGCAAGGACCTGGAGAAGAACCTCGCCAAGGAGATCCAGCTGCACCAGGCGCGCGTCGACGAGCTGCCGAATAAGGTCCTGCGCGTCACCATGACGGGCGATACCAGCTTCAACACGAACTCCACCGAGATCAAGCCCGGCTTCCACAGCACGCTCGACAAGATTGCGGATGTCGTCGTGCGCTATGCCAAGACCACGCTTACGGTGGCGGGCCACACCGACGACGTCGGCTCGGCGCAATACAACCAGGGGCTCTCCGAGCGCCGGGCGCGCGGCGTGGCGCAGTACCTCGAGTCGAAGCGGGTCAACGAGGCGCGGCTCTCGATCGTCGGCAAGGGCGAGAGCATGCCGATCGCAAGCAATGCCACGGAGGGTGGGCGCGCGGAGAACCGGCGCGTGGAGATCTACGTCCAGCCGGTCGTCGAAGGCACTTAGTGGCCGACAAAGCGAAGCGCGGCATCTCGCGCGGCCTCACCAACTACGGCGACCCGGCGTTCTCGCTGTATCTGCGCCGCTCGTTCGCGAAAAGCATGGGCTACTCGAGCGAGATGCTCGATCGCCCGGTGGTGGGCATCGCCGATTCGAAGAGCGGCTTCAACAACTGCCACCGCCATTTCCCGGAGCTCATCGAAGCGCTGAAGCGCGGCGTGCTCGGCGCGGGCGGCCTGCCGCTCGAGTTCCCCACCGTGTCGCTCGGCGAGGTATTCCTCAGCCCGACGTCGATGATGTTCAGGAATCTCATGTCGATCGATGTCGAGGAGATGATCCGCGCCCAGCCGATGGACGCGGTGGTGCTGCTCGGCGGCTGCGACAAGACGGTGCCCGCGCAGCTCATGGGAGCCGCCTCCGCGGATCTGCCCGCAGTGCAGCTCGTCGCCGGGCCGATGATGCCGACCTCGTTCCAGGGCGAGCGGCTTGGCGCCTGCACCGATTGCCGGCGCTTCTGGGCGCTGCATCGCGCGGGGAAGGTGAGCTCGGCGGAGATCGACACCATCGAGGGCAACCTCGCCACCACCGCGGGCACCTGTGCGGTGATGGGCACCGCCTCCACGATGGCGTCCATCGCCGAAGCGCTCGGCATGGCGCTGCCGGGAACTGCGGCCATCCCGGCGGTGCACGCCGATCGGCTGCGCGCCGCCGAGGCGACAGGCGCGCGCGCGGTGGAGCTTGCGAAGAATCCGCTGCGCCCGTCGCAGATCATCACCGCGAAATCGGTGGAGAACGCGCTACGCGTGCTGCTCGCGATCGGCGGCTCGACCAACGCCATCATCCATCTCACCGCCATCGCCGGCCGCGCGGCCGTCCATGTCGATTTGCGCCGGCTGAATGAGCTCTCGGATTCCACGCCGGTACTGGTCGATCTCAAGCCGACCGGGCAGTACTACATGTCCGATCTGTATGCCGCCGGCGGGCTGGGCGCAGTACTTCGTGAGCTGAAGCCGCTCCTGCATCTCGACTGCCTGACGGTCGCCGGCATCACGCTCGGCGAGCGGCTCGAGCGCGAGCCGCCATGGGTGGACCGCGCGGTGGTTAAGCCGCTCTCGGAACCTTTGTCGAAGATGGGCGGCCTGGTCGCACTTTTTGGTTCGCTCGCGCCGAATGGCGCGATCTTGAAGCGCTCGGCGGCCGATCCGCAGCTCTTCGAGCGGGAAGGCCGCGCGGTCGTGTTCACCTCGCTCGACGACCTCGCGGCGCGCGTCGACGACCCGGCGCTCGACGTGACGGCGGATGACTTCCTCGTGCTGCAGAACGCGGGCCCCAAGTCGGGCTACGCGATGCCCGAAGCGGGTTACCTGCCGATCCCGGCGAAGCTCGCGCGCGCCGGCGTGAAGGACATGGTGCGCATCTCGGATGCGCGCATGAGCGGCACCGCGTACGGCACGATCGTGCTGCACGTGTCGCCGGAAGCGGCAGCGGGCGGCCCGCTCGCGCTGGTGAAGAACGGTGATCGCATCCGCATTTCGGTGCAGCGGCGACAGCTCGAGCTGCTGGTGTCGGCGGAAGAGCTGGCGCGCCGCAAGAGCGCGTGGCGGCCGCCGGTCGGCATGCCGGCGCGCGGCTACGCGCAGCTCTACATGCAGCATGTGCTGCAGGCAGAGCACGGCTGCGATTTCGACTTCCTGCGCAAAACCGATTAAATCGGGGACAGGTACGTAATTCCGTTGTCAGGCTGACACGATAATTACGTACCCGTCCCCGATTTCAGTGGTGCTCGCGAGCTGCCTGCTCGCCGGCTGCCAGACGCTCGGCAGCAAAGGCGCATTCGCCGCCTGCCAGGCCGCCGATACGGGCACGACGCTCTATGTCAAGGAGCGCGGTGCGCGCGAGCTGAACCCCGTCGTCGATGCGATTCTCACCGCGGCGGGCCCCGTAGGCTTCGTGGCGGCCAAGCTCGGCGTGACGCTGCTCGTGGTGCACGAGTACGCCGAGCTGTCGCGCGATTTCGTCGCTGTGGCGAGCGGCCTCACCTGCGCTGCCGCGCTGAACAATGTCCACGTCGGACGCCGGCTCGCCGCCGAAAGGCAGCAGGAGCCGTGAAGGCGCCGCGCAAGCTCATCTGTCTGGAGTCGTACTGGGACGAGCAGATGTTCCAGCACTTTTCCGTCAAGTCGTTCCTCGACGGCATGGCGCCGCTCGTCCAGCCGCCGCTCACGGTAGCGCACCGCTTCGTCGATTCGGGCGCCGGGCTCGCCTACTATCTGCGCCGCCCCGGCGGCCTGATGTGGCGGCAGAAGGAGCTCTTCGATGCGCCGGTCTACTACCTCGCCTTTCATGGCGGCCCGGGTGCGGTGCGCGCGGTGGCCGAGCGCATCGGCGCCGATGCGCTGATCGAGGCATTCGCCGGGTACGGTGAAGGCGGCTATCGCAACCTGGTTTACTTCGGCGCCTGCAATGTGTTTCGCGGCGCGAGCGGGCTCAGGTTTGCGCGCGAGTTCGTGAGGCGCACGGGCGTGCAGGCGGTGCTCGGCTACGCCACGCCGGTCGGTTGGATGGCGAGCCTGGTGTGCGATCTGCTCTTCCTGTACCGCTTCTACAGCGATCGCGCGCCGTGGAAGAATCTGCGGCGCATCTACCGCTCCGTGCACCGCGACTATCCGGCGGCGCGGCGGCTGAAGCACCTGCTCATTACGCGGAGGGATGTCAGATGAGCCTGAATGTGCGCCGCGTGGTCACCGACCACGACGAGCGCGGCCGCTCGAAGGTCGCGCTCGACGAGCGCTGTGCGAACGTCATCTCGCGCCGCCCCGGTCACGAGAGCTGCGTCGCCTGGACCGGCGCCGACGGTACGATCTTCCGAGTCGTCGAATATCAGCCGGGCGTCGCGCCGCGCCTGCACCGCACGGAGACGATCGACTATGCGGTGGTGATCTCCGGGGAGATCGAGATGCAGCTCGACATTGGCAGCGTGCATCTGCGCGCCGGCGACGTGCTCGTGCAGCAGGCGACGCTGCACGATTGGGTGAATCGCGGCAGCGAGCCCTGCCGCATCGCGTTCGTGCTGGTGCCGGCGAAGCCGGCGATGGGCGGCGGAAAGGTGCTGCATGCGGTGGGTTAGCGCATTCGCCCTGTGCCTCTTCGCGGGCGCGGTGGCAGCGCAGTCGGACTATCCGTCGCGCCCGGTGCGCATCATCGTGCCATCGCCGCCCGCAGGCGGCACCGACATCGTGGCGCGTGTCCTGGCGAGCCACTTCACCAACGCGCTCGGCCAGCAGTTCTATGTCGAGAACAAGCCCGGTGCCGGCAACATGATCGGCATCGAAGCGGCGGCGCGCGCGGCGCCCGACGGCTACACGCTGCTGATGGTGGCGAGCACGCTGGTGTTGAACTCGGTGCTCTACAAGCAGGTGCCTTACGACCCGGTGCGCGACTTCGCGCCGATCACGCTCGCCGCCACGGCGCCCAACATCCTGGTCGTCGATCCCAAGCTGCCGATAAATTCATTGACGGACCTGATCGCCGCCGCCAAGGCGAAGCCGGGCGCGCTGAGCTATGGCACGCCGGGCATCGGCACCTCGCCGCACCTTTGCATGGAGCTCTTGAAGAGCATGGCGGGCATCGATCTCACACACGTGCCCTATCGCGGTACGGCGGCGGCGGTGACCGATGTGATGGGCGGGCAAATCGCGGTCGCGTTCGCCACCGCGCTTACCGCCAAGCCGCTCGTCGACGCGGGACGCCTGCGCGCGCTCGCGGTGTCGGGGCCGCAGCGCGTGCAAGCGCTGCCCGACGTGCCGCCGGTAGCGCAGGCGGGCGTGCCGGGCTACGAGGCAATGCAGTGGTACGGCTTGCTGGCGCCCGCCGGCACCGCGGCGCCGACCATCGAGCGCCTGCACCGGGAAGCGATCGTCGCGCTGCGCTCGCGCGAGATGAAGGAGCGCCTCGCCACCGACGGCGCCGAGCCGCTCGGCACGACGCCGGCGCAATTCGCGGCCTTCATCGGCCGCGAGCGCGACAAGTGGACCCGCGTGCGCGACGCGGCCCGCATCGAGCGGCAGTAGCGCTCAGTAGCTCGGCGCCGCGCCGGCCCGGCGCACCATCGCCGGCACGAGATGCTTCACGGTCGGGGCGCCCAGCTGCTCCATGATGCCGTGCAGCTCGACGCGCAAAAGCTCGAGCACGCGCTCTACGCCCGGCTGGCCGAAGGCGCCGAGTCCCCAGATGTAGGGTCGCCCGACACACACGGCCTGGGCGCCCATGCACAGCGCCTTGGCGATGTCGGTCCCGCGGCGGAAGCCGCTGTCGACGATCACCGGCATGCGCCCTTTTACCGCCTGCAGGATTTCCGGCAGCGCGTCGATGGTCGAGCGGCCGCTGTCCTCGCTTCTCGCCCCGTGGTTCGAGACGATGATGCCGTCCATGCCGTTTTCCACCGCGAGCACCGCATCCTCGTGCGCGAGGATGCCCTTCAGCACGATCTTCATCTTCGTCGTGTCGCGCAGCCGCTTGAGGAAGTCCCATGTCATGGCCGAGGCCTGCGTGTGCCGCAGCCCGCTGAGGTCCACGCCCTGGTACATCGGCCGTCGGCGCACGTTCGCTTCCAGGCTCGAGCGGTCGTGACAGGCATTGCAATCCCGGGTGTCGGTGCGCTGCAGGCGGAACAGCGTCTCCTGGTTGCGGCCGCCGCTGCGATCGACCGTGACCGCGACGACCGGGCATCCGGCGCGCTCGGCGCGGGTGACGAAGGCTTTCGCCACGTCCCACTTGTTGGTGGCGTAGAGCTGGTACCACACCGACGCGCCGCGCGCTGCGGTAACGTCCTCGACCGAGCTCGTGGTCACGGTCGAAAGGATCATGAGATGGTTGCCGGCTCTTGCCGCTTTTGCGGTAGCGACCTCGCCTTCGGCATGGAAGGCCTTCTGGCCGCCGACCGGCGCGACCACGATCGGGCTCGGATAGCGGGTGCCAAGGATGTCGGTGCTCATGTCGAGCTTGCTGACGTCGATCAGGCGGCGCGGCCGCAGCTGGAACTTGAGAAAGTCCTCGCGGTTGGCGCGCAGCGTCACCTCGTCATCGATCCCGGAAGCCATGTAGCCGAAATGCGCCGGCGGCACGTTCTGGCGCATCACCGGCTCGAAATCGAACACGTTGATCGCTTGCTTCGGATCCTTGATGAGCTTCGCCGGGTCGAACGGCGCCCACATCAGCGGATCGGACAGGCGGCTTCCAGGTTGCAGGACCTGGGCCAGGGCACCTCCGGCGGCGGCGAGCGGGCTGCCGGCGAGGAACTGCAGGAAACGGCGGCGGTTTTCTTGCGACATGGGCTCCTCCTCTCGCGCCTAGTGTAGCGTGACAAGGGCGCCGAGATGCTTTAAGCTTGATCTATTCAGGCTTGGAGGATTCCCCATGGCCCTGGCCGCTATCCGCACCGATCGCGAAACCATTGCCCGGTCCGAAGATCACCGCGCGCTGCGCATCTGGCTGCGCCTTCTGACCTGTACGCAGATGATCGAGCGCGTGGTGCGCTCGCGGCTGCGCAGCCGCTACCGCACCACGCTGCCGCGCTTCGATCTCATGGCGCAGCTCGAGCGCCATCCCGAGGGCCTGAAGATGAATGAGCTCTCGCGCCTGCTGATGGTCACCGGCGGCAACGTCACCGCGATCGTCGACCAGCTCGAGAAGGAAGGCCTGGTCGAGCGGCTCGATGAGCCGAGCGATCGCCGTGCGTTCCGCATCCGGCTGACGAAGTCCGGCGAGCGCAGCTTCACTGACATGGCGCGCGCGCACGAGGAGTGGGTCGTGGAGCTGCTCTCAGGCCTCTCGCGGCGCGAGCAGGACGAGCTGCTGCGGCTGCTCGCGCGGGCCAAGGAGCACGCATTGGAGCGCATTTCGGAGATGCGGCCATGAAGCAGCCCAAGCATTTTCTCTGGCGGGCGGAAGGCAAGGTCGGCGTCGTCACGCTCGACCGGCCCGAGCGCAAGAACCCGCTCACCTTCGACTCCTACGCCGAGCTGCGCGATCACTTTCGCGCGCTCGCGCACGAGCCGGGCATCAAGGCCGTCGTGCTGCGCGGTGAGGGCGGCGATTTTTCCTCCGGCGGCGACGTGCACGAGATCATCGGGCCGCTCACCAAGATGACGATGCCGCAGCTCCTCGACTTCACGCGCATGACCGGCGACGTAGTGAAGGCGATGCGCCATTGCCCGCAGCCGCTCATCGCGGCGGTCGAAGGCGTGTGCGCGGGTGCCGGGGCCATCCTCGCTATGGCCTGCGACCTGCGCTATGCGGCGCCAAGCGCGAAGACCGCGTTCCTTTTCGTGCGCGTCGGCCTCGCGGGCTGCGACATGGGCGCGTGCGCCATGCTGCCGCGGATCATCGGCCAGGGGCGCGCAGCCGAGCTCCTCTATACCGGGCGCTCGATGAGCACGGAAGAGGGCCACGCGTGGGGCTTCTATAACGCCATCGCCGATCCGGTGCTGCCGCCGGCCATGCAGGCGGCGCACGCGCTCGCCGAAGGACCGACCGCCGCTCACGCCATGACCAAGAAGATGCTGCACCAGGAATGGAACGCGGGCCTGGATGAGGCGATCGAGATGGAAGCGCAGGCCCAGGCGATCCTCATGCGCAACCAGGACTTCCGCCGCGCGTACGAAGCGTTCGCGGCGAAGCAGAAGCCCAAGTTCCAGGGCGACTGAATGGACCGCTTCGCGCACTACGCCTGGCCGTTCTTCGACGAGCGCCATGCCAAGCTCGCGGCGCAGGCCGACGCATGGGCGCGCAACAACCTTGGCCATGCGCACGGCGAGGAGGGAAATCCGCCCTTCGGTGCGGGCGCCGACGCGATCTGCAGGCGCCTGGTGCAGGACTTGGGCTGCGCCGGCTACCTGAATTACGCCGTCACCGAGACGCCCGACGTGCGTTCCATTGCGCTCCTGCGCGAAGTGTTCGCCTACCACGCCGGCCTCGCCGATTTCGCGTTCGTCATGCAGGGCCTGGGGAGCGGCGCCATTGCGTTGGCCGGAAGCGACGAGCTCAAGAGAAAATACCTGCCCGCGGCGGCGCGCGGCGATGCGATCGCCGCCTTTGCGCTCTCCGAGCCCGACGCCGGGTCGGACGTGCAGGCGATGAGCACCCGCGCGCGGCGCTCAGGCAGCGGCTGGGTGCTGGAGGGCACCAAGACCTGGATCTCGAACGGCGGTATCGCCGACTTCTATGTCACCTTCGCCAAGGCCGACGAAGGCATCACGGCGTTCGTGGTCGACGCCAAGGACGTCGATGCCACGGAGCGCATCGACATCGTCGCGCCGCATCCCATGGCGCTAATCAAGTATCGCGGCGCGCGGGCCGAGCTCCTTGGCGAGCCGGGCCAGGGCTTCAAGCTCGCGATGCGCAACCTGGATATCTTCCGCACCACGGTCGCCGCCGCGGCGCTCGGCTTTGCGCGCCGCGCGCTCGACGAGGCGCTCACGCACGCCAGGGGGCGGCGCCTCTTTGGGCAGGCGCTCGGCGATTTCCAGCTCACCCAGGCGAAGCTCGCCGACATGGCCACGGCGATCGACGCGGGCGCGCTCCTCGCTTATCGCTCGGCGTGGATGCGCGACGCACGTAAAGCGCGCGCCACACGCGAAGCGGCGATGGCGAAAATGTACGCCACCGAGGCCGCGCAGCAGGTGGTCGACGACGCGGTCCAGATCCTGGGCGGCCTCGGCGTGAAGCGCGGCCATCCGGTCGAGCGGCTCTATCGCGAGGTGCGCGCGCTGCGCATCTACGAAGGCGCTACCGAAGTGCAGAAAGTCATCATTGCGAGGGATCTGCTGAAGCAATGAAGCCGAAATTCCGTACTAAGTACGTAATCTTTGTGAGCCACAAATGAGTTACACCGCGCACGTCGATACCTTCGCGCGCGACAACCTGCCGCCGCGGAGCGAGTGGCCGGAGTTCCTGTTCGAGCCACCGGAGCTGAAGTACCCGGCGCGCCTGAACTGCGCCACCGAGCTCCTCGACAAGCCGGTGACGCGCGGCTACGGCCATCGCATCGCGCTGCGCTCGCCCGACGGCGAGTGCACCTATACGCAGCTCTTCACGCAGGCCAATCGCATCGCCAATGTGCTGGTGCGCGAGATGGGCGTGAAGCCCGGCAACCGCGTGCTGCTGCGCGGCCCGAACAACCCGATGATGGCGGCCGCGTGGCTCGCGGTGATGAAGGCGGGCGGGGTCTGCGTCGCCACCATGCCGCTGCTGAGGGCGAAAGAGCTGACCGACATCATCACCAAGGCCGAGGTCACGCACGCGCTCTGCGACAAGCGCCTGGAAACCGAGCTCGAAGCGGCGCTGCCGAACTGCCCCACGCTGCGCGAGATCCGCTACTGGTACGACGACGCGCCCAACTCGCTCGATAGCCTCGCGCTGCGCCAGCCCCTCACCTTCGGCAACGTGCCCACCGCGGCGGATGACCCGGCGCTGATTGCCTTTACCTCCGGCACCACCGGCAAGCCCAAGGGCACGGTGCATTTCCATCGCGACGTCATCGCCATGTGCGACTGCTTCCCGCGCTCGATCATGAGGATGGCGAAGGACGACATCGTCTGCGGCACGCCGCCGATCGCATTCACCTTCGGCCTGGGCGGGATGCTGTGCTTCCCGCTGCGCTACGGCGCCTCCACCGTGCTCGTCGAGAAGCATACGCCGGAGACGCTCCTCGAGACCATCGAGCGCTTCAAGGCGAACACCTGCTTCACCACGCCCATCATGTACCGGCAGATGGCGGCGATGGCGCAGGAGTTCGACCTGCGCTCGCTCAGGAACTGCGTGTCGGCGGGCGAGGCGCTACCCGATCCGACGCGCCAGGCGTTCAAGGAAGCGACCGGCGTCGAGATCATCGACGGCATCGGCTCGACCGAGATGATGCACATCTTCATCTCGCATACGCTCGAGCGCGTGCGCCGCGGCGCCACCGGCTACGCCATTCCCGGCTACCGCGCCACCGTGCTGGATGAGGACGGCAAGCCATGCAAGCCCGGCGTGGTGGGCCGCCTCGCGGTCAGGGGTCCGACGGGCTGCCGCTATCTCGCCGACGAGCGCCAGCACAACTATGTGCAGCACGGCTGGAACTTGACCGGTGACGCCTACCTGATGGACGAGGACGGCTACTTCTTCTACCAGGCGCGTACCGACGACATGATCATCTCGGCGGGCTACAACATCGCCGGCCCGGAGGTGGAGACGGCGCTCCTAGCCCATCCCGCGGTCGCCGAATGCGGCGTCGTCGGCTGGCCGGATGAGGAGCGCGGCACGGTCGTCAAGGCCTTCGTCGTGGTCAAGGACGGCGAGGGCCGCGACGCCGCCATGGTCAGCACCCTCCAGGAGCACGTGAAGAAAGTGATCGCGCCCTACAAGTATCCGCGCGCGATCGAGTTCGTCGACCAGCTGCCGCGCACCGAGACGGGGAAGCTGCAGCGCTTCAAGCTGAGGAACCCACAAGGAAAATGAGCATGACGCAGATCCTGCAGCCGCCCGGCTGGGCGCGACCCAAGGGCTTCGCGAACGGCATCGCCGCCAAGGNNCAAGGCGAGTGGCGCTCGCGCGACTTCGCCGGCCAGTTCCGCCAGGCGCTCGCCAACGTCCTCGAGGTGCTCGCCGAGGCGGGCGGCGAGCCGCACCACCTCGTGCGCCTGACCTGGTACGTGCTCGACAAAGAGGAGTACCTCGCGGCGCTCAGGGACGTCGGCAAGGCTTATCGCGAGCTCATGGGTCGCCACTTCCCGACCATGGCGGTGGTGCAGGTCGGCGGCCTGGTCGAGCCCGAGGCGCGGCTCGAGATCGAGGCGACCGCGGTAATACCGGAGGCGACATGAAAGTGAGCGTCATTGGCGGCGGGCCGGGCGGGCTCTACTTCGCGCTGCTGGCGAAGAAGGCCTGGCCGCGCTGGGACATCACCGTGTACGAGCGCAATCGCCCGGATGACACGTTCGGCTTCGGCGTGGTGTTCTCCGACCAGACGCTCGACACGTTCAAGGCGTACGACCTCGTCACCTACGAGCGCATCCGCCGGCGCTTCGCCTACTGGGGCGACGTCGACGTGGTCTACAAGGGCGAGGTGCTGCGCTCGGGCGGCAACGGCTTCTGCGGCTGCTCGCGCGTCGCGCTCCTCAACATCCTGCAGGACCGCGGGCGCGAGCTCGGCGTGCAGCTGCGCTTTCAGCGCGAGGTCGAGAGCCTGGAGGAGTTCCCCGACTCCGACCTCATCGTGGTGGCCGACGGCAGCAATTCCCGGATCCGCGAGCGCTACAAGGAGCACTTCCAGCCGAGCGTCGACCTGCGCCCGAACAAATTCACCTGGCTGGGATCCACCCGTGCTCTGGACGCGTTCAAATATTTCTTCCGCGAGACGCCGCAGGGCATCGTGCTCGCGCACTGCTACCAGTACGAGGCGAACCGCTCGACCTGGGTGATCGAGATGAACCACGAGACCTGGCTCAACTTCGGCTTCGACAAGCTCTCCGAGACCGACATGCTGCCCGTGCTCGAGCGCATCTTCGCCGCCGAGCTCGACGGCCATGCGCTGATCGCCAACCGCTCGCTCTGGCGCAACTTCCCGAACATCACCAACCGCACGTGGGTGAAGCAAGAAGGAAAAATGAGCGCCGTGCTGGTCGGCGACGCCAAGGCCACCGCGCACTTCTCCATCGGCTCGGGCACCAAGCTCGCCATGGAGGACGCGGTCGCGCTCTACGAGGCGTTTCGCAAGCATGCGAACGTCAAGCGCGCGCTCAGCATGTACGACACGGCGCGCCGCGAGGAGGTGGAGAAGACGCAGCACGCGGCGAACGTGTCGCTCGCCTGGTTCGAGCACATGCAGCGCTACTGGGGCATGGAGCCCGAGCAGTTCGCCTTCGGCGTCATGTCGCGCTCCAAGCAGATCACCTGGGAGAACCTCGAGCTCAGGGACGAGGCCTTCGTGCGCCGGGTGCACCGCTGGTTCGCGCATAAAGTGAAGAAGCAGGGCTTTGACGTCGACCTCGAGAACCCGCCGGTGCCAATGTTCACGCCGTTTCGCCTCCGCGACATGGTGCTCGAGAACCGCGTCGTGGTCTCGCCGATGGACCAGTACTCCGCGGTCGACGGCGTGCCGGGCGACTGGCACTTCGTGCATCTCGGCAGCCGCGCGATCGGCGGCGCAGGCCTCGTCTACGTCGAGATGACCTGCCCCTCGCCGGAAGCGCGCATCTCCCCTGCTGACACCGGCCTGTGGAACGAGGCCCAGCGCGACGCCTTCAAGCGCATCGTGGACTTCTGCCACGCCAACTCCAAGGCGAAGCTGTGCATGCAGCTCGGCCACTCGGGGCGCAAGGGCTCGACGCAGCTCGGCTGGGAGCGCATGGATTACCCGCTCGAGCGCGGCAACTGGCCGGTGCTCTCTGCATCGCCCATTGCGTACTACGAGGGCGTGTCCCAAGTACCGAAGGAAATGACGCGCGCCGACATGGACAAGGTGGTCGCGGACTTCGTGAGCTCGACGAAGTACGCCGAGCAGGCGGGCTTCGACATGCTCGATTGCTCCACGGGCCAGACGGTGCCGTGGCAGAAGCCGGTGTATGGACGCATGTACCAGGCGCCGTATGCCGACTGGGTACGAAACGAGGTGGGCATTGCGACGATGACAGTCGGCGCGGTGACCACGGCCGATCAGGTGAACACGCTGCTCGCGGCCGGCAAGGCGGACCTCGTGGCCCTGGCGCGTCCGCATCTCGCGAATCCGTACTTCACGCTGCAGGCCTCGGCCTGGTATCAGCACATGGGCCAGTACTGGCCGCCGCAGTATCTCCCCGGACGCGACCAGGCGTTCCGCAACGCGGCGCGCGAGCGCGCCGAGATGAAGGACCTGCGCATCAAGGCGCGGCCGGCGAGCCACGAGGTGACCGAGATGGGCGTGAAGAAGGCCGCGTGATCCAGCTCTGGGAGCTGCGCGGCAGGGAAGACCGCCGCTACAGTCTCTTCTCCTGGCGCACGCGCATGGCGCTGCGCCACAAGGAGCTCGAGTTCGAAAGCACGCCGGTGGCGATGAGCGACAAGGCGACGATCGCCTTTTCCGGCGGCAAGACGGTGCCGGTGATCAAGGATGGCGACACCGTAGTGCGCGATTCCTGGCGCATCGCCGAGTACTTGGAGGAGCGCTATCCCGACCGGCCCAGCCTTTTCGGCGGCGCCATCGGCCGCGGCGTGACGCACACGTTCAACACCTGGGTCGATCGCGCAATCGTGCCGGCGATGCTGCCGGTGATCGTCGCCGACGTGCACGAGCGCGTCGATCCCGTCGATGAAGAGTATTTCCGTCGGCAGTTCGAAGGCTTCCTGAAGTGCACGCTCGAGGAAGCGCGCGAGCGCGCGCCGCAGGCGCACGAGCGGCTGAAGCGCGTGCTCGAGCCGCTCGAGGCGGCGCTGAAGCGCCAGCCGTACGTGTGCGGCGCAGCGCCCGCCTATGCGGATTACATCCTCTTCTCGGTCGTGCAATGGGCGCGCATCATGAGCCCGCGGGTGATTTTTGACACTTCCGGCGCGCTCTATGGCTGGCGCAGCCGAATCCTCGACCTGTACGATGCCTTCGCTCGTAACGTACAAACAGGTTGAAAAGCGGGCCGGGAATGCTCCAGCGCGTCGGCAAGTACGAGGTGAAGCAGCTGCTTGGCAAAGGCGCCAGCGGCTCGGTCTACCTCGCTACGGATCCCTTCCGCCAGCGCGAAGTCGCGGTCAAGGTGCTGGAGAATCTCTCCCCCGATCCCGAGCAGGCGAGGCGGCAGCTGCGCCTCTTCCAGAATGAGGCCGCGCTCGCGGGCAAGCTCAGGCACCCGCACATCGTGAGCATTCTCGACGCCGGCCTCGAGGACGGGAGCGGCGGCGAGCCGCTGCGCTACCTCGTCATGGAGGTGGTCGACGGCCCTGCGCTCACGCGCTATTGCGAGCCAACCGAGCTGCTCGAGCCGAAAAAGGCCGTGGAGATCGGCTACAAGTGCTGCAAGGCGCTTGAATTCGCCAACACGCTCGGCGTGGTCCACCGCGACATCAAGCCGGCGAACATCCTCACGCGCGGCGCGCTCGACATCAAGGTGTCGGACTTCGGCGCGGCGCAGCTCACCGGCAGCGACGTGACCCAGGTTTCCGGCGTCGGCTCGCCCGCCTACATGTCGCCCGAGCAGGTGCGTGGCGAGGAGATCGATTTTCGCACCGACATGTTCTCGCTCGGCGGCGTGCTCTATCACCTGCTTACCGGCCGGCGCCCGTTCGAGGGCAGCGGCACCTACGAATTGGTCAACGGCATCCTCAACCTGGTGCCCGTCGCGCCTTCGAGCCTGCGCGCCGCGGTGCCGAGCGAGCTCGACACGGTCGTGGCGCGCGCCCTCGGCAAGACGCGCGACGAGCGCTATTCGAGCTGGGACGGCTTCGCCGAGGCGCTGGCGCGGCTGCTCGGCGAGCAACGCAGCTCCTCGGATCTCTCCGACGCCGAGAAATTCAGCGCCTCACGCCGCCTTGCGTTCTTCAAGCGCTTCAGCGACATCGAGCTGTGGGAGGCCGTGCGCGCCTCGCGCTGGGAGCTGCATCCGGCGGGCGCGGTACTTATCGAGGAGGCAACGGCGGACGAGCACTTGTACATCGTCGCCTCGGGGCTCCTCAAGGTCACGCAGCGCGGCAAGCTCTTGAACGCGGTGAGCCCGGGCGAGTGCGTCGGCGAGATGGCTTACGCGCGCCGCGACGCGCAGCCGCGCACCGCGACCGTCACCGCGGTGAAGCCGAGCTGGGCGATGCGCATGCGCGTCGCCGATGTCGATGCGCTCTCCGATTCGACGCGCGGGCGCTTCACCGAAGCCTTCCTCGCCACGATGGCCGCGCGCCTCACCATGCTCGGCGGGCGCGTCATCTCGATGTGATGCCATTTACCCTGGCGCTCGTGGCGTTCGCCGCCGCGGCCGCCTACGACGTGAACGACGTGACGCTCGGCGCAAGCGAGCGCGACATCAGGCAGCGATTCCCGAATGCGCATTGCCGCGCGCTCGAGTGGCCGAGCCGTGCGGCCGAGCGCCGCTGCGACGATTCGCGCATCAGCTTCGGTGGTTTGGACGCGAGCGTCACCTTCTACCTGAAGCGCGACTCGGTCGAGGGCTTCGACGTGCGCTTCGACCAGCGCGAGCTCGAGCGCATGCTCAGGTACCTGCGTACACGCTACGGCGCGCCGCTCGTCGAGCCGTCCGCGCCGGCGACGCCGCCGATGCCGGTGACCGTGGAATGGAAAGGCACGGACGCGCAGGCGCGGCTCACCTCCGAGCCCGGCCGGCGCCGCGCCTCACTGCTCGTGTGGCGCGGCGCCTTCGAGGAAGAGATCTACAAGGTCCGCTAGGCGGCTAGAGCTTACGCAGTGCCTTCAGCGCCTTCGCCGCGTCGTCCGGCGTGTCGCACATGACGAAGCTCAGGAAGTTCTTGCCGAGCGCCATGCCGTTGATGCCGCGCAGGCTGACGCCGCTCTCGGCAACGGTGCGCGCGATCTTCGCGCCCAGTCCCGGCTTGTCGGTGCCCTCGATTCGGATGCCGTGGATGTTATCGGAGCGCTTGAAGCCCGCTTCTTGCGCCGCGCGCGTCACCTTCGCGCCCTCGATCGGGCCGGCGAAGAGAATTCCCTGGCCCGGCTGCTCCGGGGTGCGGCGCGCGAACACCACCTCGAGATCCGCGCCCGCTTTCGCCAGCGCCTCGAGCTTCTCCGCCGCGCCGCCCGCCCGGTCATCGATGATGGTCATCCACACGTCGATGCGGCTCGCTTTGATCGCCATGGTTGCCTCCTCCTGGAAGTGGACTGGGGAGGCATAATCTACTCCCATGGATGAGCGCGCGATAGTGCGAAAGCGGGAGATCGACGCCGCGGTCGCCGAGGTGCGCGCCATCGAGCGCGCCGACGGCGTGACGCGCGAGAGCCTCGAAAAGATAAAGCAGCGGCTGATCCGTCTTGCAGCGCGGCAAGACCTCTTCACGGCGCGCGATTTCCCGCCGCCTGAGCCTGGCGGCAAGAGGAATTCCTGTCTTTACCGGGTGTCCGAGGATGCCGACCACCGCTTCGCGCTGTATGTAAATTCGTCGTTCGGCAACTACGGTACCCCGGCGCACAACCACAGTACGTGGGCGGTGATCGTCGGCGTCACGGGCGAAGAACTGAACCGCTTCTATGACCGCGTGGAGGGCGGCGTGCGCGAGAAGAGCAGCGCCGTGGTGAAGCAGGGAACAGGCGTGGCGTTCATGCCCGAGGACCTGCACTCGATCCACATCTCAGCGCCGCTCGTCAACTTCCACATGTACGGCCTCGCGCTCGAGGAGCTCCATCACCGCGAGTACTACAAGGCCGATGAGCGCGCCTGGAAGGTATTCCCGCCGCACTCCGACATCCGCGAAGCGCGCGGGTGATTAGCGCGGCGGAGCTGCGCCGCCGGCTCGCCGGCCATGGCGAGCTCGCCCTTCTCGATGTGCGCGAGCAGGGCGTGCATTACCGCGGCCATCCGTTCTACGCCTCGTCGGCGCCGCTTTCGCGCCTTGAGCTCGTGATCGCGGACCTGGTGCCGCGCCGTAACGCGCCCATCGTGGTATTCGACGGCGGCGAAGGGCTGGCGCCCAAGGCCGCCGCACGACTCGCGACGCTCGGCTACAGCGCGGTGGAGATGCTCGAGGGCGGCTGCGCCGCCTGGCAGGCGGCGGGTGGCGAGCTCTTCAGCGGCATCAACGTGCCTTCCAAGGCTTTCGGCGAGTGCGTCGAGCACCGCTACGAAACGCCGCGCATCACGCCGGCGGAGCTGCGCGAGCTGCAGGCATCGGGCGCAAAGCTCGTTGTCCTCGACTCGCGTCCGTTCGAGGAGTACCAGCGCATGTGCATCCCCGGCGGCATCGACACGCCGGGCGCCGAGCTGGCGTACCGCGTGCACGATCTCGCGCCCGATCCGGACACGCTGGTGGTGGTGAACTGCGCCGGCCGCACGCGCAGCATCATCGGCTGCCAGTCGCTCAGGAACGCCGGCATCCCGAACCGCGTGGTGGCGCTCAAGGACGGCACCATGGGCTGGGAGCTCGCCGGCTACGGCTGCGAGCGTGGCGCGACGCGCCGGGCGCCCGGTCCGTCGCCCGCCGGCCGCGCCAAGGCGCAGGCGGCCGCCGACGAGGTCGCGCGGCGCTACGGCGTCAAGTTCACCGACGCCGGAACGGTCCACCGCTGGCTGCGCGACGAGCGGCGCACGCTCTATCTCCTCGACGTGCGCACGCGCGAAGAATTCGAAGCGGCGCGCATCGCCGGCTCGCGCCACGCGCCGGGCGGGCAGCTCGTGCAGGCGACCGATGAATACATGGCGGTGCGGCATGCGCGCGTCGTGCTGATCGATCCGGAGCACGTGCGCGGCGTCACGAGCGCGTCCTGGCTCGGCCAGATGGGCTGGCACGATGTGTATGTGCTCGCTTCATTCGCTGGCTTTCCGCTGGAAAGCGGCCCGCGCAAGTCGCCGGTCCTCGGCCTGCGCCCGTGGCCGACCACGGATGAAGACGAGGGCACGGTGCTCGATTTTTCCACCAGCCTTCGCTTTCACCACCGCCACATTCCCGGCGCCTGGTGGGTGGTGCGCTCCCGCCTCGACGAAGCACGGCGTCGGATCGGCGAAGCCGAGGTGCTCACGCTTACTTCCGAGGACGGCGTGCTCGCCCAGCTCGCCGCGCCGGACGTCGCGGCGCTATGGCCGCAGGCCAGCGTGCGCGTACTCGAGGGCGGCAATGCCGCCTGGCCGGGTCCTTGGGAAGCCCGCGTGGACCGGGCGAGCACCGCGCGCGACGACGTCTGGTACAAGCCATACGATCACGAGGCGAGCTTCGAACAGCACGCGCGCGACTATCTCGCCTGGGAGGTCGCCCTCATCGAACAGATCAAGCGCGACCCGACGATCCGCTTCCAGTGGTAGTGCATCTCGTCGACGGGACATACGAGCTCTTCCGCCACTTCTACGGTCTGCGCCGCTTCAAGAAGCAGGATCCGCCGCTCGGCGCCGTGGCGGGCGTGCTGCACACGGTGCTCGAACTGATCGAGAAAGGCGGCACGCACGTCGGCGTCGCCACCGACCACGTCATCGAATCTTTCCGCAATGCGCTCTGGCCCGGCTACAAGACGAGCGAAGGCATGGAGCGGGCGCTGCTCGCGCAGTTCCACCCGCTCGAAGACGCTCTCGCTGCGATGGGCGTAGCGGTGTGGCCGATGGTCGAGCTCGAGGCGGACGACGCGCTCGCCTCCGCCGCGCACCTCGCCGCTGCGGATACGCGCGTCGACAAGGTGTGCATCTGGACGCCGGACAAGGATCTCGCGCAATGCGTGGGCGGCGATCGCGTGGTGCAGATGGACCGCAAGGCGAAGGCGATGCGCGATGAGGCCGCGGTGCTGGCGAAATTCGGCGTCGCGCCGCCCCGCATCCCCGACCTCCTCGCGCTCGTCGGCGACTCAGCGGACGGCTATCCCGGCATTGCCGGTATCGGCGACGTGACGGCGGCGCGGCTCATCAACCGCTATGGCGCGATCGAGGATTTCCCGCCGGAAACACTCGTGGGGGAACGGCGCGAACTGGCGCTGCTCTTCAAGCGGCTCGCGACGCTGAGAAGCGATGCGCCGCTCTTCGCCGATGTCGAGCAATTGCGCTGGCGCGGCCCGACCGATGGCTTCACCCCCTGGGCGGAAAAAATCGGCGACGCGCGGCTCCTACCCCGAAGCCGTAATGCCGTTTGTTCGATCGATGGCAGACTTTGAATAAGCAAGCCCTGGCTGTTCTCAATGAGGTCTTCGGCTACCCGGAATTCCGGGGGCATCAGGCTGCCGTCATCGAACACGTCACCGGCGGTGGCGACGCCCTGGTGCTTATGCCGACCGGGAGCGGCAAGTCACTGTGCTATCAGATTCCCGCGCTGCTGCGAGAGGGAATGGGCGTGGTGGTGTCGCCGCTCATCTCGCTCATGCAGGATCAGGTGGCTGCGCTCGCGGAGCTCGGCGTGCGGGCCGCGTTTCTCAATTCGACGCTGAGCTGGACCGAGGTTGCAGAGATAGAAGCCCGCGCGCGGCGCGGCGAGCTGGATCTGCTCTATGTGGCGCCCGAGCGCCTGCTCACCGAGCGCTGCCTCACGCTGCTGGCGGCGAGCCGGCTTGCGCTGATCGCGATCGACGAAGCGCACTGCGTCTCGCAATGGGGTCATGACTTCCGGCCGGAATATCTGCAGCTCTCGGTGCTCAAGGAGCGCTTTCCCGGCGTGCCGCGCATCGCGCTCACCGCGACGGCGGACGCGCATACGCGCGGCGAGATCCTCGAGCGCCTGCAGCTCGACGGCGCGCGCGTGTTCGTGTCGAGCTTCGACCGGCCGAACATCCGCTATCGCATCGTCGAGAAGGACGACGGCCGCCGGCAGCTCGTCGATTTCATCCGCACCGAGCACGCCGGCGAAGCCGGCATCGTGTATTGCCTCTCGCGCAAGAAGGTCGACGAGACCGCTTCCTTTCTGGAGACGCAGGGCATCGCTGCCTTGGCCTACCACGCCGGCATGGAGAGCGATACGCGCCGGCGTCACCAGGAACGCTTTCAACGCGAGGACGCCATCGTCATGGTCGCGACCATCGCCTTCGGCATGGGCATCGACAAGCCCGACGTGCGCTTCGTCGCGCACCTCGATCTGCCAAAGAGCGTCGAAGGTTATTACCAGGAAACCGGTCGCGCCGGCCGCGACGGGCTCGCCGCCGACGCGTGGATGGCCTACGGCCTGCAGGACGTGGTGCAGCTTCGCCGCATGATCCAGGAATCGGAGGCTGGCGAGGCGCAGAAGCGCATCCAGGCAGCCAAGCTCGATGCGATGCTCGGCCTATGCGAGACCGCCGAATGCCGGCGCGTGCGCCTGCTTGGCTATTTCGGCGAGACCGCGTCGCCTTGCGGCAATTGCGACACCTGTCTCGATCCGCCGGCGACCTTCGATGGCACGCTCGCGGCGCAACAGCTCCTCTCCTGCGTCTACCGCACCGGACAGCGCTTTGGTGCGATGCACGTCATCGACGTGCTGCGCGGCGAAGCGACCGACAAGGCCACCGAGCGCGGCCACGACAGGCTCAGCACCTTCGGCATCGGCCGCGAGCGGAGCGAACGCGAATGGCGCGCCATCGTGCGCCAATGCATCGCACTCGGCATCCTCGAGATCGACCACGATGCGTACGGCGCGCTCAGGCTGACGAGCGACAGCCGCGGCGTGCTGAGGGCCGAGCGCAGCATCGCCCTGCGGGCCTGGCGCGAGAGCAAGCGAAGCGCGCGGCGGGCAAGGACAGCGGCAGGCGCAGGCGAGCTCTCCGCAGAAGCACTGCAGTTGTTCGAGCGGCTACGGGCGTGGCGCCTGGAAGCCGCGCGGCGCCACGGCGTGCCGGCGTACGTCATCTTTCACGACGCCACGCTGCGAGAAATCGCTCGCGTTCGCCCGAGCTCGCTCGACCTGCTGCGCGGCATCTCGGGCATTGGCGCACGCAAGCTCGAAGCTTACGGCGAAGAAATCGTCGGCCTAGTGCAGCTTTAGCGCAGGAACGAGCCGTCGGTGATGTCGAGCACCGCACCGTTGATGATCGGTGGCGCATCGAGCGCGAGCCAGCGGATGGCTTCCGCCACTTCATCCGGACGGCCCTTGCGGCGCGTGTAGACCTTCGTCATCAGCTCCAGCACGCGCTCGGGCTGTGCCTTGTCGAGCAGCGGCGTGTCGATCGGGCCGGGCGCGACCGCATTCACCTGGATGCCTTGCGGCCCGAGCAGCGCGGCGAAGCTGCGCGTGAAGCTGACGACGCCCGCTTTCGTGACGCCGTACCAAAGATCGGTATGGGCGCCGTAGGCGGCGATGGACGCGAGGTTGATGATCCGGCCGGACTTGCGCGCGACCATCTGCTTCGACAGCGCGCGAATCAGCTCGACCGGCGCTTCGAGATTCACGGCGAGGATGCGCCGTCGCGCTTCCTCGGTGTAGCGGTCGATGGCGACCGCAGTCTGCACGCCGGCGTTATTGACGAGGATGTCGATCTCGCCGAGCGACTCGACCATTCGTGGGATGCCGGCGATGTCGGTAAGGTCGTAGACGACATCGCAGGCCTCGCGATCGAGGCCGATGACGTTACAGCCGGCGTTGCGCAGCGCCTCGGCAGTGGCGCGGCCGATGCCGCGCGCGGCGCCCGTGACGAGCGCCGTCTTAGGCAACCAACCCCGGCATGGTGAAGCCGACCGCTTTGAGGTCGCGGATCAGCTCCTCTTCCTGACTTGCGGTGAGCTCGATGAGCGGCGGCCGGCAGGTCTTCCAGGCCGCGTCGTTGCCGAAGTGTGCGACCGTCGCTTTCAGCGCCGGGATCATCGGCTGCTTCTGCACGATCTTGCGCGTCGCGCTGATGCCCGCCTGCAGCTTGTCCGCCTCCGGCGAGCGCCAATTCCTGTAGACGTTGGCGATCGGCCCGGGATTGACGTTGCCGGTCGCGGTGATGCAGCCCTTGCCGCCGTGGCGCATGTTGTCGAGCAGGAATGCTTCGCTACCTGCGAACACGTCGAAGCCGTCCTTGGCGAACGCATCCAGCATCGCCTTGGTGTTGCTCCAGTCGCCGGACGAGTCCTTCACGCCGGCGACGATGCCCGGGTATTTGCTGAGCAGCCGCTCGATGAGGCCCAAGGTGATCGCCACCTGTGACACGGGCGGGATGTGATAGAGGTAGAGCTGCAGCCGCTCATCGCCGACGCGCTCGATCACCTCGGCGAAATTGCGGTACAGCCCCTCATCGGAGACGCCCTTATAGTAGAAGGGCGGCAGCATCAGCGCGCCGGCGCAACCCAGCTCTACCGCCGCGCGCGTGAGCTCGATGGAATCGCTCAGCGCGCAGTGGCCGGTGCCGGGCATCAGGTTGGCGGGCGAGACGCCGCCTTTGACGAGCGCTTCGAGCAGCCGCCGCTTCTCGGCGACCGACATCGAGTTCGCTTCGCTGTTGGTGCCGAAAATCGCGAGGCCGGCGCATCCGCTCTTCAAGAGCCAGCGGCAATGGCGCACGAAGCGCTCCTCGTCAGGCGAATAGTCCTTCCTGAACGGCGTGATGACGGGCGAGAGCACGCCCTCGATACGCTTCACTTTGTGCAGGCTTGGTTTCATGTCAGTCCACCTTGGCGCCGGAAGCTTTCACGATCGGCCCCCAGCGCTTGAGCTCGGCGTCGATCATCCGCGCCATGTCCTCCGGCGTGCCGGGGATGATGTTGTAGCCAAGATCGTGCATGCGCTTCTGGAATTCCGGCGACTTCGTCGCGTGGACGGCAGCGGCGTTGAGCTTGCCGATGATGTCTTTCGGCGTAGCGGCGGGCACCATCAGGCCGAACCAGACACCCGATTCGTAGCCCGGCACGCCGGCCTCGGCGATCGTCGGCAGGTTGGGCAGCGCCGGATCGCGCTTCGCGCCGGTGGTGGCGATTGCGATCAGCTTGCCCGACTTGATGTGAGGGAGCGACGACGGGATGTTGTCGAACATCATGTTGGTCTGTCCCGCGAGGAGGTCGGTCACCGCCGGTGCGCTGCCCTTGTATGGGATGTGCACGATGTCGGTGCCCGTCATCTGCGTGAACATCGCGGCCGACATGTGGATGCTGGTGCCGTTGCCGCTGGAGGCGTAGGTCCACTTGCCGGGTTCCTTCTTGGCGAGCGCGATGACTTCCTTGACGCTGCGCGCCGGCACGGAGGGATGCACCACGAGCACGTTGTTGAGGGACACGAGCGGCGCGACCGGCGCGAGGTCCTTGTTCACGTCGAGCGGCATCTTCGCGTAGAGGAAGGGATTGATCGCCTGGATGCCGCTCGTGCTCATGACGATGGAATAGCCGTCGGGCGCCGAACGTGCCACGTCGAGCACGCCGAGATTGCCGCCGGCGCCGGGCTTGTTCTCGACTGCGACGGGCTGGCCGAGGATCTTCTGCATCTCGTTCGCGGTCGCGCGCGTTGCGATGTCGACCGCGCCGGCCGGCGTAAACGGCACGACCATGCGCAAGGGCTTCGAGGGGAAGGCCTGCCCGAATGCGAGCGTGGGCAGCAACAGGGCAATAGCGTAAAGACGGGACACCGGGGAACCTTTAGGCGGTAGAGTGCGAGCCGCGAATTATATGGCGGACCTCAACCAGGTAGTCAGCATCGAGGACTTGCGGGAGCTCGCGCGCCGTCGCCTGCCGCGCGCGATCTTCGATTTCTTCGACGGCGGCGCGGAGGACGAAGTGACGTTGCGCGAGAACCGCGCCGCGTTCGAGCGCGTGCGGCTGCTGCCGCGGGTGCTGGTCAACGTCTCGAAAGTGGACATGAGTACCGAGCTCCTCGGCGCGCGCGCCAGCCTGCCGCTCGCCATCGCGCCCACCGGCGGCATCAGTGCGGGGCGCGCGGGCGCGGAGCTCATCCTTGCGCGCGCGGCGAAGGCGCTCGGCGTGCCCTTCACCCTGGCGACGCCCGCGGCATTCACCATCGAGCGGGTTGCCGAGGAGGGCGGGCGCCTGTGGTTTCAGCTCTACGCGGTGCGTGAGCACGAATTCCGCGAGAAGCTCATCGCGCGCGCAAGAGCCGCGGGCTACGAGGCGATGCTCGTCACGGTCGACCTGCCGGTCTCCGGCAAGCGCGAGCGCGATCCGCGCAACGGCTTCCGCACGCCGTACAACCCGAACTGGCGCAATTCGCGCGACGTGATCCTGAAGCCGGCGTGGCTCCTCGAGATCCTGCGCTATGGGCTGCCGGGCATGGCGAACTTCGACGGCTATCGCTTCACCACGCCCAAAGGAACCGATATTGCGACCGCGGTCGGACGCGAGATGGATGCGGCGCTCGACTGGGAAGCGATCAAGCGCATCCGCGAGCTGTGGCCGCGCAAGCTGCTGCTGAAGGGTGTCGAGCGCCCGGACGATGCGGAGCGTGCAGCGTCAATCGGGTGCGACGGCGTCGTGGTGTCGAACCACGGCGGCCGCCAGCTCGACAGCGCGGCGCCGACGCTGGAAGCGCTGCCGCACGTGGCGCGCGCGGTCGGCACGAAGATGAGCGTGCTCCTCGATGGCGGCGTGCGCCGCGGTGTCGACATCCTGAAAGCGCGTGCACTCGGCGCGCACGGCGTGCTCACCGGCCGTGCGACGCTTTTCGGCGCGATGGCGGGCGGCGAGGCGGGCGCCCGGCGCGCGCTCGAGATCCTCGCGAGCGAGCTCGAGCGCGCCATGCAGCTCTGCGGCGTGCGCTCGGTGGCCGAGATCGGCCCAGACCTGCTTCAGAAATCGGGGTCAGAGCCCTAATTAGCGCTTCGCGCGGGACTCGTCGTAGGACGGCACCGCCTGCTGCGCGGTGTGGAGCATCCTTTCGAGCTTGGGCAGCAGATCCGGCTGATGTCGCTGGAGCTGCCGGCGCACGAGGCCTCGGTCGAGCCCCGGATTTGAACGAAGCAGATTGAGCGCGTCGACGAAGTTTTGTTCCTGATCAGAAACGAGATACAGCCAGAGCAGCGCTTCGGGCGACGGCGCCTTCAACTTCGTGCCGAGTATTACGGCGTCTCGCGCGTTGGCTAGCGCGAAGTCCTCGGCGCTCGCGCCCGCATAGAGGATATCGATTTCGACGTCGGCATGCTTGAACTTCGAATGAAAGCCGCCGATTTTGACCACCTCGAATTCGGCAGCGAGCAGCTTGTCGATATCGGCTTTGCGCGTCGGATCGACGAATGCGTCGACATCGACCGTCATGCGCGGCCGGACATACAGCGACAGCGCGTTCGCGCCGCCGATCACGTAGCGCACGTTGTGCGCTTCTAGAAGCTGCACGAGCTTCGCCAGCACGGCTTTCATCGCCGGCCGGTGCGCTTCCACGAGCAGCTCAAACGCGTCCATGGCCTATTATCGTGCGCCCGACGGAACTCGTGACTGTCACCATCTAAATAGGGCTCTGACCCGGATTTCTCATCGCGCGCAGTTGCACGCCGAGCGCCAGGGTGGCCGCCAGCGCCGAGATCGCGCACACCGCGAGCCAGCCGCTTGCGGCGAGCGCGCTCGTGGCGATGAAGGCGCCGACGGCGTTGCCCGACCAGACGCTCAAGCCAAAAACGGTGTTGGAGCGGCTGCGCGCCTCGGGTGCGAGCGAGTTGACCACCGTCTGGTTGGCGACCATCGCTGCGCGCAGGCCGCTATCGAGTAGCGCTGCGCCCACCGCAAGCGCGGCCGGCCACCACACGCCGAAGGCGAAGACGCCGTAGGCGGCGATGATGAGCGCGATGCCGGTGGTGACGATCGGCGCCGGCCCGCGCAGGTCGAGCCACCGTCCCGCGGGCCGCGCGATCAGGATGCCGGCGGCGCCGGGGATGCCGATCAAGCCCGCCACCGTGGGACCGAGGCCATGCCGTTGGAGGAGCATGGTGGCGATCGTCGCCCAGAAGCCGCCGTAGCAGATGCCGAGAAGGAGCTGGATCGCTACGACGCGCCGCATGTCGGCGTGCACGCGCGCGAGCGCGAGCATCGACGCGAGCAGCTCCGGATAGGCGAGCGTCGTCTTCGGCGCCGAATGCGGCAGCCGCGCGATCAATGCCGGCGCGATCAGCGCGAGAAGCGCCGCGCCGAGCACGTACATCCAGCGCCAGCCGAGCTGCGCCGCGACGATGCCGCCCGTGATGCGCGCGAAGAGGATGCCGAGGAAGAGCGCGGTGAGCACCGTGCCGACGGCGCGCCCGCGCTCCCCGGGCGGCGCGAGCTCGGCGACCATCGGCACGATGTTCTGCGCATAGCACGCGCATAGCCCGATGAGAAAGCCGCTCGCGGCCGCGGCGGCGACGCCCTGCGCGGCGCCCGCGGCGAGCAACGCGAGCATCGCCGCGAAGTGCTGGGTGATGATGAGGCGGCGCTTGTCGACGCGGTCGCCGAGCGGCACGAGCAGCACGATGCCGACAAGAAAGCCGCCGAAGGTGAGCGTGGGCACCCAGCCGATGGTCGAGCTGTCGGCGCCGAACTCCGCCGCCATGGCGCCGAGCATCGGCGTCTGATAATGGATCCCGCCCGCGGCCGCGAAGGTCGTGGCCGTGAGCAGCAGCATCAGCCGCCGGTCTAGTCCCGCTGGCGCGATGGCGGACGGCGGCGCGCGGCCGCGGCGCGGGCGAGCCGGCGCGGCGCGCGTTGTGCCTTGAACTCGCGCACGTAATCGGGCGCGCTGAAGACCCACTCGAGCGCGTCGTAATAGCGCTCGGCCGGCCGGCCGCGAAAGATGTCGTTGCGGCGTCGCGCGCACCATGCGCCGCTCCTGGTAGTCGCGGAACGCCCGCGGGAAATCTCCATCAGCGGCATCCGCGCACAGGCCGAGGCAGACCGCGTCCTCCATCGCCATCGCCGCGCCTTGTGCCATGTACTGCAGCATGAAGTGCGCGGCGTCGCCGAGGAGCGCCACCGGCCCCCGCGTCCAGTTGTCCACCGGCTCGCGGTACTGGAGCATCCAGCGCCGGTATTCCTTCGGCGTACGCATCAGCTTGAGCGGCTTCTCGCAGTAGTGCGCGAAGAGCGGCAGCACCTCTTCCAGCGTCGCCGCCTCATTGTGCCCGCCGCTCGTGTGCTTGCCGATCACCGTGGCGACGAGGTTGAAGAGCTTCCAGCCGCGCAGCGGGTAGTGAACGATGTGCGTGTTATGAGCCGCCCACAGCGTGGCCGCCGGAAGGCGCAGCTCCTTCGGCACGTCGCCGATGTTGAGCACGGCGCGGTAGCACATGTGGCCGCTCACCGGCGGCATCGGGTCGCCGACGATCGTCTCGCGGATCACCGACTTGCCGCCGTCGGCGCCGACGAGCGCCGCGCCGCGCAGCGCCTCGCCGCTCGCCAAATTCACCCGCACGGCGCTCTCCTGGATCTCGAAGCCCGTCACCCGGCTGCTGGTGCGCAGGTCGATCAATGCGGGAAGCGCCTTGCAACCGTCGAGGAGCGACCCATGGATGTCCGCGCGGTGGGTGACGGCATAGGGGTTGCCGAAGCGCTTGGCGAAGCGCTTATCGAGCGGGATATCGATCACCTTCTCGCCGGAGACGCCGTCGAACATCAGCAGGCGCTCGATGAACACCGCCTCCTTCTTCACCAGCTGCCCGACGCCGAGCGCGTCCAGCGCATGCCACGCGTTCGGCGCGATCTGGATGCCGGCGCCGATCTCGCCGAACTGCGGCGCCTGCTCGAGCACCACGCTCTTGTAGCCTTTGCGCGCCAGCGCCAGCGCGGCGGCAAGGCCGCCGATGCCGCCGCCCGCGATGATCACGGGTTCCTTGTTCCTAGAGGAGGATGGCGATGCCATCGAGTTCAGCTTCGGAATTCACGAGATCGACGCGCTTGTGCGCGATCCGAAATGTATCCCCGCTCGGGCGCAGCCGGTGCTCCACCAGCGCGCCATACAGCCGCTGTTTCTCGTGGCGGAACTCCACCACCGTAAGCGTGGAGCCGATGCGCAGCTCGCCGTTCGCCCGACCGAGCTCCACGACGTTGGCCACGTGGTGCACGGTGCGCGCGAGCGGCTGGCGCGCATGCGCGCGCGGATGGCGCAGCTGCTTTACGCGCAGCTCGAGCAGCGTGCGGTCGTCGTGGATGATCGACGAGGTCTCGTGCGGGTCCTTCTGGCCCTGCTCGAGCGGCACCCAGTAGGTCGCATCGTCGGTGAAGAGCGCGAGCCAGTCCTCGTAGCGCTGCGTGTCGAGGAGCCGCGCTTCGTGATAGAGGAATTGCTCAGGCGACATTACGACGACTGCGGCGTCATGTAATCGAGCCAGGCGCGCATCTGGCCGCGGATGAATACCTCGCTCGTGCCGGTGGCGCCGCGCCGCGCGCCGGGCTCGTCGACGTCGCGCCCGTAGCCGCGGCCGATGTAGACCCATTCGGGCGCGCCGGCGGCGAGGCCGTGCTGGATGCGCTCGTAGACTTCCAGGTCGTCCGTCAGCACCCACGAGCCGGTTCCATTCACCACGTTGCCGAAAGCGACGGTGTCGCGGAAGAGGCGCGCCGGCGCCTGCGGCATGCGGAACGAGTACGTGTAGACCACCGAGCGGTCCACCGCCACCGGATGGATGATGCGCAGCTGCCGGAACTGGCTCATGAACGAGCAGTTCGGGTAAATGATCGTGTTCCACAAGGTCACGCGCAGGATGCGGTCGGCTTGCGCCTCTCCCAGGCGGCGTATGAGCTCCGCGCGATATTCCTCGAACGCGGGATTGCCCAGCCCGGCGACCAGCCGATCGTCGTCGTGGTAGTCGCCCATGTAGCCGTGCCCGCGCGGCGTCGCCCAGATGCCGGTGCCTTCCCACACCGCATCCGGCGCGCCGTTCTGGCGCATCTGGCGCACGGCGATGTCGTAGTAATGCTCTTCGCCCGGCTTGCCGGGATCGGGCGCGTTGCGCGCCACCGCCACCGACGAGGCGTGCACCCACGCCGGGTGCGCGCCGTCGAGATGGTTCTCGAGCATCAGCTTCCAGTTGCCGTTGTAGGCATGCTTG
>VBCM01000256.1 GCA_005883675.1 Betaproteobacteria bacterium
ATTGCGGCGGCGGTACGGGTCCGAACGCGATCGGCGGCGGCTTCCCGGAGCCGCCGGTGGCCTATCGCGATGCCGACCACCATGTGGTGAGCGCCGTCATCAAGTGGGTCGAGCAAGGCGTGGCGCCCGAGAAGATCATCGCCACGCGCTTCGATGGCAGCGGCAACCTGGTGCGCTCCCGTCCGCTCTGCGCGTACCCCGCGCAGGCGGCCTATAACGGGTCCGGCGACATCAATGACGCCAGCAATTTCTCATGCGTCACGCCGAAGCTGCAGGAGCGCACGATCACCTCGACGGACATCGTGCTCATCCAGAACTCGCTGCGGCAACGCGATCTGAAGCTGCCAAACCGCTGACTCATCAGGGACGGAGCCCGAACTAATTCGGGCTCCGTCCCCGATTTCCTTATGCCTTCGCGAGTGCCGCTTTCACGCGCTCGGGATTGAGCGGTGCGCGGCGCATCCGCACACCGGTGGCGCTGAAGAAGGCGTTCGCCACCGCCGCCGGGATGACGCGGATGGTGGGCTCGCCAGCGCCGCTCGGCGCGGCGGTCACCGGCGAGATGAACTGCTTGACGTGGTCGTAGACGGTCGAGAAGTTGATATTCGCCGGGTCACGCCATTGCGCCGCAGTCCAATTCACCCCATACACGTAGTGGCCGATGAACACGCCGTAGCCGCCGTTGTCGGCGAAGTTCGGATCGAAGAAAGCCTCCGAACCAAATTTGGCGCCGGCGTAGCGTTGTTCGCCGGTGAGTTCGTTGTGCGTGCCGGCGTACATCGCCTTGACCGTGGCGAGCTCCTGCGCAGTGAGCGTGTTGTCGCCGTCGGGACCCAGCGCGTCGATGTCGAAGCTGCAAGCGCGCGGGTTGGTGATCTGCCCGTCGGCGAGGCCGTCGATCGCATCGCACTTCTCGAGCACTTTCTGAGTGATCGCCGCCCGCTTCGCGGTACTGATTGCAGGCGGTTGTCCGAACACCGGGGTCAGGACCTTGCCTGTCCATATCAGCCAGAAAAGGACATCGGGGTAGAACTGAGAGGGCGCGCCGGCGACGATGCCGTCGAAGAGCTGCGGATAGTTCTGCGCCATCATCATCGCCTGGCGTCCGCCGTTCGAGCAGCCTTCGAAGTACGAATGCGCGACCGGCTTGTCGTAGAACGCAAGCGCAAGCGCCTTCGCGGCTGTGGCGACGTAATAGTGCGCGCGCAGGCCCCAGTCCTTTACTTTTTCGGGGTGGCCGAGAGTCCAAGTCGCCGACTCGCCACCGTCGTGACCCATGTTGCTGCCTGAGGCGACAAATCCGTTGCCGATGTCCTGCGCAAGGCGCGCGTAGGGCGTGGCGCCCGCATAGCCGCCCGTGCCGTTCTGCTTGAAGCGCCCGGTCCACGCCGCCGCGGTCGGCAGCCACACTTCGAACTTGATCTCCGAGTCCTGCGTCGGCCTCGCAACGCCCTGCACGCGGCAGAACGTCACGCCGGTGCTTACGTTGATAGGCGGGTTGCCGGTGCCGGGCGTGCCGGGGACTACCCCCGGCGGCGTCACCACCGCCGATGAAATGGTGGAGGCTTCCGGCGTGAGCGATGTAAGTTGGCCGCAGCTTAGAGCGGCGAAGCTGGGCCCAGACACGGCCGTGAGGCCGACGGTGAGCGCGATCCGTGCTGTACTTCCCATGAGTTTTCCCCGGTGGTGTCGATGTTGGACCAGTCAACATAGCAGGGCGTCGCGAACGATCCATTTGAGATGTTCATCAATCGATGCACGGCGCTAATGAGTAACGCCCGAACTTCTAGAACGAGCGCGGCAGGCCGAGCACGTGCTCGGCGAGGTAGGAGAGGATGAGGTTCGTGGAGATCGGCGCCACCAGGTAGAGCCGGTTCTCGCGAAACTTGCGCTCGACGTCGTACTCGGCGGCGAAGCCGAAGCCGCCGTGCGTCTGCAGGCAGACGTTCGCCGCCTCCCAGGAAGCCTTGGCGGCGAGGTGCTTCGCCATGTTCGCCTCGGCGCCGCAAGGCTGGTGCTGGTCGAATAGCCGCGCCGCCTTGTAGCGCATCAGGTTCGCCGCTTCGATCTCCATGTAGCTCTCGGCAATCGGGAACTGGATGCCCTGGTTCTCGCCGATCGGGCGGTCGAAGACCACGCGCTCGGTGGCGTACTTCGTCGCCTTCTCGACGAACCAATAGCCGTCGCCGATGCATTCGGCAGAAATCAGGATGCGCTCGGCATTGAGGCCGTCGAGGATGTAGCGGAAGCCTTTGCCTTCCTCGCCGATCAGGTTCTCCGCCGGGATCTCGAGGTTGTCGATGAACACCTGATTGGTCTCGTGGTTCACCATGTTGCGGATCGGGCGCACGTCGAGGCCCTTGCTCTTGGTCTCGACGAGGAAGATCGACATGCCCTCGCTCTTGCGCTTCACGTCGGCAAGAGCAGTGGTGCGTGCGAGCAGGATCATGAGCTCGGAGTGCTGCAGGCGCGAGGTCCAGACCTTCTGGCCATTGACGACATAGCCCTCGCCCTTGCGCACCGCGACCGTCTTGATCTTGGTCGTGTCGGTGCCGGCGCCGGGCTCGGTCACGCCCATCGCCTGCAGGCGTAGTTCGCCGGCGGCGATCTTCGGCAGGTACTTGCGCTTCTGCGCCTCGGAGCCGTGCCGCAGCAGCGTGTTCATGTTGTACATCTGGCCGTGGCAGCAGCCGGCGTTGCCGCCCGAGCGCGTCACTTCCTCCATGATCACCGTCGCCTCGGTGAGCGAGAGTCCCGAGCCGCCGTACTGCTCCGGAATGAGCGCCGACATCCAGCCCGCCTTGGTCAGCGCGTCGACAAACGCTTCCGGATAAGCACGCTTTTCATCGATCTGCTGCCAGTACGTGGAGCCGTACTGGTTGCAGAGCGCGCGCACTGCATCGCGCAGCTCCGGATGGTTCTCGCGCCCGAGGTTCATTTCTTCGGCTTGAGATGCGCGGAGGCTTCCTCGTCGACGCGCTCCCAGATCTCCTGCGCCATCGGCTCGCGCGTCTCCTCGAGGATGTGGCCGACGAGGCCGACCGCGCGCGCCATGACGCCCAGGCCCTTGACGATGCGCCAATCGAGGCCGAGCTCGCAGGCGAGCGCGCCGATCGCGCCGGTGGCGTTCAGGGTGATGCCGCGTGTTTGGGCGATCTCCTCCATGAGGCGGCAGTACTTGCCGTAATGGCCGGTTTCGCGCGCGATCTGGAACAGGCGCACCGTGCGCGGGTCGACCGGCTTGTGAATCGGATGGCCGAGGCCGGGCATGCGCTTGTTCTCGGCGAGCACCGTGCGCGCGTCCTTGCCGGTGGCGATGGCGTCGGAAACGATGCGCGCCACGCCTTCCATCGAGCCGACGAACACGCTGCCGAGGCCGAGGAGGCCGCCGGCGACCGCCGCTTGGAGCGCCTCCGGCGCCCCGAGGTAGGTGAGGCGCGCGACAAGCGCACTGGGCGTGACGCCGTGCTCTACCAGCGTCACCACCATGGCATTGAAGAGCTTGGACTCGCCGGGCGTCGGTACGCGGCCGGTGAGCTCGAGGAACGCCATGTCCCCAAGGTTCAGGTGCCCGAGGATCTCGCCGGGGAGGTCTTTGCCGCGCACGAAGATCCGGTCCACCGTCGACCAGGCGAGGTCCGATTTCAGCGGCTTTCGCGCCATCAGCCAGAAATATAGGCGCCGGCGTCATTCATGACGCGCCGCCGCAGATTGTCCGTGCGTCCATTTTGTACCGGCTGATGAATTATTTCACTTAAAGAAGTTGCACTAAATGCCAGAATCCAAACAAGAAGTGACCGTTCGGGGAGACCGTTCGTGATCCAGGCCGCGCAGCCAGAGGAGCGCGAGCCAGGGCCTATCAAGGTCCTGGTGATCGATGACAGCAACACCATCCGGCGCAGCGCCGAGATGTTCCTCCGTCAGGCCGGCTACGAAGTAATTCTCGCCGAAGATGGCTTCGACGCGCTGGCGAAGATCGCCGATCACCAGCCGCGGCTCATCTTCGTCGACATCATGATGCCGCGCCTGGACGGCTACCAGACGTGCGCGCTCATCAAGCAGAACCCAAAGCTGAAGGCGACGCCGGTGATCATGCTCTCGAGCAAGGACGGCGTGTTCGACCGCGCGCGCGGCCGCCTCGCCGGCTCCGACCGCTACCTGACCAAGCCCTTCACGAAAGAGGGCCTCGTCGCGGCGGTCACCGAGTACGTCAAACCCTCTTCCATCGCTTCCTGAAAAGGCACCGTACGGCCATCCAAAAAATACTGAT
>VBCM01000104.1:0-5396 GCA_005883675.1 Betaproteobacteria bacterium
CTCAACGCGACGCTCGACGTGAAGGCGCCGACGCTCGTCGGCGACACGATCCACGTCGAAGGCGAGGTGACGGAGCTGCGCCTCACGAGCAAGGGCGATCGCGGCCTCGCGCGCTTCGCCAACCGCGTGATCAACCAGCGCGGCGAGAGCGTGCTCGAATACAATCCGCTGCGCCTGCTCAAGCGCAAATAGATTTCGTACCAAATACGTAGTTTTCGTGACAGGTCCGCTTACCGGTGTCCGAGTGCTTGAGCTCGGCTCGAGGTGATCAAGCTCGAGCCGCCGGGCGAGGGCGATGCGCTGCGCAAGTGGCGGCGCCTGCGAAACGGCACGTCGCTCTGGTGGCACGCGCAGTCGCGCAACAAGAAATCCGTCACCAGCGATCTGCGCCGGCCCGAGGGCCAGGAGATCGTGCGGCACCTCGCGCGGCGCACGCACATCATGATCGAGAACTTCCGGCCCGGAGCGCTCGAGCGCTGGAATCTGGGATGGGACGCGCTCGCCGCCGAGAATCCGCGGCTCATCCCCCGCACTACCTCGCGCGCGGCATGATCGAGAGCATCACCGCTGCCGTCATCCCGAAGCTCTCGCGCACGCCGGGCGCGATCCGCACGCCGGCGCCGCGGCTCGGCGAGCACACCGATGAAGTGCTGCGCGAGATCGGCTACAGCGACGCCGAAATTGCGCGGCTTCGCCAGGCGAACATCCTATGATCGACCACATCGACCACATCGTCCTCACCACGCGCGACAAGCCGGCGTGCATCCGCTTCTACACGGAAGTGCTCGGCATGAAGCTGGTGACGTTCAAGACGCCGACCGAAGAGCGCCTCGCCTTTGCCTTCGGCGTGCAGAAGATCAACTTGCATGAGTGGGGGCGCGAGTTCAAGCCGCATGCGCACCTGCCGGTGCCGGGCGCGCTGGATCTGTGCTTCATCTCGAGCCTGCCGCTCGACGCGGTGATCGAGAAGCTGCGCGCGGCCAATGTGAAGATCATCGAGGGCCCGGTGCGCAAGACCGGTGCTCAAGGGGCGATCCGTTCGGTCTATGTGCGCGATCCCGATCTCAATCTGATCGAGATATCGGTATACGAAAGTTAAGTGAAATAATTGTCTTCTGACGTCAGGCTGACGGCACCGCGCTTGCAACGCTGCGCCCGCAGTTCCCCGTTCAACTCAGGAGACTAGCGATGAAATTCCAAACAGTTGCAGCAGCCGTCGCCGCCGCGTTACTGGCGAGTGCGGCATGGGCGCAATCGACGAGCGGCGGTTCATCGGGCGCGAGCAGCGCGCCGAGCACGTCGAGCAGCCCGAGCTACGGCAGCTCGAGCAGCGGCTCGAGCTCCACGTCACCCAGCACGAGTGACCCGTCGAGCATTCCGAGCCAGTGCGCCGGCATGAGCGGCACCGAGCGCGATGATTGCGTGAAGCAGTACGGCTCGAGCAGCACCGGGGGCACGGCATCGAGCTCCCCGAGCTCCGACAGCAGCGCGAGCTCCAGCGCGCCGAGCGGCGGCTCGAGCTCCGGCACCTCCCCGCGCCGTTTTCTTTTCTGGGAATGACGCTTGCACGGGAAGACCTCACTTCCACAAAGGAGGCTCCCGATGGCAGGCAGCACACTCGATCCGGACAATGTTCCCGGCCGGCGGCGCAAGAAGACGTTGAAGGGACACGATTTGAAATCGCTCGGTCCGAGCGACACTTCCGACAGCGGCTCGGACATGGCGGGCCCCGGCCTCGTCGGCGACGACGCCGTGCAGCTTGATCGCGGCACCAACCAAGACCCCGAAGGCGGCAAGGTCGGCAAGATCGAGGCCGGCGCCTCGGTCGGCGACCGCGAGATGGACGACACGAGCGACGCGCGCGGCACGGGCGAGCATCTCACCGCGGGCAAGGAGCCGCGTGTGCGTACCAACGAGGATCGCGACACCGACCGCGTGGTGAAGGGCGACGAAGCGGGACTCGGCGGCGGCCTCGATCAGGCCGAGGAAGCCGAGCGCGGCCTCACCGACGAAGAGCTCGCGCGCCGGCAACGGCTCAAGAAACCGAAACCCTGATCCCTTTTTCTTCCAGCGAGCGCACGAGCGTCCTCGTGTGCTCGCTGTCGCGCGTCTCGATGAGGAACTCGACTTCCGGCGAGCGCACCGAGGCGGTACCGAAGATGCGCTGGTGCTGCACTTCGACGATGTTGCCGCCGGCGTCGGCGATGAGCTGCGCCACCTTGGCGAGGCTCCCCGATACGTCGGGCATCGTCACGCGCAGGCGCACCAGGCGCGCGTCGCGCACCAGGCCGCGCATCAGCACGGACGCCAGCACGCGGCTGTCGATGTTGCCGCCGGAGATCGGGATGCCGACGCGCTTGCCGGCGAAGCGTTGCGGATGCTCGAGGAGCGCCGCGAGCGCGGCGGCGCCGGCGCCTTCGGCCACCGTTTTCTCGATCTCGATCAGCGCGACGATCGCCCGCTCGATCGTCTCCTCGGCGACCACCACTACGTCCTCGACCTCGCGGCGCACGATATCGAACGCGATATCGCCGACATCCTTGACCGCGATGCCCTCGGCGATCGTGTCGCCGCCCACCTTGACGGGCTCGCCGGCAAGCCGCTGGTGCATCGACGGATAGGTGCGCGACTCGACGCCGTAGATGCGGATCTTGGGGTTCAGGGCCCGGGCCACGGTGGCGATGCCGGCGATGAGTCCGCCGCCGCCGATCGGCACCGCGAGCACATCGAGCGCCGGCACCGCCTCGAGCATCTCGAGGCCGACCGTGCCCTGCCCGGCGATGATCAGCTCGTCCTCGTAGGGATGCACGAACACGAGCCCGTCGCGCGCGGCCAGCGCGTGCGCGTGGCGCGCCGCATCGGCGAGCGTCTCGCCCTCCAGGACGACGCTCGCGCCATGCACGCGCGTGTTCTTCACCTTGGTGTTGGGTGAGCCCTTCGGCATCACGATCTGCGCGGGGATGCCAAGGCGCGCGGCGTGGTAGGCCACTGCCTGTGCGTGGTTGCCGGCGCTCATCGCGATGACGCCGCGCCGCCGCTCGGCGTCCGAAAGCGAAAGGAGCTTGTTCAGCGCCCCGCGTTCCTTGAAGGAGGCGGTGAACTGCAGGTTCTCGAACTTGAGGTGGAGCTCGCAGCCAGTGAGCCGGGACAGCGTCTGGCTGGGCAGGCACGGGGTCCTCTCGACCGCCCCCGCGATGCGGCCCGCCGCGGCGCGGATGGTCTCCAGCGAGATCATTGCGCGAATGTTAAAGGGTTTATCCGCCGCACAAAGCGGCAAATGAGGGACTACACTTAAGGCGCGTCCATGACCATCCGCATCCTCATCGCCGACGACCACACCGTGGTGGCCGAAGGGCTCAAACACCTGATCGAGACGCAGCCTGACCTCGAAGTGGTGGCGATCGTCGGCGACGGGCGCGAGGCGGTGCGCATCGCAAAGGAAGCGGCGCCGCAAGTCGTGCTGATGGACCTCTCGATGCCGGAGCTGAACGGCGCGGATGCGACGCGCGCGATCGTCGAGAACGATCCGAAGTGCCGCGTGATCATGCTCTCGATGTATGCCGAGCGCGAATACGTGCGCCGGGCGCTCAAGGCGGGCGCCGCGGGCTACGTGCTCAAGCGCTCCGCTGCCGAAGAAGTGGTGGCGGCGATCCGCGCCGTGCACGGCGGCACGCGCTACTTGAGCCCGCGCGTCGCCGACGCGGTGATCGACGATTACCCCGTCGATGAGAAGGCCGATCTCCTCGAGCGGCTCTCGGCGCGTGAGCGCGAAGTACTGCAGCTCCTCGCCGAAGGCCGCACCGGCGCCGAGATTGCGCAGCGCCTGTCGCTTTCGCAGAAGACCGTGGAGACCTACCGCGCGCGGCTCGTCGAGAAGCTCGGCATCCGCGACGTCGCCGGCCTCGTCAAGTTCGCCATCCAGCGCGGGCTGGTTTCGCTCGACTAAGGGCTAACGAGAGGCTCGAGGAGTTCGAGCAGCTGCTGCGACTCGAAGGGCTTCGGCAGGTGATGATCGAAGCCGGCGAGCTGCGCGAGGATGCGGTCTGATGACTTCTTCCAGCCGGTGACGGCGATGAGGAGTGGGCGCCCCGCGCCGTAGTGCTCGCGCACCTCGCGCGCCACGTCGTAGCCCGTCATGCCCGGCATGCCAATGTCGAGGAGCGCCACGTCCGGATCGAAGTCCGCGATCATGCGCAGCACCTCGGTGCCGCGGTAGACCTCGCGCACGTCGTGCCCCTCGTCGTTGAGGATCGCGGCGAGCGTCGCGACCTGGTCGCGCTCGTCGTCGGCGATCAGCACGCGCAGGCGGCGCCGCGCGCGCGGCGCGAGCGCCGGCGCGCTCTGGCGAGACCGTTCTTCGTTCACGGCGTGGCATGCTACGGGACAAATCCGACAGCCGCGCTCGCCGAACCCGGAGGGCCGGGGTCGCGCACAGACCGTTTTTTCTGTCGTCGGAGTACTACACCCGGCAGGGCTAAGATTGCATGACCAATCTTGCTGCTGTGCGCTGCGCAATGGTTCGACAGGTTGTAGTGCAGAATACGACAGGCAACTCGGTGCCTTTCTACAGCGCCGTCACGGTATCTTTCGACGGCTGTTTCGCCTTAATTCGTACAAAACGGAGCACCCGTGAACCTGCGACTTAAAGACTCCGAAGCGACCTCAGTCAGCCACACTGAAGAGCTGACGGCCATTCACAGCGCGCTCACCGCACTGCGGCGTGGCGATCCCGGCGCGAAGCTCCCCATTCAGGGCAGCCCGCAATTCACCAAGGTCGCCGACGTGTTCAACGATCTCGTCGAGCAGAACGTGGCGATGGCCGAGGAACTGGCGCGACTTTCGAAAGCGGTTGGCAAGGAGGGCAAGCTCAAGCGCCGTGCGTCGCTGCCGCACGCGCGAGGGTTCTGGGGGCAATCCGTTGAGAACATCAACGCGCTGATCGATGATCTCGTACATCCGACGACCGAGGCAGCGCGTGTGATCGGCGCGGTGGCGCAGGGCGATCTCTCGCAATCGATGGCGCTCGAGGTCGACGGCCGCGCGCTGGAAGGCGAGTTCCTGCGCAACGCCAAGACCATCAACAAGATGGTGGAGCAGCTCGGCAACTTCTCCGCGGAAGTGACGCGCGTCGCGCGCGAAGTGGGAACCGAAGGCAAGCTCGGCGGCCAGGCCAAGGTGAAGGGCGTGGCGGGCGTGTGGAAGGACCTCACCGACAACGTGAACTCGATGGCCGGCAACCTCACCTCGCAGGTGAGAAACATCGCCGACGTGACGACGGCGGTGGCGAAGGGCGACCTCTCGAAGAAGATCGAGGTGGACGTGAAGGGGGAGTTCCTCACGCTGAAATCCACCATCAACACGATGGTGGACCAGCTGCGCTCATTCGCCGCCGAGGT
>VBCM01000104.1:5535-42407 GCA_005883675.1 Betaproteobacteria bacterium
ACCATCAACACGATGGTGGACCAGCTGCGGTCCTTTGCCGCCGAGGTGACGCGCGTTGCGCGCGAGGTGGGAACCGAAGGCAAGCTCGGCGGCCAGGCCGACGTGCAAGGCGTGGCCGGCACCTGGAAGGACCTCACCGAGTCGGTGAACTTCATGGCCTCAAACCTCACCTCGCAGGTGAGGAACATCGCCGACGTGACCAAGGCGGTGCAGGCGGGCGACCTCTCGAAGAAGATCACGGTGGACGTCAAGGGCGAGGTGCTCGAGCTCAAGAACACCATCAACACGATGGTGGACCAGCTCTCGAGCTTCGCCGCCGAGGTGACCAGGGTTGCAAGGGAAGTCGGGACCGAGGGCCGCCTCGGCGGCCAGGCGGATGTGCCGGGAGTTTCGGGGACGTGGAAGGACCTCACGGACTCGGTGAACTCGATGGCCGGCAACCTCACCTCGCAGGTGAGAAACATCGCCGATGTCACCAAGGCAGTCGCCGCAGGCGATCTCTCCAAGAAGATCACGGTGGACGTGAAAGGGGAAATTCTCGAGCTCAAGGCCACCATCAACACGATGGTGGACCAGCTCTCCTCGTTCGCCGCCGAAGTGACCAGAGTGGCAAGGGAAGTCGGCACCGAGGGCTCGCTCGGCGGCCAGGCCGAAGTGCGCGGCGTGTCGGGCGTGTGGAAGGACCTCACCGACAACGTGAACTCGATGGCGCGCAACCTCACCTCGCAGGTGCGCAACATCGCCGACGTGACCAAGGCGGTGGCCGCGGGCAACCTCTCGAAGAAGATCACGGTGGATGTAAAGGGCGAGATCCTCGAGCTCAAGAACACCATCAACACGATGGTGGACCAGCTCTCGTCGTTCGCCGCGGAGGTCACCCGCGTGGCACGCGAGGTGGGCACCGAAGGCAAGCTCGGCGGCCAGGCGGACGTGCAGGGCGTGGCGGGCACATGGAAGGACCTGACGGAGTCGGTGAACTCCATGGCCGGCAACCTCACCTCGCAGGTGAGGAACATCGCCGAAGTGACCACCGCAGTCGCGGCGGGCGACCTCTCGAAGAAGGTCACCGTGGACGTGAAGGGCGAGATTCTCGAGCTCAAGAACACCGTCAACACGATGGTGGACACGCTGCGGTCGTTCTCCTCGGAGGTGACGCGCGTCGCGCGCGAAGTCGGAACCGAAGGAAAGCTCGGTGGCCAGGCCGACGTGCAGGGCGTGGCCGGCACGTGGAAGGACCTCACCGAGTCGGTGAACTTCATGGCGGCGAACCTCACCTCGCAGGTGAGGAACATCGCCGACGTCACGAAGGCCGTTCAGGCCGGAGACCTGTCGAAGAAGATCACCGTGGACGTGAAGGGCGAGATCCTGGAGCTGAAGAACACCATCAACACGATGGTGGACCAGCTCCGGTCGTTCGCTGCGGAGGTGACGCGCGTCGCGCGCGAGGTGGGAACCGAAGGCAAGCTCGGCGGCCAAGCCGATGTCCAGGGTGTCGCCGGCACGTGGAAGGACCTCACGGAATCGGTGAACTTCATGGCGTCGAACCTCACCTCGCAGGTGCGCAACATCGCCGAGGTGACGACCGCGGTGGCCGCGGGCGACCTCTCGAAGAAGATCACCGTGGACGTGAAAGGAGAAATTCTCGAGCTGAAGAACACCATCAACACGATGGTGGACCAGCTGCGCTCGTTCGCCTCCGAGGTGACGCGTGTCGCGCGCGAGGTCGGCACCGAGGGCATTCTCGGTGGCCAAGCGCGGGTGGAAGGCGTGTCGGGGACGTGGAAGGACCTCACCGACTCGGTGAACTTCATGGCCGGCAACCTGACCTCCCAGGTGCGCGGTATCGCGAAGGTGGTGACGGCGGTCGCGAACGGGGATCTCAAGCAGAAGCTGACCGTGGAAGCGAAGGGCGAGATCGCGGCCCTCGCGGACACCATCAACAACATGACGGACACGCTTGCCACGTTCGCCGAGCAGGTGACGACGGTCGCGCGCGAGGTGGGCGTGGAAGGCAAGCTCGGCGGGCAGGCGAAGGTGCCGGGCGCGGCGGGCACGTGGAAGGACCTCACGGAGAACGTGAACGAGCTCGCGGCCAACCTCACCACGCAGGTGCGCGCGATCGCGGAAGTGGCGACCGCGGTGACGCAGGGCGACCTCACGCGGTCGATCTCGGTCGAATCGCAGGGCGAGGTGGCGGCGCTGCGCGACACGATCAACGAGATGATCCGCAACCTGCGCGACACGACGCAGAAGAACACCGAGCAGGACTGGCTGAAGACCAACCTCGCCAAGTTCTCGCGCATGCTGCAGGGCCAGCGCGACCTCGTCGCGGTCGGCCAGATGATTCTGTCCGAGCTCGCGCCGGTGGTCGGCGCGCAGCAGGCCGAGTTCTACGTGCTCTCGGGCGAGGAGGGCGAGAACCAGAAGCTCAAGCTCCTGGCGAGCTTCGCCTCCGGCGGACAGGCCACGCACGGCAAGGAAGTCGATGTCGGCCAGGGCCTGGTCGGCCAGTGCGCCATCGAGAAGCGCAAGCTCACCATCTCGGGCGTGCCGGCGGCGAGCTTCCGCGTCGCCACCGGCCTCGCGGAGCAAGGCGCGGCGGACGTGCTGGTGCTGCCGGTGGTGTTCGAGGGACAGGTGCGCGGCGTGATCGAGCTCGCCTCGCTCGAGCGCTTCAATCCCGCGCACCAGGCGTTCCTCGACCAGCTCACCGAGTCGATCGGCATCGTGATCAACACGATCGAGGCGAACACCCGCACGGAGAATCTGCTCAAGCAGTCGCAGTCGCTCGCCGTCGAGCTGCAGCAAACGAACGAGGAGCTGCAGGAGAAGGCGCGGCTGCTCGCGCACCAGAACGAGGAGGTGGAGAGGAAGAACCGCGAGGTGGAGCTGGCGCGCCAGGCGCTGGAAGAGAAGGCGGCGCAGCTCGCGCTGACGTCGAAGTACAAGTCGGAGTTCCTCGCCAACATGTCGCACGAGCTGCGCACGCCGCTCAACAACCTGCTCATCCTGTCGGATCAGCTCTCGCGCAACACTGAAAGCAACCTCAATCCCAAGCAGGTGGAATTCGCGAAGACCATCCATTCCTCTGGCAACGAGCTCCTCGCGCTGATCGCGGACATCCTCGATCTCTCGAAGATCGAGTCGGGCACGGTGGCGGTGGAGCCCTCGGAGCTGCGCTTCGACGACCTGAGCCGCTACGTGGAGCGCACCTTCCGGCATGTGGCCGAAACCAAGAAGGTGGACTTCCGCGTGCAGCTCGACCCGGCGCTGCCGCGCACGATGCTCACCGACATCAAGCGGCTGCAGCAGATCATCAAGAACCTGCTGTCGAACGCCTTCAAGTTCACGCACGTGGGCCATGTGTCGCTGTCAATGGCGCCCGCGGTGTCGGGCTGGTCAGCGGGCTGCGACACGCTGGAAGCCGCCGACCATGTCATCGCCTTCAAGGTGAGCGACACGGGCATCGGCATCTCGCCTGAGAAGCAGCAGATCATCTTCGAGGCGTTCCAGCAGGCCGATGGCTCCACGTCGCGCAAATACGGCGGCACGGGCCTCGGCCTCGCCATCAGCCGCGAGCTCTCCAAGCTCCTCGGCGGCGAGATCCGACTGGTGAGCGCGCCGGGGGCAGGAAGCGTCTTCACGCTGTACCTGCCGCTCAATTACGCGCCGGTGCGTGCGCCGCGCCCATGGCCCAGGGCGGAGCCGGATAAGCTCGAGCCGGCCGTCGTGCCGGTCGAAGTGGACGCCGTGCAGGTCGAGGAGGAGCAGGGCCTGCAGTTCGCGAACGAGGCGAACGACGACCGCGACGTCATCCAGCCGGGCGACCGGGTGGTGCTGATCGTGGAAAACGACCTCGGCTTCGCCAAGATCCTGCTCGAGGCGGCGCGCCAGCGGGGCTTCAAGGGCGTCGTCAGCACGACCGGCGCCGCGGCGCTCGCCATGCTGCGCGAGTACCAGCCGGCCATGATGACGCTCGACATCTATCTGCCCGACATGCAGGGCTGGCGGGTGCTGGAGCGCCTGAAGGCGGATCTGGCGACGCGTCATATTCCGGTGTGCGTGGTCTCGACCGACGATTCACGCGACCGCGCGCTCAATTGCGGCGCCATCGGCTTCATCGCCAAGCCGCTCACCTCTCGCGACCTCGTCGACGCCGCGTTCGAGCAGCTGAAGGACTTCATCGCCCGGCCGACGCGGCAGGTGCTGCTGATGATGCCGGAAGGCGCGGCGCGCAGCGAGGTGATCGAGCGGCTCGGCGCCGCCGACATCGGCATGATCGTCGCCTGGTCGCGCGACGAAGCGATGAGGATCCTGAGGAGCTCGACCGTCGATTGCCTGGTGGTGCACGAGAGCATGGCCGAGCTCGGCCCGCAGGACGTGCTCGATGCGCTCGGCGAGAAACCGGTGATGCGCATGCTGCCGGTGGTGTTCTATGGCGCGCACGGCGAGCAGTGGCTTGCGCGCTGGAAGGGCAGTTTCGCGCTGCGCGAGGCGCGCACCACCGAGCGGCTGCTCGACTACATCTACTTTTTTGTCCACCGCAGCACCGCCTCGATGTCGGCCGACGAGCGCCGCGCGCTGGAAGACCTGCACGGCTCGCACCGCGTGCTCGAGAAGAAGCGCGCGCTCTTGGTGGACGACGACATGCGCAACATCTTCGCCCTCGCCACCGTGCTCGACGAGGAGGGCATGGACGTGGTGTCGGCGAACAACGGCCGCGAAGCGATCAAGATCGTCGAGCGCGATGCCAACATCGACATCGTGCTGATGGACATCATGATGCCGGAGATGGACGGCATCACCACGATAAAGGAGATCCGCAAGCTGCCGCGCGGCACCGACCTGCCGATCATCGCCGTGACGGCGAAGGCAATGAAGGGCGACCGCGAGAAATGCATCGACGCGGGCGCCTGGGACTACCTGTCGAAGCCGGTGGACAGATTGCACTTGCTCTCGGTCCTGCGCGGATGGCTGCACCGCTAACCAAAGCCGGGGTCAGGTCTTGAATTGCAGCATGCGTGAATACCAGACCTGACCCCACAGCACCTATGAGCGCGGAAGACAAAGCCAACATCCTCGTCGTCGACGACCTGCCCGAGAAGCTGCTCGTCTTCGAGACGATCCTCGAGGAGCTCGGCCAGAACCTGGTGATGGTGCGCTCGGGCTCGGATGCGCTGCGCGAGGTGCTGTCGCGCGAGTTCGCGGTGATCCTGCTCGATGTCAACATGCCCGACATCGACGGTCTGGAGACGGCGAAGCTCGTCCGCCAGTACAAGAAGTCGGCGCACACGCCGATCATCTTCATCACCGCCTACGCCGACGAGATGCAGACCGCGCAGGGCTACTCGCTCGGCGCAGTGGACTACATCCTGTCGCCGGTGCGCCCGGATGTCCTGCGCAGCAAGGTGAAGGTGTTCGTCGAGCTGTGGCACATGCAGCAGCGCACCCGTGCCATGGCGGAGGCGGAAGCCGCGCGGCATGCCGCAGAAGAGGCGAGGCGCCGCGCCAACTTCCTCGCGCACGCGAGCCGCGAGCTCGGCGCGTCGCTCGACCTCGAGCAGGGCATGCGCCGCCTGCTCGAGCTTGTGGTGCCGCACGTCTGCGATGTGGCGGCGCTCACCGTGGAAAAGGAGCCGGGCAGGTACGACACGCTGGGCGCGCCGGCTGCGGACTTCGTCCCGGCGCCGCTCGCCTCGGTGCTGCGCACCGTGCTCGCCGACAAGAAGACGCTCGAGATCGGCCCCGACGGCGGTCTTGCCGCGATCGGCTGCCAGCCGCTGCAGGTCGGCGAGCGCGTGATCGGCGCGCTCGCGCTCGGCTATGCCGGCCGCGAGCCGCGCGACCGCGACATGCTGGAGGAGCTCGCCGGCCGTGCGGCGATGGCGCTCGACAATGCGCGGCTCTACCGCTCGCTCGAGCGCGAGATCGCTCGCTCGCGCGAGGCGGAGGAGGAGCTGCAGGACGCGAACCAGCGCAAGGACGAATTCCTGGCGATGCTCTCCCACGAGCTCAGAAACCCGCTCGCGCCGATCCGCAATGCCGTGGAGCTGATGCGCCGCGTGGGCTCGCCAGAGCCGCGCGTCACCATGGCGCGCGACGTGATCGACCGCCAGGTGACGCAGCTCGCGCGCCTGGTGGACGAGCTCTTGGACGTCTCGCGCATCAGCCAGGGCAAGATCGTGCTGAAGAAAGAGCCGGTAGAGCTCGCCAAGGTCATCGCGCATGGCGTGGAGACCGTGCGGCCGATGATCGACGTGCGCGAGCAGCGCCTTACCGTGGAAGTGAGCGCCGGGCCGGTCTGGGTGATGGGCGACTTCGCGCGGCTCTCGCAGGTGGTGGCGAATCTGCTGAACAATGCCTGCAAGTACACGCCCGAAGGCGGCCGCATCCGCCTCGCCGCGAGCGCCGAACGCGGCCTCGCCACCGTCAGCGTGGACGACAACGGCAGCGGCATCGACGCCGAGCTGCTGCCGCGGGTGTTCGAGCTCTTCGTGCAGGGCGACCGCGGGCTCGACCGCAGCCAGGGCGGGCTCGGCATCGGGCTCACGCTGGTGAAGCGCCTGGTGGAGATGCACCAGGGCGAGGTGTCAGCCGAGAGCGCCGGTCCCGGCAAGGGCGCCACGTTCCGCGTGACGCTGCCGTGCATCAGCGCCGTGCAGCCGCAGGCCACCACGGCGCAAACGCAGCCCGCGGCGAGCCACGAGGTGTACGGGCGGCGCGTGCTGGTGGTCGACGACAACCTCGACTCCGCCGAGAGCACCGCCGCGTTCCTACGCCTGGAAGGGCACGAAGTGAAGACCGTCGGCGACGGCAACGAGGCGCTCTCCTCCGTGCGCGTGTTCGCGCCGCACGTCATCGTCCTCGACATCGGCCTGCCGGGCCTCGACGGCTACGAGGTGGCGCGGCAGCTGCGCGAGCGGGGCGACACGAGCCACATTCTGCTCATCGCCATGACCGGATACGGGCAGCGCGAGGATCGCGAGCGCGCCATCGCCTCAGGATTCGATTACCACTTCGTGAAGCCGACCGACCCGCGCCTCATCCAGCGCGCAATCGAGCACGGGCGCCAGAGCCGCGACGCGGCGACCGAGGTGTCGGCGCCCCACCCCGGCCGCTAGTCAGCCCGCGAGCGTCAGTGCAGCGTGCGCGCGAAGGTGCGCCCGCGCAGGTCCTCGGCCGCGTCGGGCTCTTCGGAGATCACCTCCGCGAGCGCGGCGACCACGGCTTCGAAGATCTCCCGGTATTGGGCGGCGCTCAGGACAGGCGAGATGCCGACGTCGCCCACGAAGAGATCTTCGCCTTCGGCGTTGCGCGGGCAGTTGTCGGGCACGTCGTCCCGCCCGCGCACCGAGAAGCCGTAGAGCGAAGCATGGCGCTCGAAGAGAGAACTGATCTGTGAGGGCACTGTTTTCATCGGGTTTACCGTGCTCGCATCGTCTGCCGAAGGCGATGCGCGCGATGTCGCCGCCCCCGGTTGCATGGCGTCGCGTTCGCCGCCTTTTCCCCGCTGGTCCATCCGACGCACGTCGCGCCTGCACGACAGGCGCCCACCGACGCGCGAGTCAGCCGGCGCGCGAACGCGCCGGAGCGTGAGAAGCGCGATGCGCCTTCGGTGCGGCCGGCGCCTCAGCCGTCTCACTCGTCAGCGCGATGATGAGATCTACGACCTTCAGGAACACCGGGCGCGGCATCGGCTCAAGCCCGGTCATCCAGCGCCCGAGATTTCGTGCCGGCACCTGCAGCTCGCGGCCGAGCCGCGCGCTGCCGCCGAGGAGCTCGGCGGCCTTGCGCAGCAGTTCTATATGGAGGCAATACGCCACGCTTCATACGTGTAGCACAACATCGGCCAGCGCTTGCAGAGCCCTTTCGAGCGTCGGGAGAAGCCTTACAACTTTCCGGCGCGTAGAAATGTGACGAGGTCGTCCGCCGGCATCGGTTTGGCAAAGAGATAGCCCTGCGCCTGCTCGCAGCCGACCTCGCGCAGAAACGTCGCCTGCTCGCGGGTCTCCACGCCCTCGGCGACCACTTTCAAGCCGAGCTGCTTCGCCATGTCGATGATGGTGCGCACGATGGTCGCGTCCGCTCGATCGGACAGTACGTCCTTCACGAAAGAGCGGTCGATCTTCAGCGCGGCGAGCGGAAAGCGCGTCAGGTAGGCAAGGCTCGAGTAGCCGGTGCCGAAATCGTCGATGGCGATCGACATGCCGGTTGCGCGCAGGTTGGTGAGCATGCGGATCGCATGCTCGGGATCGTGCATCAGCTGGCTCTCCGTGATCTCGAGCTCGATCAGCGCCGGCTCGATGCCGGCAGCATGGATGATGGACTTGATGCGTACATCGAGGTCCGGCTGGCGGAACTGTCGGGCGGAAAGATTCACCGCGACGGAGATCGGCGCAACGCCGCTCGCGCTCCACGCCTTGAGGTCCTCGCAAGCGCGTCTCACGGCCCATTGGCCGACCGGCACGATGAGGCCCGTTTCCTCGAGCACCGGGATGAATTGCGCCGGCGCGATCAGGCCACGCTCGGGATGCTGCCAGCGCAGCAGCGCTTCTGCGCCGCGTGTGCGGCCGTCCCGCAGATCGATTTTCGGCTGGTAGAACAGCCGGAACTCGTCGCGCTCGAGCGCCCGGCGCAATTCCGAGCTCAAGCGGGCGCGCGCCTGCGAGCGCTCGTTGATCTCCGCGGTAAAGAACTGATAGCTGTTGCGGTGCGCCTCCTTCGCGCGGTACATCGCTGCATCCGCCGCTCCCAGCAGCGCTTCGGCGTCGTCGCCGTCGGCGGGAAAAGTGGCGATGCCGATGCTCGCCGCCGCGAATACCTCCTTGCCGCCGATCTCGATCGGCACGGCGAGCGCATCGAGGATTTTCTGGGCGACAAGGGCGGCATGGTCGGCTCGCGCCAGGTCGGCAAGCACGGCGGCAAACTCGTCGCCGCTGATGCGCGCGACCGTGTCCCCGCCGCGCACCGATCGCTGCAGGCGCCCGGCCACTTCGCGCAGGAGCTCGTCGCCCGCCGCATGGCCGAGGGCATCGTTCACCAGCTTGAAATCATCGAGGTCGATGAACAGCACCGCCAGCTGCTTCGCGTGCCGACGAGCCTGGACGATCATCTGCGCGAAGCGGTCGGCGAGCAGCGCACGGTTCGGCAGCCCGGTGAGCGTGTCGAATTGCGCCAGATAGGCGAGGCGGGCTTCACTGTCGATGCGCTGCAGGCCGCTGGAGAGCACGCTCGCCGCCGACTCGATGAAGCGCAGCTCGTCCGCGCCGAAGGCGCTCGCGTGGCGCGAGATGGCGCACAGCGCCCCGCGCGTCGAGCGTTCGCCGGCCACCGGTACCAGCGCCGCGCTCGAGGCACTCGCCGCCCAGTCGAAGGGCAGCGGCGCGCGCGATGCCCGTTCGATCATCGTGGCTGTGCCGCGATGCAGGACCGCGGCGATCGGGTCGTTCTCCGCGTATTCGGCCACCGCCCGGGAAGGCTCCTCGGGCAGGCCGAGCACCTCGCGTACGACCACGCTTCGTTCCTTGGACGCCTGCTCGACGTACGCGACGGCGTCCGCGCCGAGGCCTTCGAGCATGGCTTGCGCCGCATCGAGGATCAGCTCGCCGGCGCGGCGCATGCCGAGCGCCGACTCGCCGAGCCGGGCGATTTTCTCCTGGTAGCGCAGATAGACGCTCTGCCGCCGCTCGGCGGCTCGCCGCTCCGCCTCGGCGCGCCGGCGCTGCAGGAAGTGGCCGAGCTGCGAGCCGATGATCTCGGCATGCTGAAGCAGCCGCTCGTCGGGCGAGCGCATGGTCGGGCTCGAAATCGATACGACGCCGATCGCCGCGCCGCCCGAGACGACGGGAAACGCGAGCGCGCTTCGCAAGCCCGCCTCGCGCCACAACGGCAGGGCGGCCATGCGCTCGTCCGCCGCCGCATCGGCGAGCCACTCGGCCTTCATCGACTGCCATACGGAGCCGATGACGCCGATGCCGGGGCGCACTCGCAGCTGCCGCGAGCCCTCCATGAACCGGTCGAGGCGCGGATCGGGCGCGTTCCAGCCGGCTTCGAGCTTCATCACGCCTGCGGCGGCGTCCAGGCGGAAAAGCCGGGCGCACTTCCAGCCCTGCGACTCGCAGAACATGCGTAGCACAAAGCGCACCGCTTCCTCGTCCTCGACCTCCGCGTCCGCGAGATACCGGGTAATCGCGAGCTCGAGGCGCAAAAGGCCTTCTTGCCGTTTCTGCTCCGTGATGTCCCGGCCGATGCCGCGATAGCCGAGGAAGCACCCCGACTTGCCGAAAAACGGCTCGCCGCTGATCGACAGCCAGCGGCTCGCGCCGTCCTCGGTCGGACGTTCCATTTCGAAGTCGTGAAACGGCTGATGGTGCTCCAGTTGCTGGCGATGCCGGCGCCAGTCTTGCGCGCTGAGGTTGAGCGCCGGCTGGTCCCAGCGCCGCCGGCCAAGGTAGGGCTGCGCCGCAAGGCCGGTTTTCTCCTCGAGCGTCGTCGACATGAAGGTGAGCCGGAACTCGCTGTCCTGCTCCCAGTACCAGTCGGCCGAGAGCGCGGTCAGCCGGCGGAAGCGCTCCTCGCTTTCCTGCAGCGCCCGTTCGGCGCGCTTGGCGGCCGTGATGTCGCGGCCGACGCCGCGATAGCCCTTGAAGGCGCCATCGTCGTCGAACACCGGCTGTCCGCTCGTACAGATCCACACTTCCTCGCCGGCCTCGTCCAGGCGGCAGAGCTCGAGATCACGGAACGCCAGGCGCGCCTCGAGCAGCGCTTTATGCGCCGCCCAGTCGCTGGCGGCCATGTTCAGATACGAGCGCTCCCAGCGGCACTTGCCGATCATCTCCATTTGTGCCTGGCGTACCGCCGGCTGCTTGGAGGAAAACGACACGAAGCGGTACTCGTGGTCCTGCTCCCAGTACATGTCCGACGAAAGATCGGCCAGCATCCGGTAGCGCGCCTCGCCTTCGCGCAGCGAGCGCAGATTGCGCGCATAGAGCGAAGCGAGCCGCACCAGGCGCCGCAGGCTTTCCTGCGTGAGCTGCTGCTTGTGCAGGAATTCGAATGCGCCTTCGGCGATCGAGCGCTCGCGCAGCGCGGACTCGTCTTCGCCCGTGACGACAATGAATGGCGCATCGCAGGAGCGCGCGAAGGCACGGATCGTGGCAAGACCGCTCGAATCCGGCAGGTTGAGATCGACGAGCGCGAGATCAAACGCTTGGCGCTGCGCGCACCTCATCGCTTCCTCCAGCGATCGCGCGACCGTGATCGCCGCCGAGGGCTCGTTGCTTTGCAGGTAGGCAGACGTGAGGTGCGCCGAAATCGGCTCGTCTTCGATCAGCAGAACGCGGATCGAGGGCGCCGCTGCACCAGGCGCCATTGCGTCGGCCAACTTATCGTTCGTCTGCCCCATGTCGCCCTCCCGAGTCGGGCATGCGCGCCTAGCATAGCGTCAGGGGAGGGGACGTGCAGGGCAATGCTCACAAAGGTTAGCGAGCCTTGATGAGCAACGTAGCGAGCAATTAAGTAGTGCGCCTGGCGACCCCCTCGGTCACCGAGCTTGGCAGGCGCGGTGCCAATTGCTCAGTTTTTCGGCAAGCGCAGTGCGCGGTGGCGGCGTCCACGGTTATGCTCGGGTCAGTCGCGTCGCGACTCTCCACGGCGCGCTGAAAGTGAGGGGAACCCAGATGATGCAGCAGCAAACTTATTTGCTGGAGCTCTATCGCGCCGGTCTGCGCAGCGCCTCCGACATCGCCAAGGCGTCCTTCGAGAACGCGCAGCGCCTTCATGCCCAGCAGCTCGACGCGCTGCGCGAGGCGCTCGACTCGAACACCCGCTCGGCGCAGCGCCTCTCCGAGGCGACGAGCATCGCCGATCTCATGGCCCTGCAGGTGAAGCTCGCCGGCACGCAGGCCGAGCAGGCGGCGGACTTCTGGACGCGCGCCTGGCGCACCGCGAGCGAGACACAGGTGGCGATGCTGGGTCAGGTCCAGAGCCAGGTCGGCCAGCTCAGCGAGCGCGTGCGCGAGACCTACAACGCTGCCACGCGCAGCGTCGAGGGTGCGGTGAACGACGTGACCGAAGGCGCGCGCGAGATCGAGCGCAAGGCACAGCGCCGCAGCGCCTAGCCGCCCTCGCCGCCGTGCAGTGAGTCGAGGATGGCGACGAGCTCGGCGACCCGCCGGTCACCGAAGTCCTTCCACACGCCGGAGATCGCGATGAGCAGCGGCCGGCGCACGTCGGTGAAAGACTCGCGCAGCGCCTGCGCGACGGCGTAGCCGCTCATCAGCGCACGTGGCGTCGCTCCGTGGGGACGTGTAGGGATTCCTGCGGCATGCGACAACCCTACACCGACCATGCGCGGCAATCAGAAGCGTCGCGTTTCCCGGTCCGCTTGGCGCCGGCCGCGCGCCGGCGCGCTCGAGTAGCGTTCCCTGCGTCGCCGCGAAGGCGTGTGCCGCCGGTCGAGGAGCTCCGGGTAGCCGAACACGCGGCCTTCCTCGTCGAGCTTGCGAAGCTTCCCCGGGTCGAGCTCGACGAACACGCCCTTTGCGTGCACTACATCCGGGTCGAGTTCGACGGCGACGCGGCCCTCGCGCACGACGAGCGCAGAGGCGGTGCTCACTTGCCGCCGCCCGGTGCTGATGATGTGGTAGACGACCGGCCGGCGAGTCACGTGCCATCCTCGAGCGCCGCGATCAGGTCCTTGATGTCGAAGGGCTTGCGCAGCGTGTGGCTGACGCCCAGTTCGCGTGCCACCGGCAGGTAGTCCACGCCCGGCCGGCCCGACATTGCGATTACACGCACGCCTGGGAATTGCTTACGCACCGCGGCCACCGTTTCGATGCCGTCCATTTCCGGCATGAAGAGATCGGTGAGGACCGCGTCGACCCGGTGCCCATTGAGATAGGCAAGCGCCTCCCGCCCGTGGGCGGCCGTAAGCACTTCATAGTTCTGCGCTTCCAGGGCTACCCGCAGGTATTCCCGCAAGTCCGCGTTGTCCTCGATCACCAGCACCCGCATGGCTCCCCCAGTGCAAAGCCCGTTCCGGGCTTCCTGTCGGTGGATAACGACATCGGGCCAATGTGACACGACTGTTAAATAAGGGCCCGGCGATATGCCGCTTCCGGGCGACGCCCTAGCATCAACCGGCCTAACAACAGCCGGGAGTGCTCCATGGGCGGTTCCATACTGGTAGTCGAAGACGAAGCGGCGATTCGCGACCTGCTGGCGGCGAACCTGCAGCGCGCGGGCTACCGCGTGATGACGGCGGGCGACGTGCCGCAGGCCGAAGCGCTGGTGCGCGAGTCGCGGCCCGACCTCGTGCTCCTGGACTGGGTGCTTCCCGGCATCCCCGGCCTCACCTTCGCGCGGCGCCTGCGCGGCGACCAGCGCACGAAGGACATCTCGATCGTGCTGCTCTCGGCGCGCGCCGAGGAGCAAGACAAGGTCACCGCGCTCGAGTCGGGCGCCGATGACTACGTTACGAAGCCGTTCTCCGCGCGCGAGCTCCTCGCGCGCATCAAGGCGGTGATGCGCCGGCGCGCGCCGCAGCTTGCCGACGACGTCGTCGAGATCGCCGGCCTGCGCATCGACCCGGCGGCGCACCAGGTGAGCGCCGCCGACAAGCCGATCGATCTCTGGACGACCGAGCTGCGCCTCCTCCACTTCTTCATGACGCATCCCGGCCGGGTCTTCTCCCGTGCGCGCCTGCTCGACGAGGTGTGGGGCGAGCATGTGTTCGTCGAGGAGCGCACCGTGGACGTTCATATCCGGCGCCTGCGCCAGGCGCTTGCGCCCACCGGGCATGACAAGCTGATCGAGACGGTGCGCGGGACGGGTTACCGCTTCAAGCCGGATCTGCAGACCGCGAACATCGCCGCCTGATTACTCAACGGTAACCGACTTCGCGAGGTTGCGCGGCTTATCGACGTCGTTGCCGCGCAAGAGGGCGGCGTGGTAGGCGAGCAGTTGCAGCGGCACCGTGCTCACGATCGGCGAGAGCACGCCCGCATCGTCGTGCAACGGCACGATGTGCACGCCGGCACCGTTGGTAAGCCCGGCGTTCGCGTCCGCCAGCACGTAGAGCTCGCCGCCGCGCGCGCGCACTTCCTGGAGGTTCGACTTCAGCTTGTCGAGCAGCGCATCCTTGGGCGCGATTGCCACCACCGGCATGTTGCGGTCGACGAGCGCGAGCGGGCCGTGCTTTAGTTCCCCGGCGGCATAGGCCTCGGCGTGGATATACGAGATCTCCTTCAGCTTCAGCGCCCCCTCCATCGCGATCGGGTAGTGCACGCCGCGGCCGAGGAAGAGCGCGTGCTCGCATTGCGCGAACGTCGCCGCCCAGGCCGCCATCTCCGGCTCGACGCGCAGCGCGTTTGCCAGCCACGCTGGCAAGCGCCGCAGGGCTTCGAGCAGCGCCACTTCGCGTTCCCGCGACAGCCGATTGCGCTGCTTGGCGAGCACCATCGCCAACACGAAGAGGGAGGCGAGCTGCGCGGTGAACGCCTTGGTGGAGGCGACGCCGATCTCGGGGCCGGCGCGCGTGAGAAAACGCAGCTGCGCCGCGCGGACGAGCGCCGATTCGGGCACGTTGCAGATGGCGAGCGCATTGGGCTGGCCGAGCGCGCGCGCATGATGGAGCGCGGCGATCGTGTCGGCCGTCTCGCCCGACTGCGAGATGAGCACCACCAGCGTGCGCGCCTCGGGCACCGAGTCGCGGTAGCGGTACTCGCTCGCGATCTCGACGTTGCAGGGGATGCCGGCGAGGCTCTCGATCCAGTAGCGCGCCACGACCCCGGCGTGGTAGCTCGTGCCGCAGGCAAGGACGAGCACCGCATCGGTCTCAGCGAAAACCTCGGCGGCCTGCGCGCCAAACACCTGCGGCACCACGCTCGTCGCGCTGGCGATGCCTTCGAGCGTCGCCGCGACCGCCGCGGGCTGCTCGAAGATCTCCTTCTGCATGTAATGGCGGTAGGCGCCGAGCTCGATGGCATCGGCCGCGAGCTGGCTGACATGCAGCGGCCGCTCGACCACCTGGCCGCGCGCGTCGACGATGGTCACGCTCTTGTGCCTCACCTCGGCGCAATCGCCCTCTTCGAGGTGAATCATGCGCCGGGTGACCTGCAAGAGCGCCGCGGTATCCGAGGCGGCGAAGTTCTCGCCGTCGCCCAGCCCGAGGAGCAGCGGCGCACCCATGCGCGCCACGACCATGCGCGAGGGCTCATCGCTCGCAATCACCGCGATCGCATAGGCGCCGACGAGCTCGCGCGTCGCGGCGCGTACCGCTTGAAACAGGTCCTTGTTGCCGGCCAGAAAAGAATGCACGAGGTGCGCGATGACCTCCGTATCGGTATCGGAGGCGAACTCGTAGCCCAGGCTTCTCAGCCGCGCGCGCATCTCCTCGTGGTTCTCGATGATGCCGTTGTGCACCACCGAGACGCCGCCGCTCACGTGCGGATGGGCGTTGCGCTCGGAGGGCACGCCGTGCGTCGCCCAGCGCGTGTGGGCGATGCCGATGTGGCCGGCGAGGCCGCGCTCGAGCGCGAGGCGGGCGAGCGCCGCTACGCGGCCGCTGCTGCGCAGGCGCTGCATGCTGCCGTTGATCACGGCGACGCCCGCGGAGTCGTAGCCGCGGTACTCGAGGCGTCCTTCGAATGAGTAGCGCAGCCGCCACCGCGAGGGCGGCGGAGGCGTCGGCGACGAGATCCAGGAGCTCGGCCTTGCGTTGCGGCGTGAGCAGCTGGTGCAGCTCGTCGAGCAGGCTGAAGGCAATGACCGAGGCGAGCACCGCGAGCGGCGCGCGGCCCGCCGTGCCGCGCCACAAGAGCGCCGTGATCAGCGCGAAGCACACGAAGTGCGCCGCCTTGTCCCAATGCGGCGGCAGGCGGTCGGCGCCGATGAAGACGAGCGCCAGCATGATGCCGACGCCGGTCGTGAGGCAGACGAAGCGCTCAGTAGGCATTCTGTTTCTTCAGCACCACGACGACGGTCTTCAGGATGATCTGCAGGTCGAGCACCAGCGACCAGTTGCGCAGGTAGGCGATGTCGTACTCGATGCGCGCCTTCATCTTCTCGACCGTGTCGGTCTCGCCGCGGTAGCCGTTCACCTGTAGCCGCGGATCAGTTTCCGGTAGAGCTCGTTGTGCGCCACGGCGTGCGGGCGCGGGCCCACCACGCTCATGCGGCCCTGCAGCACGTTGATGAACTGCGGCAGCTCGTCGAGCGAGGTTTTGCGCAGGAATCCGCCAAAGGGGGTGATGCGCGAATCGTTCCGGGTCGCCTGGCGCACGACGTCGCCGTCCTCGGCCACCGTCATGGTGCGGAACTTGTAGACCATGATCTTGCGGCCATCGACGCCGTAGCGGCGCTGCTTGAAGAGGACCGGCCCGGGCGAGGAGAGCTTCACGCCGATGGCGAGCGCAATCAAGAGCGGCGCGATCAGCACCAGGATGAGCGAGGCGAGCACGTAGTCCGCGAGGCGCTTGACGAGGCCGTTGAAGCCGTAGAACGGCGTCTCGCACACCGCCACCACCGGCAGGTCGCCGATGGTGTCGACGCGCGCCTGGATCAGATCGGCGACGAAGATATCGGGCACGAAGTAGATCGACGCGGTCGTGTCGCGCAGCTCCTCCAGCAGCTTCACGATCCTCGGCTGCGAAGCCATCGGCAGCGCGATGTAGATGATGTCGATGCCGTGCGTGCGCACGTACTCCGGCAGCGCGCCGATCGAGCCGAGCACGTTCTCGCTGATGCGCGCCGGGGCACGGTCGTCGAAGTAGCCCGCGAAGCGCACGCCGTGCAGGGGATTCGCCTGCAGGCGCGCGGCGAGGCCGCGGCCGAGGTCGTTGGCGCCGGCGACGACGGCGCTCTTGCGCAGGCCCTCGGCGGCGAGCAGCCGCGGCAGCAGGCGCGGCAGCGCCTCGTGCGCGAGGAACAGCGCCGCCGGCGTAGCGAGCGCCCACGCGAGCAGCATCCGCTGGTCGAACACGCCGAGCGTGCGCGAGGCCCAGCCGAGGAGCACCAACACCCCGACGATCGCCATCCAGCCGGTCGCGATGTCGAGGGCGAGCTCGCCGGCGCTGGCGGCTTCGCCCGCCAGGCTACCCGGGAACGTCATCGCAAACACCAGCAGCGCGAGGATCAGGCACGCGCCGTCGAAGCGTCCGCCGAAGAACGCCACCGTTGCGGCGAGCATGCCGATCGCCACCAGCGGGTCGATCGCCGCCTGCACGAGCGCCCCCGTGCCCGGCTGGCTGTGCAAAAGTCGCGGCTGCGGGCCCGATTGCGGCCTGCGGGCCGTTTCGTGGGTGGCGTGCACGGAAAAGCGAGCGTAGGCCACCACGGTTCAACCATGATGTTGCGCGAGCGCACGCTTTGTAGCCTCAGCGGACTAGCGTTTTGCGCCTGGGCCCTTCGAACTAGGTAGTAATTGCGAGGACTATAGTTGCCCCGCCATGACCACCGCCCTCAGTTCCCCGCTCAACCCGGCCGATACCGCACAGGCGCCCATCTTGCCGGGCAGTGCGGAGACGAAGACGAGCGACGCGCGCACCGCGGCGACCGACTTCCTGCAGATCGAGTCGATCGTGCTCAACCTCGATGCGTCGCTGCGCGTGCATGCGCGCGCGCATTTCTTCAGCTGGACGCAAGGCCTGCTGCAGAGCCTGATCCGCCACGAGCTCTTGATCTGCACGCTGTGCCTGGGCAAGCCGCCCGCGTTCCGCGCCGACGGCTTCTCCATGACGACGCCCGAGCCCAACCTCTTCAGCGACATGTTCCTGCGCGACACCGCCGTCGCGCCGGCGCTGCTGAAGGCGTGGGAGGAGCGGCGCTACCAGCCCGTGATCATCGACGTCGGCGCAGCGCAGGGCGCTGCATCGCCCACTTTGGGAAGCGGCGGCTTCACGCGCGAGCTCGAGCGCCTGGGCGCCACGCAGCTCCTGGTGCACGGCATCCACGACGCCGAGGGCCGCGCCACCAGCCTCTTCATCTTCGCCTGCCGGCCCGGTAGCGCGGGTCAGCGCCAGGCGTACCTCGTGCAGTTGCTCGCGCCCTCGCTGCATGCGGCGTGGGTGCGCACGCAGCTCACCAAGCGCGCGGAGAGCGGCGGCGACAAGGCCGCCGGCGGCAGCGTCCTCACCGTGCGCGAGCTGGACATCCTGAAGTGGATCTACCTCGGCAAATCGAACTTCGAGATCGGCGCGATCCTCAAGATCAGCCCGCTCACGGTGAAGAACCACGTGCAGAAGATCCTGCGCAAGTTGAACGTCGTGAACCGCACGCAGGCGATCGGCAAGTCGCTCGAGCTGCGCATCCTCAACCCATAAGAAGGGGACCGACCCTCAGGGGGTCTGTCCCCATTTTTGAAATCGGGGCCCAGCGCCCCTTTTTTTTATTCCCAGCACGCGGTTGTCACCGCATGCGCGACCTGCATGCAGATCGATGGCTACAGCTAGTCCGTACGGTGCATCGGCACTGCCGGTAGACGGATCAGCGCCGTAACACGCTCCACCTACGATGCCGGGACGCCCGCACATGAAGCCGCTCGTCCGCCTCGCGCTCCTTTCCATCGCGCTCGCCTGCGCCGCGTCTCGCGCCGGGGACGAGGCGCCGGCCGCGCTCTATTCGTTCGCCGACCTCTATCGCCTCACGGTGAGCGCGCCGCCGAGCGCTGGCCTCGGGTTCGCCGAGCCGCAGATACGCCTCGCGGCGCGCGAGCCGGAGTTCGCCGCCGCGCCGCGCTTCGCCGTCACGCCGGTGCCGGGGCCCGGGCGCTGGGCGCTGCTTCTCGCGGGCCTCGCCGCCGCCGGCTGGGTGGCGCATCGGCGCCTCGCCTTCCCCTACTGAGCATGAGAGCGCTCATCGCCATCGCCCTGGGACTCGCCGCCGCCGGCTGCGAGCGCGCCGCGGCCGATCGCGCGCAGACTCAGCTCGTCGCGCGCGTGAACGGCGTCGAGATCGCGGCGCGCGAGCTGCGCGCGGCGGGCGCCGCGAGCATGGCGCAGGCGGTGGAAAAGGTGATCGACCGCGAGCTCCTCGTGCAAAAGGCGCTGCAAAGCGGCCTGGAGCGCGATCCGCAGGTCGCCCTCGACATCGACAACGCGCGCCGCGAGGTGCTCGCGCAGGCCTACGTCGAGCGCGCCGCGCGCACGCGCGCCGCGCCGACACGCGAGGAAGTGCGCGCCTTCTATGCCGAGAACCCGGCGCTCTTCGCCGAGCGGCGCATTTACCGCACGCGCGAGCTCGTGGTGTCGGCGAACCCCGAGATGATCGACGTGCTGCGCGCTCGAGTGTCGCGCGCCGCGGACCTCGACGAGGTGGCGGCCTGGCTCAATAGCCGCAACGCCCGCTACAGCGTGCTCTCGCAGACTCAAGCCGCGGAGGAGATTGCGCTTGCCTTCCTGCCACAGCTCGCGCGCATGTCGCCGGGCGAGCTCGCCGTGTTCGCCACGCCTGCCGTTGGCAACTTTCCTGCCACGGCGAACGTGGTCCAGCTCATCTATTCGGAAAGCGCGCCGCTCGCCTACGAGCAGGCGAGCCCGCTGATCGAGAGCTTTCTCGCAGGCCGCAAGCGCCTCGCCGTTGCGCAGGACGAGGTGAAGCGCTTGCGCGAAGTGGCACGCATCGAATACGTGGCGCAGTTCAAACAGTCGACGAGGTGACGATGATTCGCATACTGACGGTGGTCCTACTCACGGCGCTCGCGCTCCCCGGGCTCGCGCAGTCGCCCGACAAGCTCGGGCCGGGCGACACGGTGCACGTCACCGTGTTCCAGCAGCCCGATCTCACGGTGGATGCGCGCATCGGCGACGCCGGCGCGATCAGCATGCCGCTCGTCGGCCCGGTCAAGATCGCCGGGCAGACCACCACGCAGGCGGCGGGCACCATCGCGCAGGCGCTGACAGACGGCCAGTTCCTCAAGGCGCCGCAGGTGGCCGTCGCGCTCACCACGGTGAGGAGCCGCCAGGTGTCGGTGCTCGGCCTGATCGTGCACCCCGGGCGCTATCCCCTGGAGGAGGCGCACATGAAGATCCCGGATCTGATCGCCGCGGCGGGCGGCATCGCCATGGGCGGTTCCGAGGACGTGACCGTGATCCGCGACGGCAAGAGCCAGACGGTGAGCGCGCTCGCCAAGGATTTTGACCTGAAGGGCGGCGACACGGTGTACATCGAGCGCGCGCCCGTCTTCTACATCTACGGCGAAGTGATCCACGCCGGCGCCTACCCGGTGAAGGCCGGCATGACGGTGATGCAGGCGATTTCCATCGGCGGCGGCATCACGCCGCGCGGCAGCGAGCGTCGCATCAAGCTGCGGCGCCTGCAGGCCGACGGCAAGACGCGCGAGTACGACGCGAGCCTCGTCGATGTCGTCAAGGCCGACGACGTCATCTTCGTCAAAGAAGCGCTTTTCTAGGGAGCCGCATCCATGGATCTCAGCCAATACATCCTCGCCCTCAAGGCGCGCCGCAAGGCGTTCATCGCCGTGTTCGCCATCACGGTGGTCGCCGCCATCGTCGTCGCGCTCCTGATCCCCAAGCGCTACGACGCCACGGCCACCATCCTCATCGACGCGCGCGACGAGCAGACCATGTCGCCCGCGCACCTGTCGCCGCGCTCGATGGCCGGCTACATCTTCACGCAGATGGACCTGATCGCGAGCGGCAAGGTGGCGACCAAGGTGGCGCGCGATCTGAAGCTCGCCCAGCAGCCCGGCGTGCGCGAAGACTGGGAGAAGGACACCGGCGGCGTGGGCTCGCTCGAGGAATGGATCGCCGCCAACCTGCTCGAGAAGCTGAAGGTCGATAGCGGCGCGAGCAACATCCTGATCGTCAAGTTCTCCGCCAACGACCCGAAGAAGGCCGCGACCATCGCCAACGCCTTCGCCAAGGCCTATCTCGATGTGGCGCTCGAGCTTCGCACCGAGCCCTCGCGCGAAGCGGTGGCCTGGTTCGACGAGCAGCTCAAGGCGCTGCGCGCGGACGTGAAAAACAGCCAAGCGAAGCTCACCGCCTATCAGAAGGAGAAGGGAATCGCTGGGGCGGACGAGCGCATGGACGTCGAGTACACGCGGCTCGCGGAGCTCACCGGCGAACTCGGCCGCGCTCGCGCCGCCACGCTCGACGCGCAGACGCGCTACAAGCAGGCGCAGGATCTGAGCAAGGATGGCGTGTCGCTCGAAGCCTTCCCCGAGGTGCTCGCCAACGGCTACATCATCACCATCAAGGGCGCGCTGCAGGGCGCCGAAGCCCGGCTCAAGGAGCAGTCCGAAATCTACGGGCCGAACCACCCGACCATCCAGCGCACCCAGGCCGAGGTGGGAAGCCTGCGCGAGCGGCTGCAGGCTGAGGCGAAGAAGCTCGTCACGAGCCTCGGCAACGCCGTGGCGCAGAGCCAGAAGCGCGTCGACGAGCTGCAGGCCTCCGCCAAGGAGCAGCAGGACCGCATCATGAAGATGCGCGAAGGCCGCGTCGATCTCGCCGTGCTGACGCGCGATCTGGAAAGCGCGCAGCGCGCCTACGACGGGGCGCTCGGGCGCGCCATCGCCGTGAAGGTCGACAGCAAGGCGCGCCAGACCAACCTCGCGATGCTCACGCCCGCGGTCGAGCCGCTCAAACCGGCGATGCCGAAAATGGGTCTCGTCTCGGCGCTCTCGGTGGTGGTCGGCTTGCTGCTCGCCGCCGGCGTGGTCTATGTGCTCGAGATGATGGACCGGCGCGTACGCTCGCGTACCGACCTCGAGTCGCGCCTCGCGGTGCCCTCGCTCGGCATCCTCTCGCGCTGGACCCCGGTGGGCGGGCGGCTCCTGCCCTCGCCCAATTCCCCCGTGCGCGCGGCGCGCGCGCTTCCGCACCCCTGGTGAGAGAGGACTGTCATGCTCGCAAAACCCACTGACAACGTACTGTCGATCGACGGCGCCGCGCGCCCGACCGGGCGCCACATCGGGGCCATCCTGATGGACGAGGGCAAGCTCACGCCCTCGGACGCCGAGCAGGTGCTCAAGCGCCAGCGCGAGCTCGGCTGGCGCTTCGGCGAGGCGGCGATCGAGCTCAACCTGATCACCGACACGGACCTGCGCGAGGCGCTCGCCAAGCAATACGAGTTTCCCTACCTCGTCTCCGGGCCCGACGGCGTCAGCAAAGAACTGGTCGCCGCCTGGGACCCGTTCCACCCGGTGGTGGAAGAGCTGCGCGCCGTACGTACGCAGCTCCTCATCCGCTGGTTCAATCCCGCCGCCGGCCGGCGCACGCTGGTCATCGCGAGCCCCGGCGCACGCGAGGGGCGCAGCTTCATCGCCGCGAACCTGGCGGTCTCGTTTTCGCAATTGGGGCAGCGCACGCTGCTCGTCGACGCCGACTTCCGCGCGCCGCGGCAGCAGGGCATCTTCAATATTGCGGACCGCTTCGGCCTCTCTTCAGTATTGAGCGGAAGAGCAGATTTGTCGGTCGCCGCGCCGGTGGCGGGCATCACCGGCCTCGCCGTCTTGCCCGCAGGGCCGGTGCCGCCCAATCCGCTTGAGCTGCTCTCGCGTGGCAGCTTCGCCGCGCTCCTCGGCAAGGCGCAAGCGGAGTACGACGTGATCCTCATCGACACGCCGCCCGCCAGCGAGTATGCCGATGCGCAGAGCGTCGCCTTCCGCGCCGGCGACGTGCTGCTGGTTTCGCGGCGCGACCATACGCGCGTCGAAGAGACCGAGCGTGCGGTGAAGGAGCTTTCGGATGCCGCGGCGCGCATCGTCGGCACGTTGATGAACGCGTTCTAGGCATGCGGCGGCCGCCGGATCGCAAGTTCATGCTGGCGGCCACGGCGCTCCTCGTGGCCGCGAGCTTCTTGCTCGCCCGGCCCGCGGTGGGCACCGATCCCTCCCGGCCGCAGGCGTTGCTCGTCAAATTTTTCGGAAGGTCGTGACATGACTGCCATTAGCGCGCGGCTGCCTGGCGAGCGCGGCCCGGGCCTTGCTGCCGCGGCCGTCGGCCTCGGGCTCTTCGGTATCGTGTGCGGCGTCGGCATCGCCATCGGCGAGCTCGAAGCGCTCGTCGCCTCGCTCACGGTGCTCGCCTGCCTCGCTACGCTCGTCGACTATCGCATCGGCGCAGTGCTCCTCGTAGTCATGCTGCCGGTGGAGAGCAGCTATCTCTTCCCGCACAGCGTGTTCGGATTCACCGGCCTCAACCCCATCAACCTGCTGCTCGCGGCGACGCTCATCTCGTACCTGCTGCGCGGCTACGAGCTCAAGCGCTTCCTGCCCAAACCGCTGGTGTGGCTTTTCGTCGTGCCGATCGTCATCGCGGGCTTGATCGGCATGCGCCACGTCGATGAGATCTACCCGTACTTCTACGAGGAAAACGTCATCCACTACACCGACGCGTTCGGCTACCTGCGCGATTCGCTGCTCAAGCCGCTGCTCACGATGGTGGGCTCGGCCGTGCTGATTGCCACGGCGGTGGCGCGCGCGAAGAAGGCCGAGAACTTCCTCGTGCCGATCGTCGCCGGCATCTGGCTGATGAGCCTTGCCGCCATCGGCTACGTGATCGCGGCGGGCGTGAGCATCGGGTGGCTCGCCCTGCCCACCTCGCGCCTGTTCTTCTCCGGCCTCGGCATGCATGCGAACGACCTCGGCCGCCTCTATGCCGTGGCGTATGCGCTGCTGCTTTTCACCTGGGGCGAGACCAGGGACCTGCGGCTGAAGACGGTGCTGCTCTTCACCATGGGCATCCTCACCATCGCGCTCGTGCTGACGTTCTCGCGCGGCGCGATGACCGGCTGGGTGCTGGTGAACGTGCTCTACCTCGTCTGGAAGTTCAACGCCAAGACCCTGGGCCTCGCGCTTCTCGCGGGCGGTGTGGCGCTGCTCGTCATGCCCGGCGCCGTGGTGAGCCGCATGAGCCTGGGTCTCGTCGGTGGCGCCGACGTCAACGAGTTCAGCGCCGGACGCGTCGACGACATCTGGCTGCCGCTCCTGCCCGAGCTCTTCAAGAGCCCGCTGTGGGGCTCCGGCCTCGAGTCGACGACGTGGTCAAGGGCGCTCTGGTCAGAGCAGATGCTGCCCGTCACCCACCCCCACAACGCATACCTGCAGGCAATCCTCGACATGGGCCTGATCGGCACGGCGCTGCTCCTCGCGTTCTACTGGCACGTGTATCGCACCTGCCGCGATCTGGGCAGCAACGCCTACCTCAGCCCGACGATGCGCGGCTTCTACCAGGGGGTGGTGGCGGGGCTGCTTTGCTTCATCGTCACCGGTTTCGCCGGCTCGAGCCTGCGGCCCACACCCGAGTTCGCCTTCCTCTGGATCGCCATCGGCATGATGTACGGGCAGCTCGCCCGCCGGCGCGCGGGCACCTGAACATGCCGGCGGCCCTGCGAGAGGCCCGCGGCGCCGCGCAGGCTCGAGCCCAGAGCGCCGCGGCGCCGCTCTCCAAGCCCCATCTGTGCTTCGTCGCGCCGTATGTCTGGCCGGTGCTCTCGCGCGATCCGAACATCCAGGTCGTCGGCGGCGCCGAAGTCCAGCAGTCGATCCTCGCGCGGCTTTTCGCCGAGAACGGCTACGCCGTCTCGGTGATCACCCTGGATTACGGGCAGCCGGACCCGGCCATGATCGACGGCATCACCGTCCACAAGGCGTACCGCGAGCGCGCGGGCATCCCGGTGCTGCGCTTTGTGCACCCGCGGCTCACCACCATGTGGCGCGCGCTGCGCGCGGCACGCGCCGACCTGTACTACCAGCGCTCGAGCGACATGTGGACGGGTGTGGTGGCCGAATTCTGCCGGCGGCACGGCAAGCGCTCGATCTACGCCGGCGCCTCCGATCGCGACTTCGAGATCGGCCAGGAGCAGATCACGCTCGCACGCGACCGCTGGCTCTACCGCCGCGGCCTCGCGCGCGTCGATCGCATCGTCGCGCAGAACCCCTTCCAGCTCGAAAGCTGCCGGCGCAACCACCAGCGCGAGGCGCTCGTCATCCCGAGCTGCTACGTGCCCCCGGCGCATGCGCGCCGCGCGAGCCTCGAGCACGACTGCGTCCTGTGGGTCGGCACGATCCACGACTACAAGCGGCCGCACTGGTTTCTCGACATCGCCGAGCGGCTGCCACACCGGCGCTTCGTCATGATCGGCGGTCCGAGCGTGGGCGGCGAGCGCCTTAAGCCCGGCTACTTCGAGGCCCTGCGCGCGCGCGCGGCAGGGCTCCCCAACGTCGAGTTCACCGGCTTCCTGCCGCTCGCGGACGTCGAGCGCTGGTTCGATCGGGCGCGGCTGCTCGTACTCACCTCGGTATACGAGGGCATGCCCAACGTGTTTCTCCAAGCCTGGGCGCGCGGCGTGCCTACGGTCGCGAGCGTCGATGTCGGCGCGCCGGTCAACACGGTGTTCACCGATGTGCCAAGCGGCACCGCGCGCGTCGAGACCCTCCTTTCGGACAGTGCCCTCTGGACTCAGGCGAGCCACGATTGCCTTGCGCACTTCGAGCGCAATCATTCGGCGGCCGAGGTGCTCGCGCGCTACGCGCGGCTCTTCGACGAGCTCGCATGACAGAAGAGATAAGCGAAGCGCGGCGGGGGGATTGCATTTTTTTCCAGCCAACCCCCCGATGAACGCCGCTGCCAAAGCGATCGCCGCCCAGGGACTCGCGCGGCGCGCAGTCTCGTTGGGCGCGGTCAAGGCCTTCGACCAGGCGCTGCAGTTCCTGCTGCCGGTGGTGCTGGTGCGCTGCCTCGATGCGCACACCTTCGGAGAGTACCGGCTGCTGTGGCTCGCGGTGGGCACGGTGATGGCGCTCGCGCCGCTCAGCATGCCGGGGGCCCTGTACTACTTCCTGCCGCGCTCGGACGCGCCCGCGCGCCGGCTCTACATCCACCAGACGCTCGCTTTCGTGGCCTGCACCGGTGTCATCTCCGCGTTGATCGTGAGCCCGCTCAACCCGTGGCTGCCTTCCACGCTGCATCCGCTCGCGCAATACGGGGCGCTCGTGCCGGCGTTCGTCGCGTTGTGGGTGACTTCGTGCCTGCTCGACTTCCTGCCGACCATCGAGGAGCGCATCCCGCTGCAGGCGTTCGCCACCATCTCGGTGGCGCTCGCGCGCGCGGCGCTGGTCGCGGGCGGCGCCTGGCTGACCGCCGACATGGGGATCATCCTGTGGCTGCTGCTCGCCACAGTGCTGCTCAAGCTTGCGCTCCTTCTCGGCTACATCGGGCGCTTTCATGGCTGGAGCCGACCGTGGTTCAAGGCCGGCGTGTTCGCCGGCCAGTTCCGCTACACCGCGCCCTTCGGCCTGTCGAGCGCCTGCTACGTGCTGCGCTCGCAGGCCGACCAGTGGGTCGCGGCGACGCTCTTCACGCTGCACAGCTTCGCCTCGTTCTCGATCGCCGCGATCCTCGGGCAGGTGGTCAATATCTTCCGCCAGTCGGTGCTCGAGGCCTTCATGCCGAGCATGAGCCGGCTCGAGGCGGCGGGTGAGGCGCGCAGCATGATGGAGATGAACGCGCGCGCGAACGTCCTGGTGGCCATGCTGCTCCTGCCGCTGCTCGGCTTCATGTTCGCCTTCGCCGCGGACATCGTGAGCCTCGTCTACACGGCGTCCTATGTCGATGCGGCGACGGTGATGCGCGTGTACATCATGGGGCTCGCCGCGCTCGTAGTGGAGCTCTCCACCGTGCTGCAGCTCCTGCGCCAGGGAATGTTCAATCTTAGGCTCAACATCATCGTGCTCGCCGTGTCGGTGCCGCTTTCCTACTACGGCGGCGTGCATCTGGGTCTTGCCGGCGCCGCCGCCGGCAGCGTGAGCGCGCTCTACCTTGATCGCACGATCGTGCTTCGGCGCATCGCGGCGATCAGCGGCGTCCCGGTGCGCGCGCAGCAGCACTGGCGCTCGCTCGCTCGGCACCTCCTCTGGACCGCGGCCGCAACGGCGGCCGCCTGGCTCGTAGTGCGCTGGCTCTTCGCCGGCAGCCCGCACATCGTGCGCCTTGCCGCCGGCGCCGTGGTCATTGCGCTCATCTACGCGCCGTTCAACCTGCGGCGCCACGCATGAGGATCGTGTTCGTCACCGGGTCGCTGGTGCACGGCGGCGCCGAGCGCCAGGCGATCACGCTCGCCAACCGCCTCGCCGAGCGCGGCCATGAGTGCCATGCCATCTACGTCAAGAACGATCCAAGCCAGCTCTCGCGCCTGCGTCTTCCGGCACAGTCCACCGTGCGCTGCCTGCACGCCAAGCGCTACTTCGACCCCGGCGCGCTCTCGCACCTGCATGCGCTGCTCGAGCGCCTCGCTCCGCAGGTCGTGCTCGCCACCAACCCGTACGCGCTGCTGTACGCATCGCTCGCCTCGAGCGGCGCTCCGCTCGCCGTCTCGTTGCATAGCACCTATGTGCGCACGCTGAAGGAGCAGCTGCAGATGGCGGCCTACCGGCCGCTCTTCTGGCGGGCGGCCTGCGCCGTCTTCGTGTGCGAGGGCCAGCGCCGCCACTGGCTCGCGCGCGGGCTTTTCGCCCGCCGCAACCGCGTCATCTACAACGGCGTCGATCACGAGCACTGGCAACCGGTCGATGCCACCGCCCTGCGGCGCGCGCTCGGCTTCGCCGAGACCGACTACGTCGTCGGCCTTTCGGCGGTCCTGCGGCCGGAGAAGAACCCGGTGCAGCTCATCGACGCGCTGGCGCGGTTGCGCGCCATGGGGCTGCCCGCCCGCGCGCTCTTCATCGGCGATGGCGAGGAGCGCGGTGCCGTCGAGTCGCGGGCGCGCGCGCTCGGCGTTGCCGACCGCTTCGTGATCTCGGGCTTCCAGGAGGACGTGCGGCCTTTCATCTCCGCCTGCGACGTCGTCGCGCTGACGAGCTTCACCGAGGCCTTTTCGCTCGCCGCGATCGAGGCGATGGCGCTCGGGCGCCCGGTGGTCCATCCCGCGGTGGGCGGCGCCGCCGAGATGATCCATTCGGGCCACGAGGGCTGGCTATTTCCGGTGGGCGATACCGCTACGCTAGTCGAGCGGCTCGCGGCGCTCGCCGATCCGCTCGCGCGTACCCGCATGGGCGAGAACGCGCGCGCGACCGTCGTGGCGCGCTTCTCGGAGCGCGCGATGGTCGAGCGCTACGAGCAGCTGCTGGCGGAGCTTGCGACACCCAGGAGCAAAAGTGCACAGCTACGAAACCGCGCAACAGCGCATTAGGAGCCGCGGCCGCACCTGGCTCGTCACGGGCGCCGCCGGCTTCATCGGCTCGCATCTCGCCGAGCGGCTGCTCGCGCTCGGCCAGTCGGTCATCGGCCTCGACAACTTCGCCACGGGCAAGCGCGAAAACCTGCCGCCCGGAATCCGCTTCATCGAGGGCGACATCCGTTCGGTCGATGCCTGCGAGCGCGCCTGCGCCGGCGTCGACGTCGTGCTGCACCAGGCGGCGCTCGGCAGCGTGCCGCGGTCCATCGATGATCCGATCGCCAGCACCGCGGCCAATGTCGCCGGCTTTCTCAACCTGCTCGTCGCCGCCCGGGATGCCGGCGTAGCGCGGTTTGTCTACGCCAGCTCGAGCGCGGTATATGGCGATCACCCCGCGCTGCCCAAGGTCGAGGCGCTCACCGGCCGCGCCATGTCGCCCTACGGGCTCACCAAGCAGGTGAACGAGCTCTACGCGGATGTCTTCGACGTCTGCTACGGCTACAAGACCATCGGCCTTCGCTACTTCAACGTCTTCGGCCCGCGCCAGGACCCGAACGGTGCCTATGCGTCGGTGATCCCCGCGTGGATCGGGGCGCTGTTGCGCGGCCAGGTGCCGTACATCAACGGCGACGGCGCCGCGGCGCGCGACTTCTGCTACGTCGACAACGTGGTGCAGGCGAACCTGCTCGCCGCCACCGTGGAGGATCCCGCGGCGCTCGGGCAGGCGTACAACATCGCCCTTGGCGACCAGACCTCGCTTCTCGAGCTCTACGCCATGATCCGCGACGGCGTCGCGCAGCGCTTTCCCGAGCTGCGTCAGGTCAAGGCGGCGCATCGCGAGCCGCGCCGCGGCGACGTGCAGTTCTCGCGCGCCGACATCTCCAAGGCAGTGCGGCTCCTCGGCTACCGCCCCGCGGTCCGGATCATGGCGGGACTGGAACAGACGATCGCGTGGTACGCGGACAATCTCGCGCCGGTCATGGCAGAAAAAAAGGTGGCGCATGCCTGAAGCAGCGGTACTCGAGCGCAGCTCACAAACCGAAACGGCCGCCGCGCTTGCGACGGTGGCCGTGGTCGGCCTCGGCTACGTCGGCCTGCCGGTGGCGGTGGCCTTCGGCCGGGAGCGCCCCACCATCGGCTACGACCTCTCGAAAAAGCGCATCGAGAACCTGCGCCACCATGTCGATGCCACCGGCGAAGTCGCCACCGCGGAGCTGCTCGAGGCGCGCGAGCTGCGCGCGAGCTGCTATCCCGCGGATCTCGCGCAGGCCGAGTTCATCATCGTCGCCGTGCCCACGCCGATCAACGCCGCGCGCCAGCCCGATCTCGCGCCGCTCGAATCGGCGAGCGAGACGGTCGGGCGCTATATGAAGCCCGGCGCGACCGTCGTCTATGAGTCCACGGTCTACCCCGGCGCGACCGAGGAAGTGTGCGTGCCGATCCTGGAGCGCGCCTCGGGCATGCGCTGGAAGCAGGACTTCCACGTCGGCTATTCGCCCGAGCGCATCAACCCCGGCGACCGGCAACACGCGTTCACGCAAATACTGAAAGTCGTCTCCGGGGACGACGCCGACACGCTGGAAAAGGTCGCCGGGTTGTATGCCTCGGTGGTGAAGGCGGGGGTATACAAGGCGTCCTCGATCCGCGTGGCCGAGGCGGCGAAGGTGATCGAGAACACGCAGCGCGACCTCAATATCGCGTTCGTCAACGAGCTCGCCATCATCTTCGAACGCATGGGATTGGACACCACCGAGGTGCTGAAGGCGGCGAGCACCAAGTGGAATTTCCTGCCGTTCAAGCCGGGCCTGGTCGGCGGCCACTGCATCGGCGTCGATCCGTACTACCTCACGCACAAGGCGGAGCTGATGGGCTACCACCCGGAGGTGATCCTCGCCGGGCGGCGCATCAACGACGCCATGGGGAGCCACATCGCGCGCAAGACGGTGCAGCAGATGATCCACGCCGGGCGCAACATCAAGGGGGCGCGCGTGAACGTGCTCGGGCTGACGTTCAAGGAGGACGTGCCCGACATCCGCAACTCGAAGGTCATCGACATCATCCGCGAGCTGCACGAGTTCGGCGTCGAGACCTACGTGCATGACCCGCAGGCGAGCCCGGACGATGCGCTGCACGAGTACGGCGTGCGGCTGACCGAGTGGGAGTCGCTGCCCTGCGCCGATGCGCTGATTCTCGCCGTGGCGCACCGGCGCTATCTCGAGCTGCCGGTGGAGGCCTACCTGCGCAAAGTCGTGCGCCAGGGCTGCATCATCGATGTCAAGGCGCTGCTCGATGCGCAGGCGCTGCGCAAGGAAGGGTTGCGGGTGTGGCGGCTCTAGCCATGGAAAACGCGATATTAGATTTGACCTACCACGCATCTAAAACAGGTCTAGCTGTTCCCATCTCTGTCTTTCTTCGGGACGATCTTGTTCAGCGCCTTGCTGAACGCTTCCCCGCTCTCGTCCACGCCTAGAGGCTTCGCCGCTTCGATAAACCGCTTGGACTGAGCCGCGTTGTCCGGCTTGCCCTTCGGCGTTCGCTTCCTTCGCTTTTCTTTTTCTCCAGCCATATTCAGACAGTAGTCGTTTCGTAAGTTGACCGCTTGCCACGGAAACCCTTGAGCAGCTTGTCCGCGCGCTGGCTGTCTTCGACGCCAAGCGTCTTGCGGTTGTTGTAGCGGAAGTCAAACTCGGCAAGGTAGCGGTGTAGGTGGTTGTGCGCGCGATGCTGGTACACGCCTTTCGTGCCGCGCTTGAATACCGAAAAGAAATACCTATGCCTACCAGTGCTCGCGGCAGAACGTGCAGGTCTGCGCCGCCGACTACATGAACGGCTGGTGGATCGGCAACGCGACTGACCGCGATCGCACCGCCGGCTCCGAGAGCAATTAGGACCACGCTTTGCTACGCGCGCTGAGCCGCGCGCAGCGCGCTCGGCCTATTGACGCGCACGAGATGCGCGTTTTTTCCCTATGAGCCCGCGCACGAGATGCGCGTTTTTTCCCTATGAGCCGATCGATGCAGTCGGGCCGGCGCATCAATCCCGGCCGGCCTACGTGCGCCGAGCGCGCGGGGCGACGGCGCACAACGAAGCTCAAGCATGCTTTCCCGCTATGAAAATCTGCAAGGCCGTGCTCGATGCGCGGGCGCTGCGCAAGGAAGGGCTGCGGGTATGGCGGCTCTAGCCATGGAACGCGAGCTCGCGCCTGCCGCGAGCCCGCAGAGACGAAAGCTGCGCGTCGGCGTGTTCGCCGATGCGCCGCTGCAGCCGCGCTGGATCGTCGAGGCGCTCGCCAAGCTCGCCGCCGCCGACTTCGCCGACGTTCGCCTGATCGAGGCCGGCCGCGCCGCGCCGGCGGCGCCGTCGCTTGCCTGGCGCCTGTACGGCGCACTCGACCGGCGCCTTTTCGGCACGGCGCCGACCGATCCGGTGCTGCTCACCGACGAGCTCGCCCCCGGCGCGCCGGACACGCCGCTCGATATCGCGTTCGCCCTCGGCGCGGTCGAGGAGGCGAAGCTCGACGGCCGCGCGCGCTATGGCGTATGGCGCTTCTGCTTCGGCGCCGACGGCGCGCTCGGCGAGACGCTCGCCGGGCTGCCCGAGGTCGCCGCGGCCGAGCCGCTCAGCGCTTCGGGCCTCAAGGTGCGCCTCGCCGCCGACCGCCCCGCGCGCCTGGCGTATCAGTCCTGGGCGCGCACCTACCCGTTCTCGGTGGCGCGCCACCGGGACCAGCTGCTGCGCAAGACCGCGGAGTTCGCCTATCGCGCGGTGCGCGAGCTGCATCATGCGGGCGAGAGCTGGCTCGGGCGGCTGCGCGAAATGCGCGAGCGGCCTTCGCCGCCGCGCCCGCCGGGCGTCGCCGATGCCACGCGCATCCTGGCGCGGCTTGCGCGCCGCGGCGTGGAGCGGGCGTTGAACATCGAGCAGTGGTTTCTCGCCTACCGCTTCGGCGGCCGCGTGCAGGCCGGCCTCGAGGGCTTCACGCGCATCCTGCCGCCGAAGGACCGCGACTGGGCCGACCCGTTCGTGGTCGAGAAAAGCGGGCGCTATTACATCTTCTTCGAGGAGCTGATCTACGCCGAAGGCAAGGCGCACATCGCCATGCTGGAGCTCGACCGCGCGGGGCGCACCTCGACGCCGACCCGGGTGCTCGAGGCGGACTACCACCTCTCTTATCCATACGTCTTCGAGCACGACGGTCAGCTCTGGATGCTGCCCGAGAGCGCGCGCAACCGCCGCGTCGAGCTCTACCGCTGCGTCGACTTCCCGCTGTCGTGGAAGCGCGAGCAGGTGCTGCTCGAGGACGTGCGCCTCGTCGATGCGACGTTGCACCGCTCGGGCGAGCGCTGGTGGATGTTCGCCAACTCCGCCGCCGGCGGCTCGCGCATGTTCGACGACGAGCTGCACCTCTTCTATGCCGACCGGCTCATGGGCGAGTGGCGGCCGCATGCCAAGAACCCGGTGAAGTCCGACGCGCGCTCGTCCCGACCCGCAGGGAGCCTCTTCTCGCGCAATGGCGTGCTCTACCGCCCCGCGCAGGTGTGCGTACCGCGCTACGGCGCGGGCCTCGCCATCCACCGCGTGCTGAAGCTCACCCCCGAGGAATACGCCGAGCGGCAGGTCGAGCGGCTGCTGCCGAGCGCCGAGAGCGGCCTCTTCGGATTGCACACCATGAACCGGGCGGGCGATCTCATCGTAGTGGACGCATTCGCACGCCGGCGACGAATCTAGGCTCATGACGACACGCCTATATTCGAGCATCGCCATGCTCGGCGCCGCGCCCGAGACGCACGGCAGCATCGCGGCCGCGGTGGACGCCTACCGCGCGCACGGCCTCTTCAAGCGCTGGCCGATCACCTACATCGCGACGCACGGTGATGGCACGCTAAGGCGCAAAATCGCCATGGCCGGAACGGCGGCGCGCGAATTCGCCGCGCTCCTCGCCGAGCATCGCCGCGTGGCGGTGCATGTCCACGTCTCCTCCGGCGCGGGCTTCTGGCGCGAGGCTGCGTTCATGGGAGCGGCATTCGCCGCCGGCTGCCCGGTGGCGCTGCAGCTCCACGGCTCGGGCTACGTCGCGAGCAGCCGCTTGTTCCTCGAGCACGCCGCAATCGTTTGCGTGCCCTGCGAGGCGATGCGCACGTGGGTGCGCAGCGTGGCACGCAACGCGGCCGTCGCCCTGGTGCCGCCGCCGGTGGCACTGGCCGCTCCCGAAGTCGCGGAGAAGCCGAACCTCGTGCTGTTCCTCGGCCGCCTCGACGCAACCAAGGGCATCTACGATCTGCTGGACGCCATCGCTGCGGTGCGGGCCACGGTGCCGGACGTGCGCCTGGTCTGCGCCGGCGATGGCGACCGCGTCGGCGTGACGCGCTACGCGGAGCGGCTCGAGATTGCGGACGCCGTGAAGTTCACCGGCTGGGTCGGGCCGTCGGGCAAGCGCGCGCTGCTGGAGCATGCGGCGGTATTTGCACTCCCGTCGTACGACGAGGCACTACCGCTCGGCCTGCTCGAAGCAATGAGCGCCGGCATTCCGGTAGTCGCGACGAAAGTTGGCGGCATTCCCGAAGTGGTGGTCGACGGCGCGAGCGGCCTGCTGGTCGCGCCGGGCGACAAGGCCAACCTGCAACGCGCGCTCGCTCGCCTGCTTTGCGACCGCACCCTGGCAGCTCGCATGGGCGCCGCCGCGCGCGAGACCGCGCGCGTGCGCGCCGCGCCCGAGCGCGCGCTCGCGGCGCTGGAGGACGTGTACGACGCGCTCGGCGTCAGCGGGTCCGAGGAGCGCAGGCCGCGCCTGCAGGTCCCGCTGCGCAAGGCTGCGTGAGGCGCCCGGTGGTCGTGCTGCTCGGGCCGAGCCGCGAGGCGATCAGCGGGGTGACCACGCATCTCAACGGGCTTCTCGGCTCGCGGCTGGTCGCGCGCTTCGATCTGGTGCATTTCCAGGTGGGCAGCGAAGGCCGCCGCGAGGGCTTCTTTGGCCGGCTCGCGCGCCTTGCGGCGAGCCCGTTTCTGCTGGCGGCGACCCTCGTGCGCACGGGTGCCGAGCTCCTGCATATCAACACGTCGCTCAACCGCAAGGCCTACTGGCGCGACCTCGGCTATCTCGTGGTGGCAAAGCTCTGCGGCGCGCGCGTGCTCTACCAGGTGCACGGCGGGCAGCTCGACCATTTCGCCCGCGGGAGCGGACTCTTCGCCGTTTTCCTGCGCGCGAGCCTCGGCCTTGCCGACGCGGTGGTCGTGCTCTCGCGCGCGCAGCTCGAGGCTTTCCGCGCGCGGCTTCCCGGGCAGGCGGTGGAGGTCGTGCCCAACGGCATCGATTGCACCCCCTATACGCGCTACAACCGTGCCGCGCCCGATCCGGCCGCACCGCTGCGGCTCATCTACATCGGCCGGCTCGCCCCCGCGAAGGGCCTGCTCGAGACGATCGAGGCGCTGCGCCTTGCGCGCGCCCGCGGCGTCGCGGCGCGACTGGTGCTCGCGGGCAGCGGCCCCGAGGAGCCGCGGCTTCGCCAGTACGCGCGCGATGCGGCCCTCGCGCGCGACGTGGCGTTCGTCGGCCCGGCGTACGGCGCGCACAAGGCGCAGCTCCTCGCGCAGGCCGATGTGCTGGTGCTGGCGAGCTACGGCGAAGGGCTGCCGTACTCGCTGCTCGAAGCGATGGCGGCGGGCGTCGTGCCGATCGTCACGCCGGTGGGCGCCATCCCCGACGTGGTGAGCGAGGGCGAGCACGGTGTGTTCGTCGCGCCGCGCGACGCCGAAGTCGTGGCTGCCGCCATCTCCAAGCTGGCGGAGGATCGGGCCACGCTTGCGCGCATGAGCGCCGCCTGCCGCGCGCGCATCGCCGCGGCTTATTCGCTCGAGCGGGTGGCGCGCGATTTCTCGCAGCTCTACTGGGGACTGTGCGCGATGCGCACGCCCAAGGCCGCGACGTAGGAGGGTAAGAGCGCCATGTGCGGCATCGCCGGTTGGATCGCCCCGAGTCGGCACGCGCCGGATGAGCGCGCGCTGCAGCCGATGCTGAATGCGCTCGCGCACCGCGGCCCCGACGGCGCCGGCAGCTGCTCGTTCCTCGCCGGGCGCGGCGAATACCGCGTGGCGCTCGGCCACCGGCGCCTCGCGATCATCGATCCGGCCGGCGCCCACCAGCCGATGTGCGACGAGGCCGCGGGCCTCGCGCTCACCTTCAACGGCGAGATCTACAACTTCCGCGAGATCCGCACCGAGCTCGAGTTCCACGGCTTCCAGTTCCAGCGCGATTCCGACACCGAGGTGCTGCTGCGGGCCTACCAGCACTGGGGGCCGCAGTGCGTGCATCACCTGCGCGGGCAGTTCGCTTTCGCCCTCTGGGACGCGGGCGCCGAGCGCTTGTTCCTCGCGCGCGACCGCTTCGGCGAAAAGCCGCTTTATCTCTACGAGGCGAACGGCGGCCTGTATTTCGCCTCCGAGCTGAAGGCGCTGCTCAAGCTTCCCAACATGCCGCGCGAGGTCGACCTCGCCTCGGTGTGGGACTACCTCGCGTACCGCTACGTGCCCGGCCCGCATACGCTGTTCGACGGCATCCGCAAGCTCCCGCCCGCCAGCGCCGCGATCTGGCACCGCGGGCACCTGCAGGAGCTGCGCTACTGGACGCCGCCTGACAAGTTCCCCCGCAGCGTGGTGCGTAATCTTCCGGCGCAGGAGACGCTCGGCGCCTTCCTCGGCCACCTGTCGGAGGCGGTGCAGCTGCAGATGGTGAGCGATGTGCCCTTCGGCGCGTATCTCTCCGGCGGGCTCGACTCGAGCGTGATCGTGGCGCTGATGACGCGCTACTGCTCCAAAGTAAAGACTTTCTCCGTCGGCTTTGCCGGCGACCGCTACAACGAGCTCGCGCACGCGGCGCGCGTCGCGCACGAATTCGGCACCGATCACTACCCGATGACGGTGACGCACGAAGAGTTCATGCACTACCTGCCGCGGCTCGTCGCCTGCCGCGATGCGCCGGTGTCCGAGCCCTCCGATATCGCGATTTATCTCTTATCGAAAGAAGCGGCTCGCACCGTCAAGATGGTGCTCACCGGAGAGGGCGCCGACGAGACGCTGGGCGGCTATCGCAAGCACGTGGCGGAGTGCCTCGCGTGGATGTACTGGAGCGTGCCGCGGCGCCTGCGCCGCACGCTCCTCGCGCCGCTCGTGCACGAGCTGCCGTTGGGCTACCGCGACATGAAGATCGCGGTGGCGAGCCTGAACTGCGAGGACTGGCGCGAGCGCTACGTGCGCTGGTTCGGCGCCATGGATTTCGCCGAGCGGCGCACGCTCTCGCGCCTGCGCGTGCACGAGCGCGAGATCCGCGACGAGCTGCCGCCCTACGACGCGCACCCCGACACGAGCGCGCTGCGGCGCATGCTGTATTTCGACCAGACGAGCTGGCTGCCCGACAACCTGCTCGAGCGCGGCGACCGCATGACCATGGCCGCCTCGATCGAGGCGCGCGTGCCGTTCCTCGACCACAAACTGGTGGAGTTCGTCGCCACGCTGCCCGACCACTGGCGCGTGGACGAGCTCAGGCGCAAGCGCGTGCTGCGCGAGGCCGCGCGCTCGATCCTGCCGCGCGAGATCCGCAAGCGCCGCAAGGTCGGCTTCCGCGTGCCGATGGACGAATGGTTCGCGGGCGGCATGCGCGAGTACCTCTACGATCATCTGCGCTCGGCCGATTCGCTCACCAGGAGCTACTACAACACCGCGGTGCTCGAGCGCATCCTCGA